>DISF01000036.1 GCA_002421985.1 Roseovarius sp. UBA6217 | reverse complement strand
GCCCCCGCGCCAGATCGTCCGAGGCTCCAACCCGGCTGAAAAGCTGGCTCACCAGCCCGATATGCGCCGCCCGCGCCGGCACATGGCTGCCCATCTGCGCCAAAAGCGCGATCAGCGCGTTTTGCCGAAGGAAGGTGGATTTCCCGGCCATGTTTGGCCCTGTCAGCAGCCAGATATCGCTTTCACCGCCCAAATCGCAGTCATTGGCGATGAATGGCCCGCCGCCCTCGGCGCGCAGGGCGCGTTCCACCACCGGGTGCCTCCCGCCCTCGATATGCAGGGCGCGGCTCTCGTCCACCCGTGGCGCGCACCAATTCTCCTGCGCCGCGATCTCGGCAAGCGCCGATGCAAGGTCAAGCTCCGCCAGCCCCCTCGCTGCTTCGCCAAGCCGGTCGGCCTGCGACAGGATATCCGCTTTCAGGCCATCATAGAGCCGCTTTTCAATCTCGATCGCCCGACCGCCCGCGTTCAGGATCCGGCTCTCCATTTCGCTCAGCTCGATCGTGGTAAAGCGCAGTTGGTTGGCCGTGGTCTGCCGATGCTTGAAGGTCTCGTTCAGCGGCGCGGCCAGCATTTTCCCGGCATGGGTTGCGGTCACCTCGACGAAATAGCCCAGCACGTTGTTATGCTTGATCTTGAGCGACTGAATGCCGCTCTGCCGGGCATACTCCCCCTGCATCGCGGCAATCACTCCGCGCCCCTCGTCGCGCAGCCGCCGCGCCTCGTCAAGATCGGGGTCATAACCGGCGGCGACAAAGCCGCCATCACGCAGCAAGAGCGGCGGTTCGGCCACCAGCGCCTGATCCAGCAGATCGCGCAGCGCCTCGTGCCCTTGCAGCGCCGCCACCGCAGCGCGCAGCCGCGCTGGCATGTCCAGCCCGTCAAGCCGCCCTGCGATCTCGCCTGCCTGCGCCAGCGCGTTGCGCACCGCCGCCAGATCGCGCGGCCCGCCCCGGTCGATCCCCAGCCGCGACAGCGCGCGGTCAAGGTCCGGCACAAGCCGAAGCGCCTCGCGCAGATCGCTGCGTAATCGAGACTGTTCCAGCATGAAACCCACAGATTCAAGCCGCGCCTGCACCTCGGCCAGATCACGGCTCGGGCTCGCCAGACGCCGCTCCAACAGCCGCCCGCCACCCGCCGTCACCGTCCGGTCGATGGTGGCCAAAAGCGATCCGGCCCGCCGCCCGTCAAGCGCGCGGGTCAGTTCCAGATTGCGCCGCGTCGCCGCATCGATCTGCATCGCCGCCCCCTGCGCCTCGCGCACGGGCACCCGCAACAGCGGCAGCTTGCCGCGCTGTGTGATTTCCAGCCATTCGACGATGGCCCCCATCGCCGCGACTTCCGCCCTCCCGAACGCGCCATAGGCCTCCAGCGTGCCAACGCCATACAGCGCGCAAAGCCGTGTCTCGGCCCCGGTGCTGTCAAACGCCGCCGCGCCCAGCACCGTCAGCGTCCCCCCGGATTCAGAGACTGTTTCGGCCAAATCGCCCTCATGTCCCTGCATCACCACCACCTCGCGCGGCATGAGCCGCGCCAGTTCCGCCCCGAGCCGCCCACGCTCCAGCGCCATGACATGAAACGCGCCCGTAGAGATATCCACCCAGGCCAACGCTCCCTCGCCCCGCACCTCGGCAAAGGCCGCCAGGAAATTGTGCCGCCGCGCATCAAGCAGGCTCTCCTCGGTCAGTGTGCCAGGTGTAACCAGCCGGACCACCTCGCGCCGCACCACCGACTTCGATCCGCGTTTCTTCGCCTCGGTGGGGTCTTCCATCTGCTCGGCGATCGCCACCCGAAATCCCTTTCGGATGAGCGCCAGCAAATAGCCCTCGGCCGAATGCACCGGCACCCCGCACATGGCGATATCGCGGCCCAGATGCTTGCCCCGCTTCGTGAGCGCGATATCGAGCGCCTCGGCCGCCGCCATGGCATCGTCAAAGAACAGCTCGTAAAAATCTCCCATCCGGTAGAACAGGAGCGCATCCGCGTGCTGCGCCTTGATCTCCAGATATTGCGCCATCATTGGCGTAACGGTCGATCCGGTCTCGCTCACCGTGGCCCCCCTTGTCGCTGGGCGGACCTTATAAACCCTCCGGCCCTTGCGAAAGCCAAAACCGCGTGCCTGTTGTCCCCCGGCGCAACCGCCGCTATGCAGGCCGGTATTCCATTGCACGGTGGTCCAGATGACAAACCCCAAATATACCCGCGAAGAGGCCCTTGCCTTTCACCTCGAGCCAGTGCCCGGCAAGTTCGAGATCACGGCCACCGTGCCGATGACCACGCAGCGTGATCTGAGCCTTGCCTATTCGCCCGGCGTCGCCGTCCCCTGCGAGGAGATCGCGGCAAATCCGGAGCTTGCCTATGACTACACCAACAAGGGCAATCTCGTCGCCGTCATCTCCAACGGCACCGCCGTTCTCGGCCTTGGCAATCTCGGTGCATTGGGGTCAAAGCCCGTGATGGAGGGCAAGGCCGTGCTCTTCAAGCGCTTTGCCGATGTCAATTCCATCGACATCGAGCTCGATACCGAGGATCCGGACGAAATCATCAACGCGGTGCGCCTGATGGGGCCGACCTTTGGCGGAATCAATCTCGAGGATATCAAGGCCCCGGAATGTTTCATAATCGAAAGCCGCCTCAAGGAGGTGATGGATATTCCCGTGTTCCACGACGATCAGCACGGCACCGCCGTGATCTGCGCCGCCGGTCTCATCAACGCGCTGCACCTGTCGGGGAAAAAGATCGAGGAGGTCCGCATCGTGCTCAACGGCGCGGGGGCGGCGGGGATCGCCTGTCTGGAACTGTTGAAATACATGGGTGCGCGCAACGAGAATTGCCTGATGTGCGATACCAAGGGTGTGATTTACCAAGGCCGCACCGAGGGCATGAACCAGTGGAAATCCGCCCATGCAGTCAAGACCGACCTGCGCACCCTGGAAGAGGCCATGAAGGGGGCCGATGTGCTCATCGGCGTGTCGGCCAAGGGTTCGGTCACGCCCGAGATGGTCGCAGGCATGGCCGATAACCCCGTGATCTTTGCAATGGCCAATCCCGATCCCGAGATCACCCCCGAAGAGGCCCACGCCGTGCGTCCCGATGCGATCGTCGCCACCGGGCGCTCTGATTATCCCAACCAGGTCAACAACGTGTTGGGCTTTCCCTATCTCTTTCGCGGCGCGCTCGATGTCCATGCCCGCGCGATCAACGACGAGATGAAGATCGCCTGCGCCGAGGCGCTGGCACGCCTGGCGCGCGAGGATGTGCCCGATGAGGTGGCAATGGCCTATGGCCGCAAGCTCACCTTCGGGCGCGATTACATCATCCCCACGCCGTTTGATCCGCGCCTGATCCACGTCATCCCGCCCGCCGTGGCGCGCGCGGGCATGGCGACGGGGGCCGCGCGCCGCCCCATCATCGACATGGACGCCTATGAGATGTCGCTCAAATCGCGGATGGACCCGACCGCCAGCATCCTGCGCGGCATCAACGCCCGTGCGCGCCGCGCACAGGCCCGGATGATCTTTGCCGAGGGCGACGATGTGCGCGTGCTGCGCGCCGCCGTGCAATATCAGCGCACGGGCCTTGGTAAGGCGCTGGTCGTGGGCCGTGACGACGATGTAAAGGCCAAGCTTGACGCCATCGGCATGGCCGATGCGGTGCGCGAGATCGAGGTGGTCAACGCCGCCAAGACCGATCGGCTGGATGAGTACAAGGCATTCCTCTATGGCCGCCTGCAACGCAAGGGGTTCGACCGGCAGGATATCCACCGCCTCGCCGCGCGTGACCGGCATGTATTCGCCGCGCTGATGCTGGCACATGGGCATGGCGATGCTCTGGTGACCGGGGCAACCCGCAAATCCGCGCATATCCTGGAACGCATCAACCATGTCTTTGACGCCGATGCGGCGCATGGCGCGGTCGGGGTGACGGCGCTTTTGCACAAGGGGCGGATCGTGCTGATCGCCGATACGCTGGTGCATGAATGGCCCGACGAGGAGGATCTGGCCACCATCGCCACCCGTGGTGCCGACGTTGCCCGCTCGCTGGGGCTCGATCCGCGTGTGGCCTTTGTCAGCTTCTCGACCTTCGGCTACCCGCATTCCGAACGCGCCGAAAAGATGCACCGCGCGCCGCTTGTGCTTGAGCGGCGTGGCGTCGATTTCGAATTCGAGGGCGAAATGACCGTCGATGTCGCCCTCAACCCCCGCGCGCAGGAAAGCTACCCGTTCCAGCGGCTCACCGGCCCCGCCAACGTGCTTGTCGTGCCCGCCCGCCACTCGGCTTCGATCTCGGTCAAGCTGATGCAGGAAATGGCCGGGGCCACGGTGATCGGGCCGATCCTGTCGGGCGTCGATGCCTCGATCCAGATATGTTCGTCGAATTTCACCTCCAACGATATCCTCAACATGGCGGTGCTGGCCGCGTGCAAGGTGGGTTGAGTATTTGTGGCAAGATGAAGCTGCTCACGATCCCCCGGCAAAAGGCGCGGCCCGCCCCCAAGGTGCCCGCCCCTCCACGAAATCCGCCGCGCCGCGCTGTCTCTGAAGACACAGCGCCGCCGCGATCAAAACGCCAGCATCCCCGCTGAAAAGGCTGGGGCCGACGAGGCCTTCTTACGGTAGGAAACGGCCTAAATCGGGCGCAGCAGCATCGCCTTTTCCCGCGCCGCGATCATGCCCTTGAGGCCGCCGGGCACCTCTGCGTCCTCCAGCATCTCGACCGCGTAGCGCGCGCCGTGACAGCGCGCCACTTCGCCCTCATCCACCGAGAATGGCGGCCCGTCCATCGCCGCCTGATCGTATTCGAACGTCACCAGAAGCTGCGGCGCAGCACCTGTCAGCACGGCGAGATGCGCCGCATAGCGCGCCCGCATCGAAGGCGGCAGTGCCACCAGCGCCGCGCGGTCATAGATCGCATCGACCGGGCCGAGCGTCGCGGCATCCAGATCGAAAATATCCCCGGCAAAGACCTCGATCCCACCTGCTGAATAAAGCGTCAGATTGCCCTTTTTGGCGATAACAGGCTCTGTTTGCAGCGCCTCGAACAGGCCGCGCACCGCCACCTCGCTCAGTTCCGCCCCCACAACCCGATAGCCCTGCGCGGCAAGCCAGGGCAGATCGACCGCCTTGCCGCAAAGCGGCACAAGGATACGCGCCCCCGGATCAAGCCCGAGCGCGCCGATATGCGCCGCCAGCATCCGGTTCACCCGTCCCTCGTGAAAGCCGAGCCACCCCTCATGCCACCTGTCATGCCAGAATTGCGCGTCCATCGCCTCAGCGCTTCAGCCGCCGGTTCCGCGCCGCGATAAGCTTGAGCCGCAGCGCGTTGAGCTGGATGAACCCGGCGGCGTCTGACTGGTCATAGGCCCCGGCATCCTCCTCGAAGGTGACATGCGCCTCGGAATAGAGGCTGTGATCCGACCACCGCCCTATGGTCGTGACAGATCCTTTATAGAGCTTGAGCCGCACCGTGCCGGACACATGATCTTGCGAGCGGTCAATCGCGGCCTGCAACATCTCGCGTTCCGGGCTGAACCAGAAGCCATTATAAATCAGCTCTGCATAGCGCGGCATGAGCGAATCCTTGAGATGGCCCGACCCGCTGTCGAGGGTGATCTGCTCGATCCCGCGATGCGCTTCGAGCAGGATCGTGCCGCCGGGCGTCTCGTAGATACCGCGCGATTTCATGCCGACAAACCGGTTCTCGACGAAATCGAGCCGCCCGATCCCGTGCTTTCCGCCCAATTCATTGAGCCTTGTCAATATGTTGGCCGGGCTCATTGTCTCGCCGTCGATGGCCGTGGCGTCGCCCCTCTCGAAACTCACCTCGATGATCTGGGGTGTATCCGGGGCGTCCTCGGGGCTCACCGTGCGCTGATAGACATAGTCCGGCGCAGCCTCTGCCGGGTTTTCGAGCACCTTGCCCTCGGATGAGGTGTGCAGCAGGTTGGCATCCACTGAAAATGGTGCTTCGCCGCGCTTGTCCTTGGCGATGGGAATTTGATTTTTCTCTGCAAATTCAATCAGTCGCGTGCGGCTGGTGAGATCCCATTCCCGCCACGGCGCGATCACCTTGATATCGGGGTTGAGCGCATAGGCGGCCAGCTCGAACCGCACCTGATCGTTTCCCTTGCCGGTCGCGCCATGCGCCACGGCATCGGCCCCGGTCATCTGTGCGATCTCGACCAGGTGCTTGGAAATCAACGGTCGTGCGATCGAGGTGCCAAGCAGATACTGCCCCTCGTAGACCGCGTTGGCGCGGAACATCGGAAACACGAAATCGCGCACGAATTCCTCGCGCACATCCTCGATGTAGATATTTTCCTCTTTGATCCCGAGGAGTTTCGCCTTTTCCCGCGCGGGGGTCAGCTCTTCTCCCTGGCCGAGATCGGCGGTGAAGGTCACCACCTCGCAGCCATATTCCGTCTGGAGCCATTTCAGGATGATCGAGGTATCGAGGCCCCCGGAATAGGCCAGAACGACTTTTTTCGGCGCGGACATTGTGCTTCCCCTTTCGCGGATTTCCCGCGCGATTAGCCGGTTTTGCGGGGCGGGGCAAGCCAGCCCCTTGCCAGATGCCCGCGATTGCGCCACTGACACGGTCATGTCTGATTTCCGCGATACCGCCCGCGCCGCCGAGGCCGCCATGCGCGCCGTCTTTCCGCCGACGCCCATCCAGCGCAACGACCACCTGTCCGAGCGCTACGGGGCCGATATCTGGCTCAAGCGCGAAGACCTCAGCCCGGTGCGCTCTTACAAGCTGCGCGGGGCCTTCAACGCGATGCGCAAGGTGCTGGCGGCCCGGCCCGATACGGCGCGGTTTGTGTGCGCGAGTGCCGGTAATCATGCGCAGGGCGTGGCCTTTATGTGCCGCCATTTCGGGGTCGGGGGCGTGATCTTCATGCCGGTGACGACACCGCAGCAAAAGATTGGAAAAACAGAAAAATTCGGCGGTGATGCCGTGAAAATCCGGCTTACCGGCGACTATTTCGACGACACGCTTGCCGCCGCGCAGGCCTATTGCGCCGAGGTGGGCGGGCATTTTCTTGCGCCCTTTGACGACGAGGACGTGATTGAGGGGCAGGCCAGCGTTGCCGTCGAGATCGAGGCGCAGATGGGCCGGCTTCCCGACCGCCTGATCCTGCCTGTGGGCGGTGGCGGGCTGTCTTCGGGCGTGCGCAGCTATTTCGGCGACCGCGTTCCCCTCACATTGGTCGAGCCCGCAGGCGGGGCCTGTCTCGCCGCGGCAATCGCGGCCGGTGCGCCGGTGCGGCTCGATCACGTCAACACCTTCGCCGACGGGGCCGCCGTGGCACAGATTGGCGCGCGCCCCTTTGCGCGCCTCTTCCCCCATGACGCCTTTGATCTTGTGACGATTGCCGAGGACAGGCTCTGCACCACGATGCTCGAGATGCTCAATATCGAGGGGATCGTGCTGGAACCTGCGGGTGCGCTATCGGTTGATGCGCTCAAGGATATGGCCCCGCATATTCGTGGTAAAACGGTCGTTTGCGTCACCTCTGGTGGCAATTTCGATTTCGAGCGCCTGCCCGAGGTCAAGGAACGCGCACAGCGATTCTCGGGGTTGAAGAAATATTTCATCCTGCGGATGCCGCAACGCCCCGGCGCGCTGCGCGATTTCCTCGAAGTGCTTGGCCCCGAGGACGATATCGCGCGGTTCGAATATCTCAAGAAATCCGCGCGCAACTTTGGCTCGGTCCTGATTGGTATCGAGACAACCCGGCCCGAGAATTTCGATACGCTCATCGCCGGGCTGGACCGGACGGGCTTTGCGTATCGCGACATCACGCACGACGAAGTGCTTGCCGAATTTCTCATCTAGGCCGCGATCCCCTCGGCGATTCGTGCGAGGAACACGTCCCTTGACGCGTCAAATCGCGCGACGATTTCGCCAATATCGACATCCTCGCGCCGCCCCGCGCGCGCGAGCGCCTCACCCTCGGAGCACAGATCGGCAAGGGCGGCAAAGCCCAGGTTGAGCGCGCTGCCCTTGAGGAAATGCAATTGCGCCTCGAGGTCATCCTCGGCGGTGGCGGTGCGCAGCACCGCAAGCGCCGTCTCCACCTCTTCGAGAAACAGGTCGAGCACCTCCTCGAAGGCGTCTGCGCCGATTTCCTCTCTCAATTCACGTACGCGATCCCAGTCTATCATGTCAGCCTCTCCCGCATTTTCGCCAGTTTCCGACCGAGGTCTTCAGAACCTGTTAACGCGGACCGAAAAATTGCGAAAACTTTATCCGTTCATGGGTTGGTAACGCTGCGTGATCCATGATGTGCATGAAACGAGGTATGGTGAAAGCAGTGCGCGTCGCGGGTATGACCGTCGAGGATGAAAAACCTGCCGCAGGAATCGGCAGGCGGGTTCTCGTTGTGGATGACAGCCGGGCGCAGCGGCGCATTCTTGGCAGCTATCTGCGGCAATGGGGTTACGTTGTCGAAGAGGCCGAGAGCGGCGGTGCCGCGCTCGATATCTGCCATCGTCATCTGCCCGATCTGGTGGTCAGCGACTGGATGATGCCGGGGATGAGCGGCCCTGAATTCTGCCGCGCGGTTCGCGCGATGAAGAGCGAAAGTTATGTCTATTTCATCCTTCTGACGTCCAAGAGCGGCAAGGGAGAGATCGCGCTTGGCCTAGATGCCGGGGCTGATGATTTCCTGACCAAGCCGGTCAATGCTGCCGAATTGCGTGCGCGCATGGCCGCCGGGGTGCGCATTCTAGACATGGAGGCCGAGCTTGTTGCCAAGAACCGCCTTGTCAGGGCCACGCTCGACGAATTGCAGGCGCTTTATGATTCGCTCGACAGTGACCTGCTCGAGGCCAAGAAGTTGCAACAGTCGCTTTTGAGCGAACGCTACCGTGATCTTGGCCCGGCGCAGGTGTCGCTTGCGCTGCATTCCTCGGGCCATGTCGGCGGTGATCTCGTGGGCATGTTCCCGATTTCGGAGGGCCGTGTCGGGCTTTATGGGCTTGATGTGTCGGGCCACGGGATCAGTTCGGCGCTGATGACGGCGCGCCTTGCCGGATACCTTTCGGCCACCGTGCCCGAGCATAACCTCGCCCTGCACGAGCTCGCGCCCGGCCGCTTTGCCGCGCGCCCCCCGGCCGAGACGGTCTCGCGGCTCAACCATGTCTTTCTCTCGGATCTCGAGACCGAACATTACTTCACCATCGCGCTTGCCGATGTCGATCTTGTCACCGGGCGCGTCATCCTTGCGCAGGCCGGGCATCCTCATCCGGCGGTGCAGCGCGCCGATGGAACGGTGGAGTTCGTGGGCCACGGGGGCCTGCCCGTGGGGTTGATTGCGGATGCGCGCTTCGATCAGGTCGAATTCACGCTTGCCCCCGGCGACCGGCTGCTCATCCATTCCGACGGGGTGACGGAATGCGCCGCTCCGGATGGTGCCATGCTTGATGATTGCGGCCTCGCCGCGATCATGGGCCAACTGCGCCAAACGAGCGGCCCGGCCTTTCTCGAATCGCTGATGTGGAAACTGTCCGATCACGCGGGCGACGCGCATTTCTCCGATGACATTTCCGCGATATTGCTGGAATTCAGGCCCATGCCGCGATCCGGCTGACAAAGTGGCGATCCCCGGCATTGCCAAGGTCGCGCGCCGCGCGCGCAGGCGATATCCACAGCGCGCGGTGCCCCGGCTCCGAGGGCGGGCCAAGCGGGCGCACCGGCGCGGCACGATAGATCACGCAGAGCTTTTCCGCCCAGAGATCATAGTCCGGCATATAGGTGAAACGGCGAAATGCCCCGATCCGCCGGGGCCTTGCGATAAGCCACCCGGTTTCCTCGCGGACCTCGCGGTAGAGCGCGCGCAAGGGTGATTCGCCCGGATCGACCCCACCCCCCGGGAGCTGAAGCTCGGGCAGCGGCGTGGCCTGATGCGTCACCAGAAGCCGCCCGCCCCGCGGCAGGATCGCATAGACCCCGGGCCGGAGCCGATAGCGGATACCGGCCTGGGGCGGCTCTCCGAATCGTCGTGTCATGCCTGCACCCTCACGCCCGCCTTGTCCTGCCCCTGCGGGCGCGATATGCCCAAACCGCGCAGCGAAGGAAAGCCCATGACGCTTGGACAGAGATTAGCGTGGGACGATACGGTCCTGCCGTTTCAGCTCGATCACGCCGATATCCGGGGCCGGGTGGCACGGCTTGACGGGGTGCTTGACGCGATCCTGAACCAGCACGATTATCCCCCGGCGGTCGAGGTGCTGATCGCCGAGATGGCGCTTCTGACCGCGCTCATCGGCCAGACGATCAAGCTGCGCTGGAAGCTTTCGCTCCAGCTTCAGACCACGGGCGCAGTGCGCCGGATTGCCAGCGATTATTTTGCCCCGGCACAAGAGGGCGATCCGGCGCGGATGCGCGCCTATGCCAGCTTTGACCGCGACGGCGTGCATGATGGCGACGCCTTCGGGCAGTTGGGCGAGGGCTATTTCGCCCTGCTCGTCGATCAGGGCCAGGGCAGCACCCCCTATCAGGGCATCACCCCGCTGACGGGTCATGCCCTTGGTGCCAGCGCCGAGGCCTATTTCGCCCAATCCGAACAATTGCCGACGCGATTCGCCCTCGGCTTTGCCAAATCCGCCGGGCATTGGCGCGCGGGCGGCGTGATGCTGCAACACATGCCCAAGGCCTCGCCCTTTGCCAGAGACGACGCAACGGGCGACGATGGCCTGCTCGCCGCGCGCGATATCGTGCATGGCGAGGATGCCGAGAACTGGGGCCGCGCCAATCTTTTGCTCGACACAGTGGAGACGCCGGAATTGATCGGGCCATCCGTCTCGCCTGCTGATCTGCTCGTGCGGCTCTTTCACGAAGAGGGCCCCCGCGTCTTTGATACGCAGGCGGTGCGCTTTGGCTGCACCTGTTCCGAGGAGCGGGTGCGCAACAGCCTGTCGATCTACTCGGCCCGCGATATCGCCCATATGACCACCGAAGACGGCGTCGTGACCGCCGATTGCCAGTTCTGCGGCGCGCATTACCGGCTCGATCCGGCGACGCTCGGCTTCGATAGCCCGGAGGCCAAGGGTGAACTCGAGTGATCTTCTCTCGCGTATCCTCGATGCTGCCGCGCGGCCCCGCGCCGGATCGTCGGATTACGATCTCAACCCCGATTTCACGCTGCCCGAGGGCCGCCGCCTGCGGCCCGCCGCTGTTCTCGTGGCGATCCAGACCGAGGGTGCCGCGCCGCGCGTGATCCTGACCACGCGTTCCTCGGCGTTGCGCCACCATCCCGGCCAGATCGCCTTTCCGGGTGGCAAGCAGGACGCGGCCGACAAGGATCTTTACGCCACCGCCCTGCGAGAGGCGCATGAGGAAATCGGCCTTGCGCCTGAGTCGGTCGAGATCCTCGCCGACCTGCCACGCCACGAGACGGTGACCGGGTTTGACGTGACCCCGGTCCTTGCGCTTGTCAACGCGCCCTTCACCCCGCGCCCCGAACCGGGCGAGGTGGCTGAGGTCTTTACCGTGCCGCTCGCGCATCTTCTCGATCCCGCGCGGTTCCGGGTGGAACAGCGGCGCTGGCAAGGAACGTGGCGGCGGTATTATACTGTGCCTTACGGGCCTTATTACATCTGGGGCGCGACCGCGCGCATCCTGCGGGTGATGGCCGGGATGGCGGCGCAGCGATGAGGATCACCGCCGACTGGATCAACCGCCCCGAGACCCGCGCGGTCCTCGATGCGCTCGCCTCTGGTGGTCAGCGGGCGTTTTTCGTTGGCGGCTGCGTGCGCAATGCGCTTTTGGGGGTGCCGGTGGGCGATATCGACATCGCCACCGACGCGGCCCCCGAAACGGTCATGGCGCTGGCCGAAAAGGCCGGGCTGAAGCCCGTCCCCACCGGCATGGATCATGGCACGATCACCGTGGTGTCAAGCGGGGTGCCGCACGAGGTGACCACGTTTCGCGCCGATACAGAGACGGATGGACGGCGCGCAAAGGTCGTCTTCGGCCAGAGCATCGAGGCGGATGCACGCCGCCGCGATTTTACCATGAACGCGCTCTATGCCGCGCCCGATGGGGCCGTGATCGACCCGCTCGGCGGGTTGCCGGACCTGTGCGCGCGGCGTGTCCGCTTCGTCGGCGAGGCCGGAGAGCGTATCCGCGAAGATTATCTGCGCATCCTGCGGTTCTTTCGCTTTCACGCCTGTTATGGCGATCCCGAGGGCGGTCTTGACGCCGAGGGCCTTGCCGCCTGCGCCGCCGCGCGCGACGGGCTTGTGACGCTCTCGCATGAACGGATCGGTGCCGAGATGCGCAAGCTTCTTGCCGCCCGCGATCCGGCACCGTCGGTTGCGGCGATGCAGGCGGCGGGGGTGCTCGCGGTGATCCTGCCGGGGGCCGATGCGCGCGCGCTTGCCCCGCTTGTGCACTTTGAATCGCAGACCGGCATCACCCCCGACCCGCTCCGCCGCCTTGCCGCGCTGGGCGGCGCGGATGTGGCGGCGCGGCTGCGGCTGTCGCGGGCCGAGGCGCGGCGGCTTGACTGCCTTCGCGACGGGATCGCCGACGCGATGCCGCCCGCCGAGCTGGGCTATCGCCTCGGGGCGGTGGATGGCGTCGATATCGTGCTCTTGCGCGCGGCCTGTTTCGGTGGGCCGCTGGCATCCGATGCGCTCGACGAGGTGAGGCGCGGGGCGGCGGCGGTTTTCCCGGTCCGCGCCGCCGATCTCATGCCGGGGCTTGGCGGCCCCGCCCTTGGCCGCCGCCTTGCCGAGATAGAGGCGCGCTGGATCGCGTCGGGCTTTGCCCTGACCCGCGAGGATCTCTTGTGACCACATATCGCATCCTGCGGCTTGGCGCGCGCGGCGACGGCGTGGCCGAGGGCCCGCTTTTCGCGCCTCGCACCCTGCCCGGCGAAGAGATCACCGGCACGCCCGAGGGTGATCGCCTCACCGATATCCGTATCCTCTCGCCCTCGCCCGAACGTGTGCGCGCGGCTTGCCGTCATTTTGCCACCTGCGGCGGCTGCCAGCTTCAGCACGCCTCTGATGGCTATGTCGCGGCATGGAAGGCCGATCAGGTAAAGGCGGCGCTGCGCATACGCGGCATCGAGGCCGAGATCGCGCCGGTGCTGACATCGCCGCCCGCCTCGCGGCGGCGCGCGGTGCTGTCGGCGCGGCGCACGAAATCCGGCGCGCTGGCAGGGTTTCACGCGCGCGCCAGCGATCAGGTGGTAGAGGTGCCCGATTGCCAGCTTTTGCACCCCGGTCTTTTGCCTGCGCTCGGTGCCGCGCGCGATCTTGCCCGCGCCGGGACAAGCCGCAAGGCCGGGGTCGCGGTCACCGCCACATTGTCGCGCGCCGGTCTTGATCTTGCGGTGCGGGGCGGCAAGCCGCTCGACGGGCCGTTGCGGCTCTTGCTGGCGGGGCTGGCCGAGCGGCACGATCTTGCGCGGCTCGCGTGGGAGGAGGAGGTCGTGCTCACCCGCCGCGCGCCGGTTCAGGTCTTTGCCGGGGTGCCCGTGGTGCCGCCGCCCGGTGCCTTTCTTCAGGCCACCGCCGAGGGCGAATCGGCGCTCGTGACCGAGGTGCTGGCCCTGCTCGGCGGCGCGCGGCGGGTGGTCGATCTTTTCGCGGGCTGCGGCACGTTCACCTTTCCGCTGGCACATCGCGCGGCGGTTCACGCCGTCGAGGGATCGCCCGAGATGATCGCCGCGCTCGATCATGCCGCGCGGCACGCGCAGGGGCTGAGACCGATCAGCCATGCGGCGCGCGATCTCTTTCGCCACCCGCTCGATGCGGCAGAGCTTGCGGGGGTCGATGCCGTGGTGATCGATCCGCCGCGCGCCGGTGCCGAGGCCCAGATTGCCGAAATCGCGCGATCACGCGTGCCGCGCATCGCGCATGTGTCCTGCAACCCGGCCACATTCGCCCGCGACGCCGCGCAGCTTCTGGCGGCGGGCTATCGCATGGGGCGGGTGTGCGTGGTCGATCAGTTTCGCTGGTCGGCCCATGTCGAGCTGGTGGCGGGATTTGACCTGACCTGACACGTTATCGCTAGGCATTTTTCCCGTGATCCGGTATCTTGAGGAAAAAAATCCCGAGGTCGGCAGCGTGGAAAAATCCATGAAGATCACCAGACGATTCACCCTTCTTGCCGGTGCCGCCGTGCTTGCGGGCTGCGCGCAGAAGTCCAAGTTCCGCAGCTATCACGGGCCCGAGGTGACGCGGATCGTCGTCAACAAGGGCGAGCGCGAAATGTTCCTGTTGCATCACCGCCGGATTCTGAAACGCTATGATGTCGATCTCGGCTTTGCCCCCGCCGGGCACAAGCAATTCGAGGGCGACGGCAAGACGCCGGAGGGCGAATACATCATCGACCGGCGCAACCCCGACAGCGCCTATCACCTCTCGCTCGGTATCTCTTATCCCAACGAGGCCGATATTGCCTATGCCCGCGCGCATGGCAAATCACCGGGCGGCGATATCTTCATCCACGGCGAGGCGAGCGCCCTCGGCTTTCTCAGGCCGGATTGGACGGCGGGCTGCATCTCCGTGAAGAATCGCGAAATGGAACACGTTTACGCGATGGTCCGCAACGGCACGCCGGTCACGATCAACGCCTGATTACCCTCCAAGCGTCATCGTCCACCAGATTTTGTTGGTCGGATCCTGATGCCAGGCAAAGCCCATCCTGCGCGCCTCGGGCGACAGGATCACGCGGCGCGTGATATCGTCTTCCATCCAGGCGGCGAGGGTTTCCATCTCTGTCTCATAGGTTTCCGAGATCGTCTCGCCGACGAAATTGCCCTCATAGCCAACACGCTTTACCCGGTCGAGCGGTGACGAGCCGTCAGAGCCGAAATGCCACGGACGGTTCTGCACCGACATGTCCCGCGCATGGGTGGCGGCGGCGGCGGTCAATTTGTTGTCGAGGGTGACGGGGCTGACCCCGGCGGCCTGCCGCAGGGAATTTACCGCATCGAGCATCCGGAACTGTATTTCACGGGTATCGTCAGGCGTGATTCGGTAAATCTTGGGCAGGGGTTTGCCGTCGGCCCCGATCTGCGGCGTCAATGACCGCGGCGCAGCGCAGGCCGAAAGCCCGAGCGAAGCGAGCAATAACAGGACAATGATACGTGACATGAGATTGGCCGCCCGTGACTGTTGATCCCCTCGCTTTAGCCCGACTGTCACGCGGGTTCAAACAGGCACACGCGTGACAGGACATTCTCGCATCTGTTTGATTTGCGACTGCGTCCCGAAAACCATATACTGCGCCCCGAGGTGACAAGGCAGGTGGAGTTTGAACGATGACGTCGGATTTTTCGGAAAAGATGAAGCGCCGCGCGTTTCTCGCGGGCAGCGCGGCCATGATCAGTGCCCCGGCACTCGCTCAGGGCGTGGATGGCGCTGCCACGGTGGAGATCGAGCGCGACGTGACAGAGACGGTCCGGCGCAATATATCGGCGTTTCGGATGCTGGATTGGCAGCCGTATTTTTCGAACCTGAGAAACGGCGCGATCCTGTGCGATATCGATTCGCGGGCGGTCCATTTCTGGGGAGAGGATGGCGAGACCTACAAGCTTTACCCCTCTTCTGTGCCGCTGAGCGAGGATCTTACGCGTCGTGGCCGCACCTCTGTTGTGCGCAAGGTCGAGGGCCCAAGCTGGCGCCCGACACCCTCGATGCTCAAACGCAACCCGGAATGGCCCCCCTACGTGCCGCCGGGGCCCGATAATCCTCTTGGAACCCACGCGCTCTACCTGAGCTGGACCTATTACCGCATCCACGGCACGCATGATACGCGCAAGATCGGACGCCGGTCGTCGAATGGCTGTGTCGGGCTTTACAACGAGCACATCCAGGAGCTGTTCGCGCTCTCCAAGGTTGGCACGCAGGTGTTGCTAATTTGACGAAAAGGCGGCGGTTAATGCGACTGGCGATAAAAGATGCGTTGCCATTGATCACAATTTGCTGATTAGACTTTACCACGAGGTAAGTCTTGGGCGGATGGTCGCGGCTGTTTGCGATCACGCCCTTATCTGGAGAATTGTGATGAAGAAACTCGCTCTCGCTGCCGCCCTTTCTGCCGTTGCATCCACTGGCTTTGCCGGCTCCTTGGCCGAGCCCGTGATCGAGGCTCCGGTTATCGTCGAAGAAACCAATGCAAGCTCGTCGGCCGCTGCCGTCTGGGTTCCGCTGCTTCTGCTGGCGATCGTCGCTGCGGTTGTTGCCGCCGACTGATACAGATATCGTTTCAACAGAAAGAGGCAGCGTTTCGGCGCTGCCTTTTTCATGTCTGCATCGCCAAGTGCTCAGTCGAGCCAACCGCCAAGATTGGCCTCGACAATGGATGACAGCGCCCTGATATGCGCCGGGTCGTCGTTCAGGCAGGGAATATAGGTGAATTCCTTACCGCCCGCCGCCTCGAAACTCTCGCGGATTTCCTCGTTGATCTCTTCCAGCGTCTCGATGCAATCGGCGGAAAAGGCGGGGGCCATGACGGCGATTCGCGTCTTTCCCTCTTCGCGCGCAAGCCGGGCCACCTCTTCCACCGTATAGGGCTTGAGCCATTCCTCGGGGCCAAAGACCGATTGGAAGGTGGTGGTGATCTCGGTCTTGTCCCAGCCAAGCCGCTCGCGCAAAAGCCGCGTCGTTTTCTGGCACTGACAGTGATACGGATCGCCCTGCATCAGATACCGTTTCGGCATCCCGTGATAGGACACGACAAGGATTTCGGGGCGCTTTGCGGCATCGCCGTAGGCGCGTTCCACCGATTGGGCAAGCGCCTCGATATAGAGCGGATGCTCGAAATACGGCTCGACCACGCGCGCGACCGGCTGCCATGTCTCGGCCATCAGCGCGCGAAAGAACTGATCGTTCGCGGTGGCCGAGGTGGCACCCGCGTAATGCGGATAGAGCGGAAAGAACAGGATCCGGGTGCAGCCTGCCTCAGTCAGTGCGCGCACCTTGGATTTCGTGGAAGGATTGCCGTAGCGCATACAGAAATCGACCATGACCTGATCGCCATAGCGTGCCTTCAGCGCCTCCGAGAGCTTTTCGGTCTGGTCGCGGGTGATGGTCATCAGCGGGCTTTCGCCCTTTTCCTCGTTCCAGATGGATTTATAAGCCGCGCCCGAGGTAAAGGGCCGCTTGCTCAGGATGATGAGCTGCAACAGCGGCTGCCATTTCCACGGCGCATAGTCGATAACCCGGCGATCCGACAGGAATTCGTTGAGATAGCGGCGCATGGACCAGTAATCATAGTTATCCGGCGTGCCGAGATTGGCCAGCAGAACGCCCGTTTTCGCGCGTGGCACCTTTGGGTGATCGGGCTGGGCGTGGCTGGGGCGTGTGGCGTCGCGGCTGGCATCAAGCATGGTGCAGAGGTTCCTTGTCCGGGATCACCGCTGACATAACGTTTACGCCCGCGAGGTCAATCTTCGAGCGGGTTTTCCCGCGTTTCAAGCGCATCCGACAGCCGCGCGGTGGCAGAGCCGGGGCGCAGGGGCCGGGGCTGGCTGTCATCGGGGGCCCAGCCGGTGAGAAAGACCATCTCGACGCTGGCGCGGATACCGCCCTGCGCGTGCGTGAATTCCCGCGCGTAGATATCGCAGGCCCGCGCCAGAACCGCCCGCCGCAGCGCGTTGCGGGGCCGCGCGGTCATGGCGTTGCCCTCGCCCATGGCGCGCAGATCGCGCATGAGCGCGAGTGCATCCGGGTAGCACAGATCAACCGGCAAGCGATCTGCGACCGGCAGAGCAAACCCGGCGCGTTGCAGAAGCGCGCCAAGATCGCGGATTTCCCCCATCGGAAGGACGCGCGGCGACAGCCCGCCGGTCACGTCCGCCTCGGCCTGCGCCAGCGCGGCGCGCAATTCCCAAAGGCTGTCCCCGCCATAAAGCACCGTCAGCATAAGCCCGTCGGGGCAAAGCGCGCGCCGCGCCTGCACAAGCTGCCCGACGGGATCATTGGCCCAGTGCAGGCACAGCGCGTGGATCACAAGATCATGCGCGCCGGGGTGCAGCGAAAGGGTGTCGTCATCGCCGGTCACGGTGGCGGCGGGATGACGTGCCTGCCAGAAATCGGGAAAACCGGTGACAATGGCCGGTGCCGTAAAGGATTTGTTAACCATGGCCAGCCGATCCTCGATCTCATCGGCGGCGATCTCGTGCAGGAACAGCGCGGGCGCACGCCGTGCGCGGGCGCGCTGGCGCAAGAGGGCGGTGCGGTCTGTCAGCGGGGTCTGGCTCATACCGGGAGACATAGAGTGGCGCTGCGCGCTTTACAAATGGCGGTTCGCCTCGTCTATCCCCCGCGCTGCACCTCTTGCGGTGTGATGGTGGAGGACGCGTTTGGCCTGTGCGGTGCCTGCTGGCGCGAGACGCCGTTCATAACCGGGCTGGTGTGCGACCTGTGCGGCGTGCCGCTCCCCGGCGAGGACACCGGTCAGCCCGTCCATTGCGACGATTGCCTGACCCTTGCCCGGCCGTGGTCGCGGGGGCGCGCGGCGATGCGATATGACGGCAACGGGCGCAAGCTGGCGCTCGCGCTCAAGCATGGCGACCGGCACGACGTGGCCTATCCGGGGGGCAAATGGCTGGCGCGGGCCGCGCAACCGATGCTGTCGCCGGGCATGGTGATCGCGCCCGTTCCGCTGCACTGGACGCGGCTTTGGTCGCGGCGGTTCAACCAATCGGCGCTTCTGTCGCAGGCTCTCGCGCGCGAGACCGGGCTGGCCCATGTGGCCGATCTGCTGCTCAGGCATCGGCGCACGCAGAGCCTCAAGGGTCTTGACCGGGCCGGGCGCCATGCGACGCTCGATGGCGCGATTCGGGTCAATCCCCGTCATATCGCCCTGATAAAGGGCGCGCGCGTGCTTGTGGTCGATGATGTCATGACCTCGGGGGCCACGTTTTCCGCAGCGGCGCAGGCCTGTTATGCGGCCGGCGCGGGGGATGTGTGCGTTGTCGCACTGGCGCGCGCGGTCAAGGATGCCTAGGTTCGTTTCAAACAGGACGGGACGACACCATGCCACAGATCGAGATCTATACCTCGCCGCTTTGCGGCTTTTGCCACGCGGCCAAGCGGCTTTTGAATCAGAAAGGCGCGGCCTTTTCCGAGATCAACGTGCTGGCGCAACCCAAGCGCAAGGCCGAGATGATGCGCCGCGCAGCGGGCCGCCACACGGTGCCGCAGATTTTTATCGGCGAGACCCATGTCGGCGGCTGTGACGAGCTTTACGCGCTGGATCGCGCGGGCAAGCTCGACGCGCTGTTGCGGGGTTGAGCCATGCGCGTCGCGCTTTTGCAGCTCACCTCGGGCGATGATCCGGCCGAAAATCTTGTTACCGTGCGCGGGCTTATCGAGGAGGCGGCGGCCGGGGGGGCCGAGTTCATCCTTACCCCCGAGGTCACGAATTGCGTCTCGACCAGCCGCAGCCATCAACACGCTGTTCTTTGCCACGAGGGCGATGACCCCACGCTTGCCGCTTTGCAGGCCGAGGCGGCGCGGCTTGGCGTCTGGCTGCTGATCGGCTCGCTCGCGCTCAAGACCGGGGATGCCGACGGGCGTTTTGCCAACCGCTCTTTCGTGATCGGGGCGGATGGGGCGATTCGCGCGCGCTATGACAAGATCCACATGTTCGATGTCGATGTCAGCGCCGAGGAAACCTATCGCGAATCAGACGGCTTTCGCCCCGGCACCCGCGCCACCCTTGCCGAAACACCCTGGGGCAAGCTGGGGCTGAGCATCTGCTACGATATCCGGTTCCCGCATCTTTATCGTCGGCTGGCGCAGGCGGGGGCCGATATCCTGACGGTGCCGGCGGCGTTCTCCCATGTCACCGGGGCGGCGCATTGGCAAAGCCTGCTGCGCGCGCGCGCGATCGAGACGGGCTGTTTCGTGCTCGCCCCCGCGCAGACCGGCACCCATAGCGCAAGCCGGGGGCAGGCGCGGCGCACCCACGGCCACAGCCTTGTCGTCGGGCCCTGGGGCGAGGTGCTCGCCGATGGCGGCACCGAGGTCGGGATCATCACGGTTGATCTCGACCTGTCACAAGTGGCACAAGCGCGCAGGCGCGTGCCGTCGCTGCGCCATGACCGGGATTTCGATGGCCCCTGAATGGATGAGACACAGAGCAATGCCCTCGCGGTCGCGCTGTTCGGCGAGATTATGACGAGCGATCAACTGATTCGGTCGCGTCTCAGCCGTGTCATGCCCAAGGGAATGGAAATCTCGCATTTCGCGGTGCTCAACCATCTTGCCCATACCGGGGGGGAACGCAGCCCCGCGCAGCTTGCCAAAAGCTTTCACGTCACGCGCGGCGCGATCACCAACACGCTCTCCCGGCTGGAATGGGCGGGCTATATCCATATCCGCCCCGATTGGGAGGATGCGCGGCGCAAGATGGTCTCGATAAGCCCGTCGGGGCGCATGGCGCTCGATGTCGCGATGTCGGCGATCACGCCGATGGTGTCTGACCTGATCGCTGATCTCGGAGAGGATCGCGTGCGCGCCACCCTGCCGGTGCTGCGCGAATTGCGCGCCAAGCTCGAAGCCTGAACGCCGGACCCCGCTCCCATGCAGGCCCCGGCGCGATCGGGGGTCAGGCGTCGGCTGGCTGGGCCTGGGCGGCCTGGCGGCGGGCGATTTCCTGCCGGTAAAGCTGCACGAAATCTATGTTTTCGAGGTTCAGCGGCGGGAAACCGCCATCGCGGGTCACATCGCTCACGATGCGGCGCATGAACGGGAAAATCTGGCGCGGGCACTCGATCAACAGATAGGGGTGCAACTGGTCATCAGGCACGCCCTCGATATGGAACACGCCGACATAGTCCATCTCGAGGACAAAGAGCACATCCTTGCTCTGCTTGTTGCGCGATGTGATGTTGAGCTTGCACGCCACCTCGAACTGGTTCGCGGCAGAGCGTTTCCTGCCATCGAGATTGACCGCAACCTGCACATCGGGCTGAACCTCGCCACCCGTGCCGCGCTGCGCCAGCACGTTCTCGAACGACAGGTCACGCACGAATTGCGTGAGGATATGCAGCCTGACCTGCGGTGCCGTTGCACCCTCTCCGGCTTGGGGGTTGGCTTGCGGGGCGGCGCCGTTATCGTGTTCGGCCATCGGTGTCTCCTGATGATAAACTGCTTCATCAGTGCTTAGCAGGCCACCCCGCGCGCCTCAATGCCTTGTCCAGCCGGATGCGCCGCGATCCTCGGGATCAATGGCGCGATACTCGCCCTCGACGATATCGGGCCGCGCCGCGCGGCTGGCCCGCGCGCCGCGGATCACAATCCGCTCGCGGATGCGTGCAAATACAAAATTGCGCACCGGCGGCAACAGCAGGGCAAAGCCTATGGCATCGGTAAAAAACCCCGGTGTCAGAAGCAGCGCCCCGGCAAACAGAATCATCGCCCCGTGAACAAGTGGCGAGGACGGATCGCCATGCCCGTCAAGCGCCGCGCGCAGCCGGTCAAGCTCTGCCAGCCCCTGCCTGCGCAACAGCGCCGTCCCGATCACGGCGGTGAGCACCACGATCGCCAGCGTCGGCCAAAGCCCGATCGCGCCACCCACCTCGATGAACAGCGCAATCTCGATCAGCGGCACCGCGACGAACGCAATCAACAGCCACATTGCCGAACCCCTTTCTTTCGGGAGCCGCGTGGTGGACTTGGCCCCTTGCGTCCCCTACATAAGAACTCAACGGGCTTCCTGCCATGCCCCGCACGACAAGAGGTGCTCATGAATTCGCCGATCCTGCAATTGCTGGTGCTCGCCGGCATCGCCATTTTCCTCATCCTGCGGCTCAAGAGCGTCCTTGGCACGCGGGATGGTTTTGAGGGGCCGCCGCGCACGGCGCCTGTTGAAAAAGCGCCCGGCCGGCGCGGGTTCGAGGTGATCGAGGGCGGCCCCGATCACGATATCATCGACAACGTGCCCGAGGATTCCGACGCCGCAGCCGCGCTTGCCGAGATGAAGCGCATAGAGCCCGATTTCAATGTGACCGATTTCATTCAGGGTGCGCGCGGGGCCTACGAGATGATCCTGATGGCGTTCGAGCGTGGCACGCTTGACGATGTGACGCCGTTCCTGTCGCCCGATGTCTACGAGGCCTTTGCCGAAGTGGTCGACGCGCGTCAACAACAGGGGCTGAGTGTCGAGGCCGAATTTGTCGGCGTGCGGCATATCTCGATTGCTGATGCGCGATTTGACCCTGATACGCGCCGCGCCGAGATCGACATGCATTATGTCGGGGAACTCATCACCGTCATGCGCGATGCCAATGGCGAGATCGTCGAGGGCGAGCCGGGGCGCAGCAAACGCCAGAAGGACAGTTGGACATTCGAGCGTATCATGGGCTCGGGCGATCCGAACTGGCGGCTTGTCGCAACGGGCGAATGACCGGGGCGCTTCGCGCGATATTGATTGTGCTGGCGCTGGTGGCGGTTGCCCCTGCGTCGGCAGAGGCCACGGATATTCGCCACGAAGTCGTCGATTTCTCGGAACTCGCGCGCTGGCCCGCCGATGACCACGCCGCCGCGCTTGCGGTCTTTGTCGAAACCTGCCCCGACATGACCGGCCCGGATTGGCAATCGCTTTGTGCGCTTGCGCAGACCGGCCCCGAGCCGCGCACCTTTTTCGAGCTGTTCTTTCGCCCGGTCCTTATCACCGATGGCGGGTCCGCGCTTTTTACCGGCTATTTCGAGCCGGAGCTGAACGGCGCGCTGCGCCCCGATGCGCGGTATCGCTATCCGGTCTACCGGATGCCGCCCGAGGCCCGGCGCGCGTCGGTCTGGCTGTCGCGCCGCGAGATCCTCGCCAGCGACGTGATGACGGGGCGCGGGCTTGAAATCGCCTGGGTCGATGATCCGGTCGAGCTGTTTTTTCTTCAGATTCAGGGATCGGGGCGCATTCGCCTGCCCGATGGGCGGGTCATTCGCGTGGGCTATGCCGGCTCCAACGGCCATAGCTACCGCTCCATCGGGGTAGAGCTTGTGCGGCGCGGTATCTACGAGGCGCATCAGGCTTCGGCGCAGGTCATCAAGAACTGGGTGCGCCGCAACCCCGCCGAGGGCGAGGAGTTGCTTTATCATAACCCCTCTTACGTGTTCTTTCGCCGCATCGACGCGGTGCCCCCCGAACGTGGGCCCCTTGGGGCGATGAACCGTTCGGTGACGGCGGGGCGCACCGTGGCTGTGGATCCCGCCCATGTGCCGCTTGGTGCCCCGGTCTGGATCGAGAAGGAGGGTTACGCGCCCATCCATCGCCTGATGATCGCGCAGGATACCGGTTCGGCCATAAAGGGGCCGCAGCGCGCCGATATCTTCTTTGGCACCGGCGAGGCGGCGGGCCGCCGTGCAGGGCGGTTGCGCGATCCGGGGCGGATGCTGGTTCTGATGCCGATTCAGCGCGCCTATGCCATGCTCACGGACCCGTTCCAATGACCCGCAAGCGATCCTTGCGCCCCGACGAGATGGCGCTCTGGCAAGAGGTTGCGCGCCGCACCGTGCCGCTTGGCCCGAAGCGCAAGCCGGTGGTGATGGCCTCCTCGGGGGTGCGGAAAACCAACGCGCCGGTGGCGGACAAGCCCGCCCCCCTTGCCGCGTTCCGGCTTGGCGAGGCCTCATTGCCGCCCGAGGCGCGGCATGACGTTCTGCCCGGCATTGCCGAGCGGATCGCCGCTGCCCCCGTGGCGATGGATCGCAAATCGTTCCAGCGGCTCCGGCGGGGCAAGCTCACCCCCGAGGCCAAGCTTGATTTGCACGGCATGACGCTGGATCAGGCGCATGGCGCGCTCAGCCGGTTCGTGATGCGTGCGCATGGCGCGGGCAAGCGGCTGGTGCTCGTCGTCACCGGCAAGGGCAAGGACCGCGACAGCGGCGGGCCGATCCCGGTGCGCTACGGCGTTTTGCGCCACAACGTGCCGCAATGGCTTTGTCTGCCGCCGCTTGCGCCGCTCGTGCTGCAAGTGACCGAGGCGCATATCAGCCACGGCGGCGGCGGGGCCTATTACGTCTATCTACGACGCCAGCGGCAGTGACGCGCGCGCGCGCCCCACGCCCATCATCATCATCACCGTGGCAAAGCCGAAATACCCCGCGATGACCACGAATTGCGTCTCGATCCCGAGGCCAAGATCAATCGCCAGCCCGGTAATCCCCGGCCCGATCGCCGTGCCGAACACCATGATTGCCGCCGCCATCGCCTTGATCCGCCCCATATTGGCGCTGCCGTAGAATTCTGCCCAAAAGGCATTGGGCACGATGCTGTTGGCCCCGGTGGTCATCGCCAGCAGGACAAATCCGGCCAGAAGCATCAAGGGCCCTTCCGAGACCGAAAACACCAGAAACGCCCCGATCGTCGGGATCTGGATGAACGGCAGTACCCGCGCCGTTCCAAGCCGGTCAAGCGCAAGGCCCGACAGCACCATCGCGCCGATGACCACGGCGGTATAGATCGGGAACATGGCCACAAGCTCGACATGCGCGATATTCTTGACCTCGGCGATATGCACCTGGTGAAAGAAGAACGCCGTGTTGAAGGCCGATGGCCCCAAAAGCGCCGGGATCATGAACCAGAAGAGGAAATGCCGCAGCGCCTCTCCCCGCGTCCAGTGCCGCCCCTCCATCCCGAGCGACTGGCTGCTTTGTGCCCAGCTTTGCGGCGTGCGCTCACGCCGCAGCAACAAGAGCAGGAACGGAATGCCGAGAATCGCCATCGCAGCCGCGACGATCCACAGGCTGCGCCAGTCATGCACGATCAGGAGCGACACGAAGGCAAGCGGCAAGATCGATTCGCCCAGCGCATTGCCAAGCGTCGCCACCGACAGCGCCTTGCCACGGCTCGCGATGAACCAGCGCGCCATCGCCACCACGGCAAGGTGGCTCATCATGCCCTGCCCGGTAAAGCGCAGCGCAAAGACAATCACCGGCAGCATCCACCACACGGGGTTGAGTGCCATCGCGAGACAGGCCAGCATCATCGCCACGAGCACCACCGGCGCAAGCACGCGCACGCGAAACAGGTCTGTCAGCCCCCCGGCCCAGACCATCGCCACCGCCGAGGCGGTGGTGCCAAGGCTGTAGATGCCGCCCCATTGCCCGTGGCTCAGATCAAAGGCCGCCCGGATTTCCCCGGCAAAGACCGAGATGAAATAGGTCTGGCCAAAGCTCGACAGGAATGTGAGCAGCACCCCCGCCGCGAGCCAGGGCGCGTTATCGCGGAGAAATGCGAGAATCGGCATGTCGTTTGGTCGCGCGAAACCTGCGCAAAGAAAAGCGCAAAATACGGCCCCGCGCAGGAGCGCCCGGCTCATCACCGCGACGGTCGCGCCCGAGATAGAGCGCAACCTCAATATCTACAATTCCGATGCCTATTGGGGCGAGGAACTCCGCAAATTCGTCGCTGCCCACCCTGCTCAAGGGGTCGGGATCGACCTCGTCGTGCGCAAGGGCGCGGTTCATCGCCAGATCGTCGAGCTTGCCCATGAACGCAAGGTCGATCTCATCGTGATGGAAGCGGCCAATCCCAAGGTGCAGGATTATCTCCTCGGCACCACGGCAAGCCACGTCGTGACGCACGCGGAATGCCCGGTCTATGTCGTGCGCTCCTGACCGGATAAAACTTTCTGTAACAATAGGTTTTTGTCCGTCGTGCCAGGCGAGGCACCCTGAAACACATGCTTTGGCGTAAGTTATGCCATACAGGCTTCGCAGCGGATACGCGTCTGCTAACAGTAGCCCCGAGCGTGCTACCGCCCAAGGGTGTCCTTGCATGCGTCAAGAATGATGGTGAGCCGTGCAGGATTCGAACCTGCGACCCACTGATTAAAAGTCAGTTGCTCTACCAACTGAGCTAACGGCCCATCAGGCGTGGTAATTAGAAAGCGGGGCGCGGGGGGTCAACCCCGAAAACGTCCATGTGGCATGGTCAGCGCTGGAAATCGTTTCTGCGCCCGCGTATAGCGCGGGTATGAGTGATGCGCTTGAGCCGGGTTTGCCCTTCATGAAGATGCACGGGCTGGGAAACGACTTTGTCGTGCTCGACGGGCGTGCGCGCAAGATCGCGCTGTCGCCTGTGCTCATCAAGGCTATCGCAGACCGCCATCGCGGTATCGGCTTCGATCAGCTTGCGGTGATCGGGGCGGGCGACGGCGATGCGCACCTGACCTTCTACAATGCCGACGGCTCCTCCTCGGCGGCCTGCGGCAATGCCACGCGCTGTATCGCGCGGCACCTGATGGACGAGAGCGGCAAGACCGCGCTTGCCCTCACCACCCTGCGCGGGGTGTTGCAGGCGGTGGATGCAGGCGGTGGCCTGACCTCGGTCAATATGGGGCAGCCGCAGCTCGACTGGCGCGATATTCCTCTGGCGCGCGCAATGGATACGCTGGAATTGCCCATCGAGGGCGGCCCCACCGCCACCGGCATGGGCAACCCGCATTGCAGCTTTTTTGTCGACGATGCCGAGGCGGTGGCGCTTGAGCAATTCGGCCCGCGATACGAGCATCACCCGCTTTTTCCCGAACGCACAAATGTGCAGGTGGCGAGCGTTATCGGCGAGAATCACCTGCGGATGCGTGTGTGGGAGCGGGGCGTGGGGGTGACGCTGGCCTCTGGCTCGTCGTCCTGTGCCGTGGCCGTGGCCGCCGCGCGACGGGGCTTGACCGGGCGGCGCGTGCAGATCACGCTCGATGGCGGCACGCTGGCGGTGGACTGGCGCGAGGATGGCGTCTGGATGACTGGCGAGACGGCCCATGTCGCCAGCGGCGTGCTCACGCCTGCGTTTCTCAGGGCCAATTCATGAATGCCCCGGTTTTCACCACGCTTGGCTGTCGCCTGAACGCCTACGAGACCGAGGCGATGAAGGATCTCGCCGGTCAGGTGGGGCTTGATAACGCCGTGGTCATCAACACCTGCGCCGTGACCTCCGAGGCGGTGCGCAAGGCGCGGCAGGAAATCCGCCGCCTGCGCCGCGAGAACCCCAATGCGCGCCTGATCGTCACCGGCTGCGCCGCGCAGACAGAGCCCGAGACCTTCGCCGCCATGCCCGAGGTCGATGCCGTCATCGGCAATACCGAGAAGATGCGGGCCGATACATGGCGCCGCCTTGCCGCCGATTTTATCGGCGACGCCGAGCGCGTGCAGGTCAATGACATCATGTCGGTGACTGAGACGGCGGGCCACCTGATCGACGGGTTTGGCACGCGCAGCCGCGCCTATGTTCAGGTGCAAAACGGCTGCGATCATCGCTGCACCTTTTGCATCATCCCCTTTGGCCGCGGCAATTCGCGCAGCGTTGCGGCGGGTGTTGTCGTCGATCAGATCAAGCGGCTGGTGGATGCGGGCTATAACGAGGTGGTGCTGACCGGGGTGGACCTGACAAGCTGGGGCGCAGACCTGCCGGGCGCGCCGCGTCTGGGGGATCTGGTCATGCGCATCCTGCGGCTGGTGCCCGATCTGCCGCGCCTGCGACTCTCGTCGATCGATTCGATCGAGGTGGATGAGGCCCTCATGCAGGCCATCGCCACCGAGCCGCGCCTCATGCCGCATCTGCATCTGAGCCTGCAACATGGCGATGACCTGATCCTGAAACGAATGAAACGCCGCCACCTGCGCGACGATGCCATCCGCTTTGCCGAGGAGGCGCGGCACCTGCGCCCCGACATGACCTTTGGTGCCGACATCATCGCCGGCTTCCCGACCGAGACCGAGACGGCGTTTCAAAACTCGCTGCGGCTGGTCGAGGAGTGCCACCTCACATGGCTGCACGTCTTTCCCTACTCGCCCCGCCCCGGTACCCCCGCTGCCCGAATGCCACAGGTCCATGGCACGGCGATCAAGGCCCGCGCGGCGCGGTTGCGTGCTGCGGGCGAGGCGCGCGTGGCGCTACACTTGGCCGAACAGCAGGGCAAGCAGCACAAGGTGTTGATGGAACACCCCCGCATGGGCCGCACCGAGCAATTCACCGAAGTCAGCTTTTCCAGCGATCGCCCCGAGGGGCAGATTATCAGTGCCACCGTGACCGGCCACAGCGCCACGCAGCTTTTGGCGGGCTGACCTCCCCCGTCACCCCCGGACTTGATCCGAAGATCTTTGCCCCCGCGACCGCGCTTTACACCACACCCGCGCGCGCCTAGCCTCACACCAACCTCAGACAGGAGCGCGCCGATGCAACTCATATCCTCCCCCGCCTCGCCTTTCGTGCGCAAGGTGCGCGTGCTTTTGCACGAGACCGGGCTTGCTGATCAGGTAGAGGAACTGCCCGTCGCCACCACGGCGCTTGCCACCGCCCCCGAGGCGATGGCGGCGAATCCCTTGGGCAAGATCCCCGCGCTTTTGCGCGATGACGGCCCGGCGATCTATGACAGCCGGGTGATCTGCCGCTACCTGGATGCGCGGGCGGAGGCCGGGCTTTATCCCGAGGCGCGGCTTTGGGATGTGCTGACGCTGGAGGCTACCGCCGACGGGATGATGGAATCGGGCGTACTCATGGTCTATGAGATGCGCCTGCGCCCCGAGGGCGCGCGCTCGGCTGAATGGGTCGAGGCGCAATGGGCCAAGATCGCCCGCGCGCTTGATGCGCTCGAGCAGCGCTGGATGAGCCACCTCGCCGGGCCGCTTGACATGGCGCAGATCGCGCTGGCCTGCGCGCTTGGCTATCTCGATTTCCGTCACGATGCGCGCGGCTGGCGCGATGGCCACCCGGCGCTTGCTGCGTGGTTTGCGGATTTCGCGCGACGCGACAGCATGACGAACACGGCACCGGAATGACCGGTGCCGTGTTCGGATTGCGTCTGACCGCTTTTGGCCTCAGAAGCTGTAGCTGATGCCGACATTCACGGCATGGGTCACAAGTTCGGTCTTGAACTTGCCCGCGGTCTGGCCGGGAATGGCGGGGTCGGGATCAATGGTGGCGTCATTGTCGGACCAGGTGATCTGATACTCGCCGAACAGCGCCCATTTATCGTTGAGCGCGTATTTCATCCCGGCGATGCCGCGCAGGGCCACGCCGGTTGTCTCGTAATCATAGGTGCGTCCGGCCGCGCCCGTCACCTTGATATCCACATGCGGGATCGCGACACCGACACCGCCGCCGACATAGGGGGTGAATTTCGGGGTCTTGGCGAAAACGCCCGGAAAGCGCTTCATCACGTTGGCGGTGATGATGTTGTGACCATCGGTGAATTCCAAGCGGTCGACGCCCAGCGCCGCGCGGTCCGATGCCGAGGCGATGGCCTTGGTGTGCGTTCCCTCAATGCCGAAACCCAGATCGCCTTGCGTCCACCAGATTGCCCGCCCGCCATAATAAAGCGGGTTGGAAAACGGCTTGGCCCGCCAACTTATATCTCGGCTCACCGCCGCTGCGGCTCCGGGCAGGCGCACCGAGTCGCTGTCGCTTTGGGCACTTTGCACACCGAGATAGAGGCTCAACTCCATTTCGGCGGCGGCGGGGGCTGCCGTCAGCATCACGGCTGCGGCGGCGACTTTGATCGAGTCGAGCATGTTCGGAACCCTTGAGTATTGAAAAGAGGCGCGGTGGCGTCGACGATAGACCCCTTCCCGCCCCACCACAAGCGCGACACAAGCGCACTGTCTTCACAACTTGGGAAGGTGCAGGCTGGACGGCTTGCCAAACCCCCGTTAAATAACCGCAGAGCAGGGCTCGGGCGAAACCTCGGGCCGGAACCTCATGAGGCCTTGACCGCCACTGACATAAATGGAGTAACCTCGTGTCCCACGCAGAAGACCACGAAGGCACCCGGAGGGATTTCCTCTATTACGCCACCGCCGGGGCGGGTGCCGTTACCGCGGGGGCGGCCATCTGGCCGCTCATCAACCAGATGAATCCGTCAGCGGACGTGCAGGCCCTGTCCTCGATCCTCGTTGACGTGAGCGGAGTTGAGCCCGGCACGCAGATCAGCGTCAAGTTCCTTGGCAAGCCGGTCTTCATCCGTCGCCGGACAGAGCGCGAGATCGAGGCCGCGCGCGCCGTCGAGTTGTCGCAACTGCCCGACCGGAACGCGCAGAACCGCAACGATATGGCCCTTGATGCCTCGGACCAGAACCGCACGCTCGACGAGGCGGGCGAATGGCTGGTGATGATCGGCGTCTGCACCCATCTGGGCTGCGTGCCCATCGGTGATGGGGCGGGCGATTTCGGCGGCTGGTTCTGCCCCTGCCATGGCTCTCACTACGATACCGCGGGACGTATCCGCAAAGGCCCCGCGCCCGAGAACCTCTGGATTCCCGTGGCCGAATTCGTCGACGATACGACGATCAAACTGGGATAAGGAAACGCGCATATGTCCGGAATTCCACACGATCACTACGAGCCCAAGACCGGTGCCGAGAAATGGCTGCATTCGCGCCTTCCCATCGTCGGCCTGCTCTATGACACCATCATGATTCCCACCCCCAAGAACCTCAACTGGATGTGGATCTGGGGGATCGTCCTGACCTTCTGCCTTGTATTGCAGATCGTCACCGGCATCATTCTGGTGATGCATTACACGCCGCATGTCGACCTGGCCTTCGCCTCGGTCGAACACATCATGCGCAACGTGAATGGCGGCCATTTCATCCGCTACCTGCACATGAACGGCGCATCGCTGTTCTTTGTTGCGGTCTATCTGCATATCTTCCGCGGTCTCTACTATGGCTCCTACAAGGCCCCGCGCGAGGTGACGTGGATCATCGGGATGCTCATCTACCTGATGATGATGGGCACGGCGTTCATGGGCTACGTGCTGCCCTGGGGTCAGATGTCGTTCTGGGGGGCTACCGTGATTACCGGCCTCTTTGGCGCGATCCCCTTCATCGGCGAGCCGATCCAGACCTGGCTTCTGGGCGGGCCTGCGGTGGACAATGCCACGCTCAACCGCTTTTTCTCGCTGCACTACCTGCTGCCCTTCGTGATCGCGGCGCTGGTGGCGCTGCATATCTGGGCCTTCCATACCACCGGCAACAACAACCCCACCGGGGTTGACGTGCGCCGCACCTCCAAGGCCGAGGCGGAAAAGGATACCGTGCCGTTCTGGCCCTATTTCGTCATCAAGGACCTGTTCGCGCTTGCCGTCATCATGGTGGTGTTCTTCGCGATCGTCGGCTTCATGCCCAACTATCTCGGCCATCCCGACAACTATATCGAGGCCAACCCGCTGGTGACGCCGGCGCACATCGTGCCGGAATGGTATTTCCTGCCCTTCTACGCGATCCTCCGGGCCTTTACCTCTGATGTCTGGGTGGTGATGTTCGCAAGCTGGATCACCGGCGGGATCATCGACGCCAAGTTCTTCGGCGTGCTGGCGATGTTCGGTGCCATCGCGGTCATGGCGCTGGCTCCGTGGCTTGATACTTCCTCGGTGCGCTCGGGCCGGTATCGCCCGATGTTCAAATGGTGGTTCGCGCTTCTGTGCGTGGATTTCGTGGTCCTGATGTGGGCCGGTGCCATGCCCGCAGAGCCGCCTTACTCGACCATCTCGCTGATCGGATCGGCCTACTGGTTCGCCTATTTCCTGGTGATCCTGCCGCTTCTTGGCGTGATCGAGAAACCCGAGCCGCAGCCCGCAACCATCGAGGAAGATTTCGATGCGCATTACGGCCCGGCCAAGACGCCTGCGGAATAAGAAAGGACAGATGACAATGTTGAGGAAAACAGGCATCGCGGCCCTTGCGGCCCTGTCCCTTTCGACCGGTGGCGCATTTGCCGCCGGGGCAGAGGGGCATATCGAGGATGTCGCCTTCTCTTTCGAGGGGCCTTTCGGCAAGTTCGACCAGGTTCAGCTTCAGCGCGGCCTCAAGGTCTATACCCAGGTCTGTGCGGCCTGCCACGGGATGCAATATGTTCCGCTGCGCACCCTCGCCGACGAGGGCGGGCCGCAACTTCCGGCCGACCAGATGCGCGCCTATGCAGCGCAGTTCGAGGTGTTCGACCCCGAGCTTGACGATTACCGCCCGGGCAAACCCACCGATCACTTCCCGAAGGTGACATCGGCCGACGCGCCTGATCTGTCTCTCATGGCCAAGAAGCGCGCGGGCTTTCATGGCCCCTACGGCACCGGTATCTCGCAATTGGTCAATGGCATGGGGGGGCCGGAATACATCTACTCGCTGATGACCGGCTACCAGGATCCGCCGGAATGCGCGCCCGATGACATGGAGGGAAGCTATAACGTGGCCTTCACCGCCGGCGGCTTTCCCGAGGAATGCAAGGATGCGCATGGCGGTCACACCGTGCCCGGAAGCTGGATCGCGATGGGTCAGCCGCTCTGGGGTGACGATGTCGAATATGACGATGGCACCGAGGCAACGCTGGAGCAGCAATCCAAGGATGTCGCCGCCTTCCTGATGTGGGCGGCAGAGCCCAAGATGATGGCGCGCAAGCAGGCGGGCCTGACCGGGGTCATCTTCCTCACCGTCCTGTCGGTGCTGCTCTACCTCACCAACAAGCGCATCTGGGCACCGGTCAAGCACCGAAAGATCTGATCGCGAAACGGATATCACCACACGCACCCCCGCCCTCATCGGCGGGGGTTTTTTGTTCCATGAAAGGGCAGGGCGCCCCGCGCCCGCTTCTTCTTGGGGCAAATACTCACAATCCCGCCCGCGCCCCCGATCCCGCCGGCGGAGGTCTTAGAGCGCGTCGCGTTCATTTGCATTCACGCGACCCACTCTAACCTTCTGTGGTCGCGTGTTTTTCTGCGCAAAACCGGTTCCCACTTTTGCGCAACACGCTCTAGCGCGGCATCGGCGTCGCCGAGGTATTATAGGGGCGCCAATCGGTGATCTCGGGATAATACATCTGCCGCCAGCGCCGCACGCGCGGGTTCATTACCCGCCGCCAAAGCGGCGGCACCATCGCTGCCATGGTCATCACCGGATAGCCATAGGGCAGTTGCGGGGCCTCCTCCGCGCCGTGGTTTTGCAACAGTGGAAAGCGGCGGTCGGGTTTGTAATGGTGGTCCGAGTGGCGTTGCAGGTTGATCAAGAGCCAGTTCGACGCCCGATGCGCCGCGTTCCAGCTATGGCGCGGGTGGACATGCTCATACTTGCCCTCGCCCAGATGTTTGCGCGTCAGCCCGTAATGCTCGATGTAATTCACCAGCTCCAGTTGCCAGACCGCGACGAATGCCTGCCACAGGAACAGGCCGAGCCCCGCCCCGCCGCCGATCACTACTGCCAGCACGATCATTGCCCCCTGCAACGCCCAGTAGCGCCAGAACGGGTTGCGCGCGTCGGTCCATGCCCGGCCCTTGCGCGCCAGCATGTCGCGCTCGGCCCGGAACGCCGATTGCCAGCATTGCCACAGCACGCGCGGAAAAAACCGGTGAAACCCCTCGTTATAGCGCGCCGTTACCGTATCGCGCGGGGTGCCGACATAGCGGTGATGCACCAGAAGATGCTCGGAGCGGAAATGCGAATAAAGCACCATCGCCAGAGCCACATCGCCCAGAAACCTCTCGCCGCGATACTTCTGATGCATCAATTCGTGGCTGTAGTTGATCCCGATCGTGCCGGTGACGACGCCCATCCCGAAAAACAGAACGATTTTTTCCAGCGCCGACAAATGCGCATCCCCCGGCCCGGTGACATACCAGATCATCCAGAAAAGCAGCGCGAATTGCACCGGAACCCAGACAAGCGTGATCGCGCGATACCAGTAAAGATCGCGCTCGCTGGTCGCCGGGTCGGCATTCTCGGTATAAAGCCCGAGAAACGCATCGAGCAGCGAAAAGAAATACCATGTGATGACCGGCAAGAGGATCACCGTCCACCCGCCGTGCAGCGCACCCAGCACCGCCACCGGCACCAGCAGGAAGGACACCCAGAACGGCAGTGCGCGGCTCAGTCTCGCGACCTCTTGGGGGGGTATCATGGTGCTCTCCTCGTCGGTGTCATCCATCCACAGTGTCGATATGCTCTCGTGCCACGTCAAACACCTTTCGCATAACGGTGGGCAGATCCGAGGGGCGAAACGCCGCAGCGGGCAGGAAAACGCCGCGCTCGGGCAGGGCCTCGGGGCCGAGATCGGCCACATGCACCCGCAGCCGCAGGTGGAAATGGGTAAAGGTATGGCGCGCCTCGTCACCGGTATCGCGCCAATGGGCCTGCACGGGGGGCGCGGGGGCAGGGGCCTCGGTCCAGTCGCTGCCGGGCCAGCCCAGCATCCCCCCCAGAAGCCCGCGCTCCGCCCGCCGCTCCAGCAGCCACGCGCCATCGCTGCGCCGCGCGACATAGGCATGGCCCAGGCGCAGCGGCTTGGCCTTTTTGGGCGATCTCGCGGGCAGATCGGCGGCCACGCCCGCCGCACGCGCGGCGCAGGCGCGCATCCACGGGCAGATCCCGCAGGCAGGCGCGCGTGGCGTGCAGATCGTGGCACCCAGATCCATCACCGCCTGCGCGTAATCGCCCGGCCGCGCGCGCGGGGTGAGCCGTGCGGCGGCGGCGATCAGCTCGGGCTTGGCGGCGGGCAGCGGTGTGCGGATATCCCATAGCCGCGCCATCACCCGCTCGACATTGCCATCCACCACCACCTCTGCCCGGTCAAAGGCAATCGCGGCAATCGCCGCCGCCGTGTAGGGGCCGATGCCGGGCAGCGCCAGCAGCCCCTCGCGCGTATCGGGAAAGCGCCCGCCGTGATCCGCCATCACCGCCCGCGCGCATTTCAGAAGGTTGCGCGCCCGGGCATAATATCCAAGCCCCGCCCATTCGCCCATCACCTGCGCATCCTCGGCCGCCGCCAGATCGGCCACGCCGGGCCAAAGCGCCGTGAATCGCTCGAAATATCCGCGCACGGCGGCCACGGTCGTCTGTTGAAGCATCACCTCCGAGAGCCACACCCGATAGGGATCGGGGCGCGCGCCCGTGCCGCGCTCACGCGGCCCAACCCGCCACGGCAGATCGCGGGCATGGTCGTCATACCACGCCAAAAGGGCCTGCGGATCGGCGGCTTCACGCATGGTTTATCCCCTCGCCTGCATTCGGGCACTGGTATCTCCTGCCACAAGGCATAGATTAGCGCCAGCAGGGAGGGTGCCAAGCATGACAGCGCGCGCGCGCGGATCACAGGGTGGATCACGGGGGTTCAAGCGCACCTCGGCGCTTTTGCAGCCAAGCATCCGGCGCGCGTCTGAATCGCGCGGCTTTGCCCAATCGCGCCTGCTCACCCATTGGCCCGAGATCGCAGGAGAGGCGACCGCCGCCATTGCGCGGCCCGTCGAGGTCTCGTATTCCCGGCAGGGGATGGGGGCGACGCTCACCCTTCTCACCACCGGCGCGCAGGCCCCGATACTCGAGATGCAGAAAGAGGCGCTGCGCGAGCGGATCAACGCGGTCTATGGATACAACGCCATTTCGCGCATCCGCCTGACGCAGACAGCGCCCTTGGGCTTTGCCGAGGGGCAGGCGGATTTCGTGCATCGCAAACCGCCCGGCCCCCCCGCCGCCCCGCTGCCCGAGGTTGCCGCAAAGGCGCATGACATGGTCACCCCGGTGGCCGATGACGATCTGCGCGCCGCGCTGGAAAGGCTCGGTCGCAACGTATTGACCAGAACGACACGGACAAAAGGACCACGGAAATGAAACATTTTCTCGCGGCCGGCGCGGTCGCGCTTGCCACCATGATCTCCCCCGCGACCGCGCAAGAGGCCGAGGTTGCCGAAATGGCGCTTGGCCCCGAGGATGCCCGCGTCACGGTGATGGAATACGCCTCGTTCACCTGCCCGCATTGCGCCACTTTCCACGAGGGACCGTTCAAGGAGCTGAAGGCCGAGTATATCGACACCGACAAGGTGCGATTCGTCTATCGCGACGTGTATTTTGATCGCTTTGGCCTTTGGGCGTCGATGGTCGCGCGCTGTGACGGCGGGGAAAAATTCTTTGGCATCAGCGATATGCTTTACGAGCGGCAGCGCGAATGGACCCAGGGCGAACCGGCGGCCATCGCCGACAACCTGCGCCGCATCGGCAAGCTTGCCGGGCTTGAGGCCGAGACGGTCGAGGCCTGCCTCAATGACCGCGACAAGGCGCAGGCGCTGGTGGCATGGTATCAGCAGAACGCCGAGGCCGACGGGGTGAACTCCACCCCCACGCTTTTCGTCAACGGCACGAAATATCCCAACATGGCCTATGACGATCTCAAGGCCATCATCGACGCGGCCCTCGCCGAATAAGGCGGGCGGGCGCGGGCGGCGCGGGTTCAGCGTGCGCCGCCGCCGATCCCGCAGCGATCAAGCGCGGCATCGAACGGGCCCCAATCCGCCACCTCAAGGCGCACCGGCACCACCAGCACTTGCCGCCGGATCTCGGCGGGCAGGCGCACCGCGTCCTTTTCCGTGGTCACCGGCTGCGCCCCGAGGCGGCCCGCGTCGCGCAGGATGCGCGCCATCAGGGCGGGTGTCAGCGGCTGATGATCCGAGAGCGCCACCTCGCGCAGCACCTCGGCACCAAGCGCGCGCAGCGTGGCAAACATCTTTTCCGGGTGGCCGATCCCGGCAAAGGCCAGCACCCGCGCGCCCATCCAATCCATCCCGGTGTCGAGCGGGGCAAGCCGCCCGCGCAACTGCGGCACGGTGACGGCCCCGCCCCAGCGCGCGGCAAATCCCGCCTGCGCCGGATCATCGCCCACCGACAGCAGCAGATCGGCCCGCGCCATGCCCGCCGCCACCGGCTCGCGCAGCGGCCCGGCGGGCAGGCAGCGCCCGTTGCCAAAGCCGCGCGCGGCATCGACCACCACGACCGATATATCCCTGATCAGCGCCGGGTCCTGAAACCCGTCATCCATCACGATGCAATCCACCGCCCCCCCGGCGCAGATCGCGCGCGCGCCCGCCGCACGGTCGCGGGCCACCCATGTGGGCGCAAAGGCCGCCGCCAAAAGCGGCTCGTCGCCGACATCGCCCGCATCATGCAAGGCCGTATCCACCGCCACCGGCCCGGCAAGCCGCCCGCCATGCCCGCGCGACAGGATCGCGGGCCGCAGGCCGCGTGCGTGCAGCCGCATCACCACCGCCTGCACCGTCGGCGTCTTGCCGGTGCCGCCGGCGTTGATATTGCCCACGCAGATCACCGGCACCGGCGCGCGCCAGCCAGCCCCCCGCGCCAGCCGCCGCGCCGTCGCCCGCGCATAAAGCGCGCCCAGCGGCGTCAGGAGCCGCGCGCGCAGGCCGGGCCGGTCGGGCGGCGCATCCCAGAAGCCGGGGGCCTTCATGTGCCCGCCGCCGCGCGCCGGTCGAGCAGGTCGAGCACCATCTCCACCACCCGGTCGGTCACCTCTGCCCCGCGCGAGGCCACTTCCCACGCCGCATGGGCCATCGTCGCCGCGCTGTCGGGCGGCAGAAGCGCCTGCACCGCGGCGGCGAGCGTGTCGGTATCGCGCACGATGCGGGCCGCCCCGGCCTCGGCATAGCGCGAATAGCGGTGCAGGTGGCGCGCCACGTTGGGGCCGTAAAGGATCGCCGAGCCATGCGCGGCAGGCTCGTCGGGATCGCGCCCGTATTGCCCCGAAACCAGCGACGAGCCCATGAAGCAGATCGGTGCCAGCCGATACCAGAGCCCCATCTCGCCTCGGGTATCGGCCAAAATCACCTGCGTCGCCTCGTCGGGCAACACCCCCTCGGACCAGGCGATATAGCGCCAGCCCTGCGCCGCGATCCGTGCCGCCATTCCGGCGCTCTCGGCGGGATCGTCGGGCACCACGATCAACACGCAGCGATGCGCCGCGCGGCTTGCCTCTCGATGCGCGCCAAGCACGATGTCGATCTCGTCGGGTTGCACCATCGCCGCAAGCCAGACCGGCCGCGCGCGCATCAACCGCGACATTTCCTCGAGGTCCGCCTCGCGGCAGGGCAGGGTTAGCGCCTCTTCCTGCAGGGTGCCGGTGACATGCACGCGCCTTGGATCGGCCCCCATGCGCCGTGCCTGTCGCGCCGCCGCCTCGTCACGGGCGTGGATCTCGGTGAATTCCGCCAGAACCGCGCGCGGCAGATCACGAAACCAGCGCCAGCGCGACCGCTCCAGATACGCCTCCTCGGCATCCACGAGGCACAGCGGCACCCCCGCCCGCGCCGCGCAGATCAGCAATGCGGGTTCAAGCTCGCCGCCCGTCCACAGGCACAGATCGGGCCGCCAATGCGCAAGGAACGCCTCTGCCGCCGGGATCGTGTCGGGTGGTAGCGGCTGCCTTATGGCCGGGCCGCGCGGCGCGCGGGCCCCGTCTGCCTCATCGGCACCGGTTATCACCATCGACAGATCGCCGCGATGCTGCGCGAGGTGCCGCGCCAGTCCGGCCAGCGCGCGCCCGCGCCCGGCATCCACCGCGTGGGCCCAGATCACCCTCCCCTTGGGGCGGGGCTGGTCGGGCGGCGGGCCTGCCGGGCCTCCGCCGCGCGCCAACGCGAGATAGGCCGCCAGACCCAGCGAACGGCTCATCTGCTCTCAGCCCAGCGCTTCGGTGGACGAGGTTTCGCGCTCTTCGTCGCGCAAGGGGTGCAGGTGGGCGATGAAATAGCGCGTATGGGCATTGTCCACCGTGCGCTGCGCCTCGGCCTTCCGGGTGTCGTACGCGCTTGCGTAATCGGGGGCCATGCCGACGATATGGATATTCTTCACGTCGCGGAATTCGCTGCGCGACGGATCAGCCAATTCGCCGCCAAAAACAAGATGAAGACGTTGAGGCATGGGGATTTCCTGGCTGTTACGGGTTCGCGCGCACCCTATCCCTTTCGACCGGGGAATCAAGCTGCGGCACGCGGCACCGTCCGGCACGCGGCGCAGTTTGCGCCTGGGGGTTCTCCCCCGGCACGGCCGCCACCCCTTGACCCGAGGGCACGAGTTCCTGCTAATCATCAAACGGGAGTGGCGCAGGCTGGGGAGGGTTGCATGGGTTGGATGAAGGATGAAGCCGGGCTGGAGCGGCGGAAGGCGAATTTCGTGCCGCTGACGCCGCTGTCGCATCTGCGGCGTGCCGCGCATGTATTCCCCGACCGGCTTGCCATTGCCTATCACGGCCACCGCAAGACCTATGCCGAGTATCACGCGCGCGTCTCGCGGCTTGCCTCGGCGCTCGTGAATATCGGCATCGAGCCGGGCGACGTGGTGGCCACGATCCTGCCCAATATCCCCGCCCATTGCGAGGCGCATTTCGGCGTGCCTGCGGCGGGGGCGGTGCTCAACGCGATCAACACGCGACTGGAGGCCGATACGATCGCCTATATCCTCGATCACGGCGAGGCGCGGGTGGTGCTGTGTGACACGCAGTTCCTGCCCACGCTCGATGCCGCGCTCGGGTTGATGGAGCGGCCTGCCCCCGCGATCATCGAGGTGCCCGATGACGAGGCGGGCGTTCACGCCCATTCCGATTACATGAGCTACGAGGCGTTCATCGCCACCGGCGATCCGGATTTCGCGTGGATCCTGCCCGAGGATGAGTGGGAGAGCCTTGCGCTCAACTATACCTCCGGCACCACGGGGCGGCCCAAGGGCGTGGTCTGTCACCATCGCGGGGCCTATCTGATGACCATGGGCACGGTGGTGAGCTGGGAATTGCCGCGCTATGCCAAATACCTCACCATCGTTCCGCTCTTTCACTGCAACAACTGGAACCATGTCTGGCTCATGCCGATGGTGGGCGGCACGGTGGTGTGCTGCCGCGATATCACCGCACGGGCGATCTATGACGCCATCGCCGATGAAGGCGTCACGCATTTCGGCGGCGCGCCCATCGTGCTCAACATGATCGTGAATGCCAAGGATAGCGAGCGGCGCGCTTTCGATCACATCGTCGATGTGTTCACCGCCGGTGCCCCGCCTCCCGCCGCCACGCTCGCCGCGATCGAGCCGCTGGGCTTCAAGGTCACGCAGGTCTACGGGCTGACCGAGACCTATGGCCATATCACCGAATGCCTGTGGAAAGCCGAGTGGGATGCGCTGCCCGATGACGACCGCTATGCCATCAAGGCGCGAACCGGCATCCTCATGCCGATGATGGAGGAGATCACCGCGCTCGACCCGGAGACGATGGAGCAGATCCCGATGGATGGCGAGAGCCTTGGCGAGATCATGATCCGGGGCAATTCGGTGATGAAAGGCTATCTCAAGAACCCCAAGGCCACCGAGGAGGCGTTTCGCGGCGGCTGGTTCCACTCGGGCGATATCGCGTTCCAGCATCCCGACGGCTATCTCAAGATCGCCGACCGGGCCAAGGACATCATCATCTCGGGCGGCGAGAATATCTCTTCGGTCGAGGTGGAGGGCGTGCTGATGCGCCACCCCGCCGTTCTGCTCTGTGCCGTGGTGGCGAAACCGGACGAGAAATGGGGCGAGGTGCCCTGCGCCTTTGTCGAGTTGAAGGACGGGGCCGAGGCGAGCGAGGCCGAGCTTATCGCCTTCGCCCGCGAACGCCTTGCTGGTTTCAAGACGCCCAAGGCCGTGATGTTTCAGGACCTGCCCAAGACCTCGACCGGCAAGATCCAGAAATTCGAACTGCGCCGGATCGCAAAGGGGGTCTGAGAGCGGCCTGAGGCCGATACCGCCTGTCTCTTGGTCGAGGCCGGACCGGACGCGACGCGCATCCTGCAATGCGTGATCTGGCGGGCGGATATCGGTGATCTTGTCGAAATGAACAGCGTCCGGGATGCCTGGATGCCGGGCACAGCCCCGCCCGCGGCTGCTGTCGGAGGCGCGCCCGTCTCGTCGCCAAAAACACCACCCCCACCAAAGACGTCATCCCCGCGAAAGCGGGGATCTCCCGCAAGACAAATTCCTTACCCGAGAGGTTCCCGCCTTCGCGGGAATGACGGGGTGGTGGTGGGCAGGACTGCCCACCCCAGGCTTGCGGCTCACCCTCACCGGGCAAGCGGCGCGGCGAGGTCGATATACCCCCCGGCCGCCGCCCGCAACGCGTCGGGGTCATCGCCCTCGGACGCTTGGTGCACGTCTTCCAGCGCAACGGCGATGTCTTCGATGTCGTGGGCGATACGCTCCACGGCTTTCTCCAGCGTGTAGGTGTATTCGTGAACCTCCTCCATGTCGCGCAGGCTCAGGCTGTCGCGCGCGAGGACAGCTTCGATCTTGGCGTTATACGCGGCAAGGGTCGCCAGCGCTTCGGCAAGCGTCTCCGACGGTTCGGCGGCATAATGGCTGACCTTCTCCGTGGCGGCGGCGGGCAGGGCGGCAAGGCCAAATGCGATTGTAGCGGCAAGGGTGGGCAGGCGCATGGCAAGATCCTTCTGATTTTGATACCTGATAAAAACAATAAGAAATAAGCCGGACCACCGCAACCCCTCTTTTTCACCGCTGCCCTTGGCCCGCTGCGAGAGCGGAATAGATACCTGCCATGTCCGAGAAAAGCCGATCCGAAATCCACGTCCTCTACAACGCGCGATGCCCGGTCTGCCGCGCCGAGATCGACCATTACCAACGCTATGCCGTGGCGCGTGGCCTGCCCGTGGTGTTTCACCATCTGGGAACGTGCGATCGTGCCTCCTGGGGGCTGGACGAAGATGCCGCCGCCGGGCGTCCGCATGTGCGGGAGGGCGTGTGCTTTCGGGGGGCGATGCCTTTCTCGCGCCGCACCCTTGCGCGCGTCACGTTGCCCGAATGCACCGATTGCGCCCCGATCAAACCGCATGACCGCCGAAATCTCAGGGTATTGATGAAATGTCAGGAAATTCGTGCCATCATGCAGGAATGAACGAGATGCCCTACCCCCCCTATACCCCGTCCGAGCGTATCGCCGATGGCGTGGTCCATGTCGCGGGGTTTGTCGCGGCGCTTGCGGGGGTGTTGGCGGTAAATTCGTTCCGGGCACCCAACATGGACGGTGTGACCTTCTTTGCGCTCACGGTCTATTCGCTGTCGCTTCTGGCGATGCTGGGGGCCTCGGCGGCCTATCATCTGTTTGCCCATACCCCGCTGCGCCCGCTCTTGCGGCGGATCGACCATGCGGCGATCTATGTCAAGATCGCGGGCACCTTTACCCCTCTTGGTATCCTTCTTGGCACCGCCTTTGGCTATGGGGTGGTTGCGGGTGTCTGGATGCTTGCCGGTTTCGCCGCGCTGTCCAAGCTGCGGATGCCGCGCGGCGCGATGACCACGGGATGGGTGCCTTATATGGCGCTGGGCTGGGCCGGGGTTGCGCTGATCTTGCCGCTCTCGGGTGTCTTGCCGGGGATCAGCCTCGCCTTCATCATCGGTGGCGGGGTGCTCTACTCTGTCGGCGTGGTTTTCTACGCGTGGGAATCGCTCCGATTCGCCAACGCGATCTGGCACGTTTTCGTGGCGCTGGCCTCGGCGTGTTTCTTCATCGGTATCAACACAGCGGTCGCCGCCGCGCTCTGAGCGTGCGGTTCGGTGTGCGAACCGTGCGGTTCAGCGCGCCAGCCGTGACGCCAGATCCGCAAAAAGCCCGGCATTGCGGCAATAGTTCGGGGCCGTGTCGCCATCCTCATGGGTATCCAGCCAATGTTCGCAGGCCTCTGGCGCGGCGCATCCGGTGCAGGCGAGAATCGCATCGTCAAGCGCGCCGGGCGTCAGATGCCCGGTCATCATCGTGGCTTCAAGATCAACGCCTTGGGTCGTGGCCATGCGATCCACGAGGTTCGCATGACGCTTGAGGGTGAGGCTGTGTTGCATGACGTGTCTCCCTTTCTCAGGCCGCAAATCTGCCACGCCCTCCCGCCTGCGTCATTGATCTCTGTCAAAGCCCCGCCGCCACCCGCCGCACCGTTTCCACCCTTTGCGCATTGGGCGGATGGGTTCCGAGGAACCGGTTGCCGGGGTCGGGGATCTGCGAAAAGAACGCCACCCCCCGCACCGGATCATAGCCCGCGCTATGCGCGATCACCGCGCCAAGCGCATCTGCCTCGAGTTCGAATTCCTTGGAAAAGACCCGCCCGCCAACACCGGCACCGGCGTTAACCGCCTGATCTACAACGCCTTGTCCTGCCCCGGTGGCGGCTGCGATCCCGCCAAGAATAAGCGCCCCCACCGCCGCGCTTTGCTGTTGGCGGGGGATATGCCCGGCGATATGGTGGGCGGCCTCGTGCCCCATGACAAAGGCCAACTCGTCGGCATTGCGCACCGACGCGATCATCGGCAGCGTGAACGCAAGGATCGGCTGTCCGCTGCGGTCAAGCGTCTGATAGGCGTTGACGGGCTGGCCGGGCCGGTCATCCACAACGATCCGAAAATCGCAATTGCTGCGCGGCGCGCGCTCCCGGCAGGTGCGCTCTGCCACCGGCTCGACCCGCTGCACCACGGTCATGAACCGCTCGACATGGGCGCGCGTGACCGTCGGCACGGGGCGTGGCGCGACGGCGGGTTGCGGGGTCGGCCGCTGCGGCTGGCCGGTCTCCACGACCTCGACGCAGGAGGTGGCAACGACAAGGGCAAGGCAGGCGATCCAGCGCATGTTGGCTCCTCGGATATATCCTTTGGCTGGTTTGTAGCAGGGTTGCGCCGCCCTGCCAGCCCCTGACGCGCCGCCGACAAGCGATTTGCAATCCGTTCCCGAACCGTTAGCCTGCGCCCATGTTTTCCATAGAACACGATTTCGACTCGACCGTCATCACCCTTGTCGACGAGGGGCCCGCCCCCTTGCAGGAGGATGTCATCGTCAACGCCTTTGAGGAATGTGTGACTGTCGAGCAATATGACCCGCGCACCGATACCGTGCTGCGGATCACCCTGTCGATGAGCCAGATGCGCGACCTCGGGGCCGCGCTCGATCTGCCCGAGGGCGTGTATCTTCGCGAGCCGGGGGGCTGAGCGGACTTAGCGGCCCAGCGTCTCCAGCATCTCGGTGGCCGCGGCGGCGGGGGTGATCTCGCCCCGGGCCACGGCGCGCGAATAGCGCTCCATTGCCGCCCGCGCCTCCGGCGCATCGAGCCGCGCCAACAGGCCCTGGCGCAGTTCCTCGATGAACCAGCTTTGCGCCTGCGCCGCGCGGCGGGCGGCGAAATGCCCCTCGGCCCGGCGCCAGTCGATGAGCGCGCGCATCTCCTGCCATGCCCGGTCCAGCCCGTTATCCTCGAGCGCCGAGACGCAAAGCGCCTTGGGAAAGCCCTCGGGATCCTGCGCGCGCTTGCGCAAGAGCCGCAGGGCACCCGCGTAATCCGACCGGGTCCGCTGCGCCGCCGGTTTCAGATCGCCATCGGCCTTGTTGACAAGGATCAGGTCGGCAATCTCCATGATGCCGCGCTTCACGCCCTGCAACTCGTCGCCCCCGGCCGGGGCCATGAGCAGCACGAAGATATCCGACATCTCGGCCACCACCGTCTCGGACTGGCCCACGCCCACCGTCTCGATCAGCACCACGTCGAACCCGGCGGCCTCGCACAGCGCCACCGCCTCGCGCGTGCGCCGCGCCACGCCGCCAAGATGGGATCGGCTCGGCGACGGGCGGATAAAGGCGTTCGGGTCGCGCGACAGCCGCTCCATCCGCGTCTTGTCGCCGAGGATCGAGCCGCCCGACCGCGCCGAGGAGGGATCGACGGCGAGCACCGCCACCTTCAGGCCCTGCCCGGTGAGCATCAGCCCGAAGCTCTCGATAAAGGTGGATTTTCCAACCCCCGGCGTGCCCGAAAGGCCGATCCGCAGCGCCTCGCGCCCCGATCCGCGCACCGCCTCCAGAAGCGCGGTAGCCTGCGCGCGGTGATCGTCGCGCGCGCTCTCGATCAGCGTGATCGCCCGCGCCAGTGCCCGCCTGTCGCCCGCGATGATCTGCTTGCTTGTCTCCTGGATATCCATGCGCCTGCCGGGTTGCTGTCTCTGCCCGCGCCTTCATGCCTTGGCAGCGCGGCAAATGTCCAGACCGGGGCGCGCGCCTGCGTCTTCTTCTTGGTCCAAATACTCATGGTCCGCACCTTTGCCACTGGTGGGACATCGAGTATTTTGACCAAGAAGAAACCACGAGCCCTCCCTCTGGCCAAACGCGCACGCCTCGCCGATAACCGGGTCATGACCACGCCGCTGCCCATCCTTGATGCGATCCCCGATCTGCTCTGCGCGCTGCGCGGGCAGGGCCGCGCCGTGCTTCAGGCCCCGCCCGGCGCGGGCAAGACCACGGTGGTGCCGCTCGAGATGCTGCGCGCGGGGCTGACAACGGGCCGCATCGTCATGCTCGAGCCGCGCCGCCTTGCCGCGCGCGCCGCCGCCGAGCGCATGGCCGAGAGCCTTGGAGAGCGCGTGGGCGAGACCGTGGGGTATCGCATCCGGGGCGAGACGAAGCTATCGCGCGCGACCCGGATCGAGGTGGTGACCGAGGGTATCCTGACCCGCATGATCCAGTCCGCGCCGGACCTGCCCGGCGTGGGCGCCGTGATTTTCGACGAGTTCCACGAACGCTCGCTCAATGCCGATCTGGGTCTTGCGCTGTGCCTCGAAGTGGCCGGGGCGCTGCGCGACGATCTGATCCTTCTGGCGATGTCGGCGACGCTCGACGCCGACCCGGTGGCGCGGCTGATGGCGGCACCGCTCGTTACATCGCAGGGGCGCAGTTTTCCGGTCGAGACCCGATGGCTTCATCGGCCCCGGCCCCGTCGGCAGCGCTTCGAGGAGGCTGTGGCCGATCTGGTGGTCGAGGCGGTGGGCGGCACCTCGGGCGGCGTGCTGGCGTTTCTGCCCGGCGAGGGCGAGATCCGGCGCTGCGAGGGGCTTCTCAAGGGGCGGTTGCCGCCCGATTGCCAGATCAGGCCGCTGTTTGGCGCGATGGCGTTTGCCGCGCAGCGGGCGGCCATCGCGCCGCTGGCACATGGCCGCAAGATCGTGCTCGCCACTGCCATTGCCGAGACTTCGCTGACGATTGAGGATATCCGCGTGGTGGTGGATTCGGGCCGCGCGCGCCGCGCGCGGTTCGATCCCGCATCGGGCATGTCGCGGCTGGTGACCGAGCCGGTGACCCGCGCCGAGGCCGCGCAGCGCGCGGGTCGTGCGGGACGGGTGGCCGAGGGTATCTGCTACCGCCTCTGGACGCGTGGAGAGGAAGGCGCGCTCGCCCCCTTCCCGCCGCCCGAGATCGCGGCGGCGGATCTGGCCGGGCTGGCGCTTGATCTTGCGCTTTGGGGGGCGGAGCCGGAGGCGCTGCCGTTTCTGACGCCGCCCAATCCGGGCAGTTTCGCCGAGGCGCGCGCGCTGCTTGCGATGCTGGGGGCGCTGGATGAAAAGGGGCGCATCACCGATCACGGACGCGCCCTTGCCGCGCTGCCGCTGCACCCGCGGCTGGCGCATATGCTGACGGTGGCCGGGCCCGAGGCCGCACCGCTTGCCGCGCTGCTGGCGGATCGTGATCCGTTGGGGCGGGGCGCGCCGGTGGATCTGGCGCTGCGCCTTGCCGCCCTGCGCGACCCCCGCGCCTATGCCGAGCGCCACCCCCATGAGGCAAATCGCGGCACGGTGGAGCGCATCATGACCGAGGCCGGGCGCCTCACGCGGCAGGCGCGGGGCAGGGGGGCGGCGATGTCGCCCGCCGAATGCGCCGCGCTTGCCTATCCCGACCGGATCGGGCTGCGGCGCAAGGGAGAGGCTGCGCGCTTCGTGCTCTCGGGGGGCAAGGGGGCGGTGATGCCCGAGGGCGATCCGATGTCGGGCGCGCGCCTGATCGTGGCCACCGATCTTGACGGTGATCCGCGCGAGGCGCGCATCCGCCAGGCCATCGCGATCAGCGAGGCCGAGATACGCGCGCTTTATGGTTCGCAGATCGGCTGGCACGACCTGTGCCACTGGGACAGGCGCACCCGGCGGGTGGAGACGCGGCGGCAGGAGCGGTTTGGCGCGCTCGTCCTTGATGACCGGCGCTGGGACGATGCGCCGCCCGAGGCCGTCGCGCGGGCCATGCTCGACGGGGTGCGCGATCTTGGTCTTGTATGGAGTGAGGCCGCCCGCCGCTTTGCCGCCCGCGTGATGCTCTGCCGTGCGGCGCTGCCGGATCTGCCCGACATGTCCGAGGCCGCGCTCATGGACGATCTGGAGGCGTGGCTTCTGCCCCATCTTGGCGGTGTGACCACGGCGCAGGATTGGAAGCGGTTCGACATTCTGGATGCGTTGCGCGCGCGTCTGAGCTGGGATCAGATGGCGGCGCTTGATCGCGAGGCCCCGGCGCAGTTCACCACGCCGCTTGGCCGGAAAATCCCCATCGACTATGCCACCGATCCGCCCGGAATTACCTTGCGCCTGCAAGAGATGTTCGGCCAGACCGCGCACCCGATGGTTGCCGGACGCGGGTTGCGCGTCACGCTGCTGTCGCCGGGGGGCAAGCCGGTGCAGACCACCGCCGATATTCCCGGTTTCTGGGCCAATTCCTACGCGGATGTGCGCAAGGACATGCGCGGGCGGTATCCCCGGCATCCCTGGCCCGAGGACCCGACCGAGGCCGATCCCACGTTGCGGGCCAAGCCGCGCAACACGAGGTGATTTGCAAAGCGCCGAATTTTCGCGTAGGTTGACCCGTTAATCAGGAAAAAGACAAACTTGCCGAGCAGGGCCGACACCGATGGTAAAAATGCAGTCCTTGAGCAAGCGCCCCGGCGCGCGCACCGTCTATCCGCCCGAGCGGCAGGTGGCGGCGCTGTGCTGGCGCAAGGCAAAGGGGCGTAAGGAGGTGCTGCTCATCACCAGTCGCGACACCGGGCGCTGGATTGTTCCCAAGGGCTGGCCGATCAAGGGGCTGAGCGATGTCCAATCCGCCCTGCGCGAGGCGTGGGAAGAGGCGGGCGTGCGCGCCGAGGCCGATCATGCCCACCCTGCCGGGCAGTTCTTTTACGACAAGGCGCTGGAGGATGACAGCGTTGTTCCGATTATCGCGGATCTCTACAAGGTGCGGCTGCGTGACGGTGATCTGGCCGAGAGCTACCCCGAGGCGGGTCAGCGCAAACGGGTCTGGGTGCCCGCAAAAAAGGCCGCCAAGATGGTGCAGGAGCCGGAGCTTAAGAAAATCCTGCGAAGTCTCTGAGCACGCGTTCAGAGTGTGTCGTGTTCATTTGCATTCGCGCGATACACTCTGACATGTTTATTTCGCATGTTCGAGAAGCTCAAAACCGGTTCCCACTTTTGAGCAACATGCTTCAGAGCGGCATCAGCGCCCAGTAATCCAGATCGAGAAGCACATGGGGCAGGTATTTGCCGTCCTCGCCCCGGAGCGTGAACGGCGCGCCGCCCTTGGTCGCGACCAGCCGAAGGCGCAGCGCGCCGACGCCGGGCGCGGAGGTCTCGGCGCGGTCGAGCACCTCTGACCACGCGCGGATCGTATCGCCCGCGAAACACGGGTTGGCGTGGCTGCCTGCATTGATCGCCACGATCATCTGCGCATTGGCCAGCCCGTTGAACGACAGCGCGCGCGCCATCGAAATGACGTGCCCGCCATAGATGAGCCGCTTGCCGTCCTCGCGCAGGCTTGCGTCGAAATGGGTCTTGGCGGTGTTCTGCCAGAGCCGCGTGGCCAGCATGTGCTCGGCTTCCTCGATGGTGACGCCATCGACATGGTCGATGCGCTCGCCAACCTCGTAATCGCCCCAGCGATGCGGCTCTCCGGCCAGGGTGAAATCGTAACGGGTGAAATCGAGCCCCGAAGGGATCACAAGGTCTGCGGGATCGACGACCGCGGCCGTCTCCGGCACCACGGGGTCAGGTGCGGGTGCGTCAGGGTTGTTCTTGCGCACCATCACCCAGCGGGCGAATTCCATCACCGGCAGATCATGCTGGTTGAATCCGGTGGTGCGCACATAGACCACCCCGGTCTTGCCCGTGGAATTCTGCTTCAGTCCGATCACCTCGGATTGGCTGCGCAGCGTGTCGCCGGGCCAGACCGGGGCAAGCCAGCGCGCCTCGGCATAGCCCAGGTTTGCCACGGCGTTGAGCGAGATATCGGGCACCGATTTGCCGAACACGATGTGAAACGCGGCCATGTCGTCGATCGGGCTTGCGGGCAAGCCGCTGGCACGGGCGAAGGCGTCCGAGGAATAGAGCGCGTGACGCGCGGGATAAAGCGCATGATAGAGCGCACGCTCGCCCCCCGAGACGGTGCGCGGCACCGCGTGGTGGATCACCTCGCCGAGGGTGTAGTCCTCGAAGAACCGGCCGGGATTGGTTTTCATCGCTACTGCTCTCCAAGCTTCATGTCGGGCGAATACGCGCCCTCTTTGTCCTTCACCACCGCTTGCCCGCAGCGCATCACGCCATTTGCGGCGTCAAACGCATAGGTGGGATCGCCGTAAAGCTGCCAGCCCGCGTTGAGCGCCGCTGTCACCTTGTGACAAAACGCCGATGTATCGTCGGCGGAAAGAAAGCGGTAGAGCTTCATCGCCTCACCCCGGAAATGGCCAGACGCCCAGCCAGTTGTGCACAAAGGTCATGGCGAAGAACAGCACAAGAGTGATGACCACGAGGATGATATCGCGTTTCGCCTCGCCCGGTGCGGGGCGATTCCAGTCTTCGGACATGTTGATGACTACCACCTCCAGCACCGCCCAGGCCAGCAGCCCGCCGAACAGGATCAGCGAGGCCAGATCGCCATTGACCAGCAGATGCGCCACCGCCCAGACCTTGACGGCGGTCAGTTGCGGGTGGCGGATCGCGCCGCGCAACCGCCCCTTGGTGGCGCTCATGCCATAGAGGAACACCGCGCCCAGCATCATCAGGTTGTTGAGATGCACCGTCCATGTGGGCGGGAACCAGATGTTGATGAATTCCGCCTGCCGGTAGCCGATCACCATCAGCACCAGCCCCGCCAGCACGCCAACCGCGACAAGCCCCTTGCCCGCATTGCCCATCCTTGCGCGCAGATCGGGGGCCACGCGCTTGAAAAGATGCGCGGCGGTCCAGAGGATCAGTCCGAGGATGAGATAGGCCATTGGTCGCTACTCCGCTGCCAGGTCGCGTATCGCTTGGGCCTGCGCAAGGATGCGCTGCGCCGTGACCACATGCAGATTCTCGACGATCTGCCCGTCCACGACCGCGATCCCCTGACCCGAGGCCCGGCTTTCTTCATACGCGGCAATCTGGCGTTCGGCCAGTTCGATTTCGGCCTCGGTGGGGGCAAAGGCGGCATTGGCAATGTCGATCTGCGCGGGATGGATCAGCGTTTTGCCGTCGAATCCCAGATCGCGGCCCTGTTCGCATTCCACCCGCAGCCCGTCCTCGTCCTTGAAGCGGTTATAGACCCCGTCCACCGCCACGATCCGCGCCGCCCGCGCCGCGAGAACGATGGTTTGCAGCGCCAGCATCAGCGGCAGCCGGTCGGGCTGCGTGCGCGTGCGCAGGTCTTTGGCCAGATCGTTGGTGCCCGCAACCAGCCCGGCGACGCGCGCATGGGCCGCAATCTCGCGGGCGCTCAGGATCGAGAGCGTCGTTTCCATCATCGCCCAGATCGGCAGATCAGGGCCGATGATATCGGCGAGCGTGTCGATATCGCTCGCCGCGTTGACCTTGGGCAAGAGGATTGCATCGGCCCCCGCATCCGCGAAGGCGCGCGCATCCTCCAGCCCCCATTCCGTGCTCAGCGCGTTGATCCGCACGATCTTTGCGCGCTTGCCATAGCCGCCCTGCCGCAGGGCCGCCGCCAGCGTGGTGCGCGCCTCTGCCTTGGCATCGGGGGCGACGGCATCCTCGAGGTCGAAGATGATCGCATCGGCGGGCAGGTCTCGCGCCTTTTCCAGCGCGCGTTCCTTGGAGCCGGGGATATAGAGCACCGAGCGATAGGGGTGAGAAGGGCTGGCCATGATATGCACTCGCGGGTTTGGGGTATAATCCTGCGCAGACCTGCCATTCTTTGGCATAAAAGTTCAAGCCCTTTCCCGCCGCGACGCAGAAACGGTGCCTGCGTTACCCATTGTTAACCAAGTCTTCAGAGTTCATCCGGCATCCTTTGGCATGACGGCAGGGACCAACTTGGGAGAGGGTGTGACGATGATGAAAGGAAGTCTGGGCCTGACTGCGGCCCTCGCCTGCCTTGCGACCGGCCCGGCAGTGGCCCAATCGGCGCAATGCGCCCCGCGCGAGGTGGTGGTAGAGCGCCTTGCCGAAGCCTATGGCGAGACCCGGCAGGCGATGGGGCTGGGGGCCAATAACGCGGTGATCGAGGTGTTCGCCTCTGACGCGTCGGGCAGTTGGACCATCACCGTGACGGGGCCTTCGGGCATCACCTGTCTGGTCGCCGCGGGGCAGGCTTTTGAGGCGATGGCCGACAGATTGCCCGCGCCGGGCAACGACGCCTGAATGGTGGCTAAAGCCCGTCGATCACCAGTTTCACGCCGGTTACGGTGAGCAACACATAGGTGATCGCAAGGAACGCGCGTTCCGGCACCCTGCGGTGCGCGCGCATGCCGTTTTACGCCCCAAAAGCACCACCTGCGCCACAATCGCTGCCCCGGCAAAGGCCGCGCCAGAGCCGAATCCAGCCCTTGGAAACGCCTGCGAACAGCGCAGCAAACACCCCGACTGCGACCAATTCCCGTGTGATTGCCATCCCCTGATCCCCAGTGCGCGCGCCCGGAAATCAGCATACAACCGCATACATAAGCGCGCCGCCATGATCCGCCGCCGCGCGGCGGGCTTGCATGGAATCGCAATTCAGACTACGGCAAGCCGCAACTACGCAACCCACGGAGACAAATCCAATGGCCAGACCCAAGATCGCGCTGATCGGTGCCGGACAGATCGGCGGCACGCTCGCCCATCTCGCGGCGCTCAAGGAGCTCGGCGATGTCGTGCTTTTCGACATTGCAGAGGGCACCCCCGAAGGCAAGGCGCTCGACATTGCCGAATCCGGCCCGTCCGAGGGCTTTGACGCCCATCTCCGGGGCACGCAGGACTATGCCGATATCGCCGGTGCGGATGTCTGCATCGTCACCGCCGGTGTGCCGCGCAAGCCGGGGATGAGCCGCGACGACCTGCTGGGCATCAACCTCAAGGTGATGAAATCGGTGGGCGAAGGTATCAAGGCCAACGCGCCCGATGCGTTCGTGATCTGCATCACCAACCCGCTTGATGCGATGGTCTGGGCGCTTCAGAAGTTTTCGGGCCTGCCCGCGCACAAGGTATGCGGCATGGCCGGTGTGCTCGATTCCGCGCGCTTCCGCCACTTCCTCAGCGTCGAGTTTGGCGTGTCGATGAAGGATGTGACTGCCTTTGTGCTTGGCGGGCATGGCGATACGATGGTGCCCTCGGTGCGCTATTCGACCGTGGCGGGCATCCCGCTGCCGGACCTGATCGAGATGGGCTGGACCACGCAAGAGAAGCTTGACGCGATCCTGCAACGCACCCGCGACGGCGGGGCCGAGATCGTGGGCCTTCTGAAAACCGGCTCTGCCTTCTACGCGCCTGCCACTGCCGCGATCGAGATGGCCGAGGCCTATCTCAAGGATCAGAAACGCGTCCTGCCCTGCGCCGCCTGGTGCAATGGCGAACTGGGCGTGAAGGGCATGTATGTGGGCGTGCCCACGGTGATCGGTGCGGGTGGCATTGAACGCATCGTCGAGATCAAGCTCAACAAGGACGAGCAGGCGATGTTCGACAAGTCGGTTGACGCGGTCAAGGGCCTTGTCGAGGCTTGCAAGGCGATTGACGGCTCTCTCGCCTGATCTGGCCAATCAGCTATTCATGAGCCGGGGCTGGATATTTTCCAGCCCCTGTTTTTTGGTCGGGCGATTCGCAGTCCATCCGTGTTTGTGATCACGCGGATAAATCGTGTGATCACAAAAGGCGGAATTTCACCCAAAATAAACTGAAACCGCAAAAAACCATTTAAGCCGCACACGATTTTATGTCTATACCTGTCCCAATCGCAGCAAAACGGGACGGTTTCATGAATATCCACGAGTATCAGGCCAAGGCGCTCCTGCGCTCTTATGGCGCGCCGGTGTCGGATGGTCGCGTGGTCTTGCGCAGTGAAGAGGCCAAGACAGCCGCTAGCGCGCTCGATGGGCCGCTCTGGGTCGTCAAGGCGCAGATTCACGCGGGCGGGCGCGGCAAGGGCAAGTTCAAGGAAGCCGGGGCCGGCGAAGCGGGCGGTGTGCGCCTTGCCAAATCCGTCGAGGAGGCCGCCGAAGAGGCGCGCCGTATGCTGGGCCGCACGCTGGTGACCAAGCAGACCGGCCCGGCGGGCAAGCAGGTCAACCGCATCTATATCGAGGACGGCTCGGGCATCGAGACCGAAATGTATCTCGCACTGCTGGTGGATCGCGGCACCTCGCGCATCAGCTTCGTCGCCTCGACCGAGGGCGGCATGGATATCGAGGAGGTGGCCGAAAAGACGCCTGAGAAAATCCTGTCGTTCAGCGTCGATCCCGCCACCGGCTATCAGCAGTTCCACGGCCGCCGCATCGCCTTTGCACTTGGCCTCAACGCTGGGCAGGTAAAGCAATGCGTGGCCCTGATGGGCACGCTCTACAAGGCGTTTGTCGAAAAAGACATGGAGATGTTGGAAATCAACCCGCTGATCGTCACCGACAAGGGCGATCTCAAGGTGCTTGATGCCAAGATCAGTTTTGACGGCAACGCGATCTATCGCCACGCCGATATCGCCGAATTGCGCGACACCACCGAAGAGGACCCCAAGGAGCTGGAAGCCTCGAAATACGACCTCAACTATATCGCGCTCGATGGCGAGATCGGCTGCATGGTCAACGGTGCCGGGCTGGCGATGGCGACGATGGATATCATCAAGCTTTATGGGGCGGAGCCTGCCAATTTCCTCGACGTGGGCGGCGGCGCGACCAAGGAAAAGGTCACCGAGGCGTTCAAGATCATCACCTCCGATCCGCAGGTAAAGGGCATCCTCGTCAACATCTTCGGCGGCATCATGCGCTGCGANNTCTTCGGCGGCATCATGCGCTGTGATGTCATCGCCGAGGGCGTGGTGGCCGCTGTCAAAGAGGTGGGCCTCAAGGTGCCGCTGGTGGTGCGGCTTGAGGGCACCAATGTCGAGAAGGGCAAGGAGATCATCAACAATTCCGGCCTCGACGTGATCGCCGCCGACGACCTCAAGGACGGCGCGCAGAAGATCGTGAAAGCGGTGAAGGGGTGAGCGCCGCCCCGGTGGCATTGCCACCGGCGGGGCGTGCCGGGGCCTGCCTCCGGTGCCGGGTGTGAGGAGCGGGTATCCATGCGCGACGTGTTGAGAGCGGAATTCGAGACCAAGGACTGGTCTGGCCGCAATGTCCGCTCGCGCTCCGGCGCGGGCTCGACGCTTGAGGCCACGAGCGCCCTGCGTGCCGCGCTTCCGGATCTGCTGGCGCGCTACGGGGTGAGGCGGTTTCTCGATGCGCCCTGTGGCGACTGGTTCTGGATGCAGCATGTCGATCTGTCGGGGGTCACGTATATCGGCGGGGATATTTCCGGCGATGTGATCGAGGCGGTGGCAGAGCGGCACGCGGGCGCGGGCCGAGAGTTCCGGCATCTCGACATCACCGCCGATGCGCTGCCGCAGGCCGACATGATGATGTGCCGCGACTGCCTGTTTCACCTCAAATGGTGGCTGCGCTGGCGGTTCTTCGAGAATTTCGTGGCCAGCGGTATCCCCTGGCTGCTCACGAGTATGCATCCTACCCCGGTGAACAGACGGCTGGCAAGGAATGGTGGCTTTGCGCCGTTCAACCCCTGCGCCGCCCCGTTCAACTTTGCCGACCCGGTTGAGACCATTTCCGAATCTGGCGAGATCGACCTCGATCCCGCGTTTCTTGCAACTGCCCGTGGTCGCCGGCAGCGCTTGATGGGCGTCTGGTCGCGCGCGCAGGTGATCGAGGCGCTGGAGCGCCACGCAGCCGGGGAGACAGTGCCCTGACATCCCATCCCTGGCGCGCCGCCAAGGGCGCGCCCGACAACGAACAGCAACACCAAAGGAAGGAGCCAGCGAAATGGCAGTCCTCGTAGACGAAACCACACGCGTGATCTGTCAGGGCCTCACCGGCTCTCAGGGCACGTTTCATTCCGAACAGGCCATCGCTTATGGCACGAAAATGGTTGGCGGCGTGACGCCGGGCAAGGGCGGCACGACGCATCTTGACCTGCCCGTGTTCAATTCGGTGCATGAGGCGAAACACGCGACAGAGGCCAACGCCTCGGTGATCTATGTGCCGCCCCCCTTTGCCGCTGATTCGATCCTCGAGGCGATCGACGCCGAAATGGAACTCATCGTCTGCATCACCGAGGGCATTCCCGTGCTCGACATGATGCGCGTCAAGCGGGCGCTGGAGGGCAGCAAATCGCGCCTCATCGGCCCCAACTGCCCCGGTATCATCACGCCGGACGCCTGCAAGATCGGCATCATGCCCGGCCATATCCACAAGCGCGGCTCTTGTGGCGTGGTCTCGCGCTCGGGCACGCTCACCTATGAGGCGGTCAAGCAGACGACGGATGTGGGCCTGGGCCAATCGACCTGTGTCGGCATCGGGGGCGATCCGATCAAGGGCACCGAGCATATCGACGTGCTGGAATGGTTTTTGGCCGATGACGAGACGCAGAGCATCATCATGATCGGCGAAATCGGCGGGGCCGCCGAGGAAGAGGCCGCGCAATTCCTCAAGGACGAGAAGAAGAAGGGCCGCTGGAAGCCGACTGCAGGCTTCATCGCCGGGCGCACCGCCCCTGCGGGCCGCCGCATGGGCCACGCGGGTGCCATCGTCGCGGGCGGCAAGGGCGGGGCCGATGACAAGATCGAGGCGATGCGCTCTGCCGGGATCGTGGTGGCCGAAAGCCCCGCGAGCCTTGGCGAGGCCGTGCTCGAGGCCATTGGCTAAGGTGTCGGGCGGGCCGGGGATCGCCCTCGGCTCGCCGTAACCAACAGGGTTCTCAGCTCCTCCGAGGTGCCAAAATGACCGATCAATCTCCCAACGACCAATTCCACGCCTCATCATTCATGCAAGGGCATAATGCCGAATACCTGGAGCAGCTTTACGCGCGCTACGCCACTGATCCGGGCGCGGTGGACGAGTCTTGGCGACGTTTCTTCGACACGCTGGGTGATGACGGCACAGAGGTGACGCGCGAGGCGCAAGGTGCCTCATGGGCGCGGGCCGACTGGCCGCCGATGCCGACCGATGAGCTCACCGCCGCGCTCACGGGCGAATGGCCCGCCGAGCCGGAATTGAAGGACGCGGGCAAGAAGATTTCCGCCAAGGCCGCCGAGAAGGGCGTCGAGGTTACCGACGAGGCGATCCAGCGCGCCGTGCTCGATTCCGTGCGCGCGCTGATGCTCATTCGCGCCTACCGTATCCGCGGCCATCTCATCGCCGATCTCGACCCGCTCGGCCTGCGCGAGCATGGCCCCCAGCCCGAGCTTGACCCGAAATCCTACGGCTTCACCGAGGCCGATATGGACCGGCCGATTTTCATCGACAACGTGCTGGGCCTTGAGGTTGCAAGCCTCCGCGAGATCCTGGCCATCGTCAAGCGCACCTATTGCGGCACCTTCGCGCTGCAATACATGCACATCTCCGACCCCGAACAGGCCGCCTGGCTCAAGGAGCGGATCGAGGGCTACGACAAGGAAATCACCTTTACCCGGAACGGTCGCAAGGCGATTCTGAACAAGCTGGTCGAGGCCGAGGGGTTCGAGAAATACCTCCATGTCAAATACATGGGCACCAAGCGCTTTGGCCTTGACGGTGGCGAAAGCCTCATCCCGGCGATGGAGCAGATCATCAAGCGCGGCGGGCAGCTTGGCGTGCAGGACATCGTCATCGGGATGCCGCATCGCGGGCGGCTCAACGTGCTGGCCAATGTCATGGGCAAGCCGTACCGCGCGCTGTTCCACGAGTTTCGGGGTGGCAGTTCCAAACCCGAGGATGTCGACGGATCGGGCGATGTGAAATACCACCTCGGTGCCAGCCACGACCGCGAGTTCGACGGCAACACCGTCCATCTGTCGCTGACCGCCAACCCCAGCCATCTCGAAGCGGTAAACCCGGTGGTGCTGGGCAAGGTCCGCGCCAAGCAGGATCAGTCGAACGATGCCGAGCGCACCAAGGTTCTGCCCGTTTTGCTGCATGGCGATGCGGCCTTTGCCGGGCAGGGCGTGGTGGCGGAATGCTTTGGCCTCTCGGGCCTCAAGGGGCATCGCACCGGCGGCACGATCCATATCGTGGTCAATAACCAGATCGGCTTTACCACCGCGCCGCATTTCTCGCGCTCCTCGCCCTATCCCACGGATATCGCGCTGATGGTCGAGGCACCGATTTTCCACGTCAACGGCGACGATCCCGAGGCGGTGGTTCATGCCGCCCGCGTCGCCACGGAATTCCGCCAGAAATTCCACAAGGACGTGGTGGTCGACATCATTTGCTACCGTCGCTTCGGCCATAACGAGGGGGACGAGCCGATGTTCACAAACCCCCTGATGTACAAGAAGATCAAGCAGCAGAAGACGACGCTCGCGCTCTATACCGACCGGCTGGTCAAGGACGGCCTCATCCCCGAGGGCGAGGTCGAGGACATGAAGGCCGCGTTCCAGGCGCATCTCGCCGACGAGTTCGAGGCCGGCAAGGAGTATCGCCCCAACAAGGCCGACTGGCTTGACGGCAAATGGGCGGACCTGAACCCGCACAGGGGCAAATACGAGCGCGGCGAGACCGCGATCACGCCCGAGACCCTCAAGGAGGTGGGGGCCGCGCTCTCGACCGCGCCCGACGGGTTCAACCTGCACAAGACCGTTGACCGCCTGCTCGACGCCAAGCGCCAGATGTTCGAGACCGGCGAGGGCTTTGACTGGGCCACCGCCGAGGCAATCGCCTTCGGGTCGCTGCTGACCGAGGGCTACCGCGTGCGCCTCTCGGGGCAGGACAGCACCCGCGGCACGTTCAGCCAGCGCCATTCCGGCCTGATAGATCAGGAAACCGAAGAGCGGTATTACCCGCTCAACCATATCCGCGAGGGGCAGGCGCAATACGAGGTCATCGATTCGATGCTCTCGGAATATGCCGTGCTCGGGTTCGAGTATGGCTATTCACTGGCGGAACCCAAGGCGCTCACCCTTTGGGAGGCGCAGTTCGGCGATTTCGCCAACGGCGCGCAGATCATGTTCGATCAGTTCATCTCCTCGGGCGAGAGTAAATGGCTTCGCATGTCCGGCCTCGTCTGCCTGCTTCCGCATGGCTATGAGGGGCAGGGGCCGGAACATTCCTCCGCCCGGCTGGAGCGGTTCCTGACGATGTGCGGCGGCGACAACTGGATCGTGGCCAATTGCACGACGCCTGCGAACTATTTCCACATCCTGCGCCGCCAGATGTATCGCACCTTCCGCAAGCCGCTCATCCTCATGACGCCGAAATCTCTGCTGCGGCACAAGCTGGCGGTATCCAGGGCGGCGGACTTCACCACCGGTTCGTCGTTCCACCGGGTTCTGAGGGACGATGCGCAATACGGGCTGTCCGATACCAAGCTCGTCGCCGACAAGAAGATCAGGCGCGTGGTGATGTGCTCGGGCAAGGTCTATTACGACCTGCTGGAAGAGCGCGACAAGCGCGGCATCGACGATATCTACCTGTTGCGGATCGAACAGTTCTACCCCTTCCCGGCCATGTCGCTGGTCAAGGAGCTTGAACGCTTCAAGGGTGCGGAAATGGTCTGGTGTCAGGAAGAGCCAAAGAACCAGGGCGCGTGGTCCTTCATCGAGCCGAATATCGAATGGGTGCTCACGCGTATCGACGCCAAGCACAAGCGCCCGGTCTATGTCGGCCGTCCCGCCGCCGCCTCGCCTGCCACGGGGCTGGCCACGCAGCACAAGGCACAACAAGAGGCGCTGGTCGATGCCGCGCTCTCCATCGAAGGAAACAAGGAATGAGCACCGAAGTCCGCGTCCCCACCCTTGGCGAATCCGTCACCGAGGCCACCGTTGCCACCTGGTTCAAGAAACCCGGCGATCAGGTCGCCGCCGACGAGATGCTGTGCGAGCTTGAAACCGACAAGGTGACGGTCGAGGTGCCAGCCCCCGCCGCTGGCACCCTGGGCGAGATCGTCGCGCAGGAGGGCGAGACCGTGGGCGTCGACGCCCTTCTTGCCACCATCACCGAAGGCGAGGGCAAGGCCGCCCCGGCGAAAGCCGACAAGCCCGAGGTCAAATCCGCGCCGGCCAACACGGGCAGCGATAAGGGCGGCGAGAGTATCGACGTCATGGTGCCCGCCCTTGGCGAAAGCGTGACCGAGGCGACCGTTGCCACCTGGTTCAAGAAGGTGGGCGATCAGGTCAGCGCCGACGAGATGCTGTGTGAACTGGAAACCGACAAGGTTTCGGTCGAGGTGCCCGCCCCTGTCTCGGGCACGCTCACCGAGATTCTCGCGGGTGAAGGCGAGACGGTGCAGGCCGGCGGCAAGCTGGCGATTCTCGCCTCCGGCGCGGGTGCTGCCACCCCCGCCAAAGCCGACGACAGCGACGACGACACCACCCCTGCCAAATCGTCGGCCAAGGATGTCGAGGATGCGCCCTCTGCCAAAAAGGCCATGGCCGAGGCAGGCGTCTCGCGCGATCAGGTCACCGGCTCGGGCCGCGATGGCCGCGTCATGAAGGAAGATGTCGCCCGCGCCGCGCAGGCCCCGAAACCCGCGCCCGCCGCCGCCCCCGCTCAGGCCCCGCGTGCGCCAGTGCCCGCCGAGGATGCCGCCCGCGAGGAACGCGTGCGCATGACGCGCCTGCGCCAGACCATCGCCCGCCGCCTCAAGGACGCGCAGAACACCGCCGCCATGCTCACCACCTATAACGAGGTGGACATGACCGAGGTGATGGCGCTGCGCAACCAGTACAAGGACGAATTCTTCAAGAAGCATGGCGTGCGCCTTGGCTTCATGTCGTTTTTCACCAAGGCCTGCGTGCACGCGCTGAAAGAGGTGCCCGAGGTCAACGCCGAGATCGACGGCACCGATGTGGTCTACAAGAACTTCGTGCATATGGGCATCGCGGCGGGCACGCCCACCGGCCTTGTCGTGCCGGTCATCCGCGATGTGGATCAGATGTCCTTTGCCGCCATCGAAAAGGCCATCGCCGAGAAAGGTGCCCGCGCCCGCGACGGCAAGCTCTCCATGGCCGAGATGCAGGGCGGCACCTTCACCATCTCCAATGGCGGCGTCTACGGCTCGCTCATGTCCTCGCCCATCCTCAACCCCCCGCAATCGGGCATTCTGGGGATGCACAAGATCCAGGACCGGCCCGTAGCCATCAACGGCCAGGTGGTCATCCGCCCGATGATGTATCTCGCGCTTTCCTACGATCACCGCGTGGTCGACGGCAAAGGTGCCGTGACCTTCCTCGTGCGCGTGAAAGAGGCGCTCGAAGACCCGCGCCGGTTGTTGATGGATTTGTAAGGGAATGATGGGTTGCCACCCACCCTACGGTGTCACGTAGGGTGGGCGAAGCCCACCAATAACCCAACCGGAGGGAAATCCCATGAGCATCCGCCCCAAGCCGCCTGAAGATTTTGACGAGAACCCGCCCCTCGACGCGGATTTCTTCGCCCGCGCCCGCCCCGCCACCCCCGGCGAAGCCGCCCGCCTGCGCGCGGCGCTAGAGCGGATCGTGAAGGCGCATGAGGCGGGACGGTCTCTGGACGAGGCGATTGCCAAGGCCCGCGAAACGCTGGCGGTGGCGGGATGAGACGGTCAGATATTCCCATAGTCGACGGCAAAGGCGCGGTGACGTTCTTGGTGCGCGTGAAAGAGGCCCTCAAAGTCCCGCGCCGGTTGCTGGTGGATTTGTAATGGGGGACTTGGGGACAGCTATCACTATCATCGTAATGTCACTTTCCCTAAGTGTTATTTGGTCAGGAATCCTTTGGGCTTCCGGCTTCGGGAGTTCAATTTTTCACGTTTTACGGTGGATAAATCTTGGGGTGACGCTTTTTGTTGGCCACGCATTCATTGAGGCGAGCACAGGTCACCACTTCAGTAACTTCGCTATTGCACCCGCATGGAAAGTGATGTGCTTTTCTCTTCTGTCGTTAATTACATGTTTGTGGTTCAAGAAGGCCAACGCTTTAGACGAAGCGGCTGCGGAAGAGTTTCACACGGCGGTTATGCGCCAGATCGAATGGTCCCGAGAAACGGACCGCCGGAAGAACCGATAACCAGGCAACACGCATGACCCCCGAACTCACCGCCCTCACCCTCGCCGCCCTGCTGCAAGCGGTCCAATTCCTGCTCTACGCCATCCCGGCGAATCGGGAGCTTGGCCCCGGCTACACCATGTCCGCGTGCGACCGCGAGCCCTCCAATCAACTCTCGCCCAAAACCGCCCGCCTCGGCCGCGCGCTCAGCAATCATTTCGAGGGGCTGATCCTCTTCACCATCGCCGTCGTCGCCGTCACCCTATCCGACCAATCCACCCAATTCACCGCCGCCTGCGCCTTCACCTACCTCGGCGCGCGTGTCGCCTACATCCCCGCCTATTATTTCGGCCTCACCCCATGGCGCTCGCTCATCTGGGCGGTGGGTTTTGCGGCCACGCTGCTCATGCTCTTGGCGGCGCTCGTCTGATGCTTCATCTTGCCTTAAATACTCCGGGGGAGTCGCCGGAACGGCGACGGGGGCAGCGCCCCCATCCTGACCCAAACGAAAGGAACTGACCCATGGCCTCTTACGACGTGATCATCATCGGCGCCGGCCCCGGCGGCTATGTCTGCGCCATCCGCTGCGCGCAACTGGGCCTCAGGACCGCCGTGGTCGAGGGGCGCGATACCCTCGGCGGCACCTGCCTCAACGTGGGCTGCATCCCCTCCAAGGCCCTCCTGCATGCCAGCCACATGCTGCACGAGGCCGAGCATAATTTCGCCAGGATGGGTCTCAAGGGCAAGTCGCCCTCGGTAGACTGGAAAGAGATGCTGGCCTACAAGGATGATGTCATCGGCCAGAACACCAAGGGCATCGAATTCCTGTTCAAGAAGAACAAGGTGGACTGGATAAAGGGCTGGGGGTCGATCCCGGAGGCGGGGCGCGTCAAGGTTGGCGACGACACCCATGAGGCGAAACATATCGTCATCGCGTCCGGCTCGGAATCGGCCAGCATCCCCGGTGCCTCTGTCACGATTGACGAAAAAATCGTCGTCACCTCCTCGGGCGCGCTGGAATTGCCCAAGATCCCCAAGACCATGGTTGTGATCGGCGGCGGCGTCATCGGGCTGGAGCTTGGCTCGGTCTATGCCCGGCTCGGCACCTCGGTCACGGTGGTGGAGTATATGGATCAGGTCACCCCCGGCATGGACGGCGAGGTGCAAAAGACCTTCCAGCGCATCCTGAAAAAACAAGGGCTGGATTTCGTCATGGGTGCCGGCGTGCACACTGTCGAGACGCTCAAGAGCAAGGCCAAGGTCAGCTATAAACTGCGCAAGGACGACAGCGAACACCAGCTTGACGGCGACGTGGTTCTGGTCGCCACGGGCCGCAAACCCTATACCGAAGGGCTGGGCCTCGACACCCTTGGCGTCGAGATGACGAAACGCGGCCAGATCGCCGTGGGCCGCGACTGGCAGACCAATATCAAGGGTCTTTATGCCATCGGCGACGTCATCGAAGGGCCGATGCTGGCCCACAAGGCCGAGGATGAAGGCATGGCCGTGGCCGAGGTGCTGGCGGGCAAGCATGGGCACGTCAATTATGGCGTGATCCCCGGCGTGATCTACACCCATCCCGAGGTCGCCAATGTCGGCGAGACCGAAGAAACCCTGAAAGAGCAGGGCCGCGCCTACAAGGTGGGCAAGTTCTCCTTCATGGGCAACGGGCGCGCCAAGGCGGTTTTTGCGGGCGATGGTTTCGTGAAAATCCTCGCCGACAAGGACACCGACCGCATCCTTGGTGCCCATATCATCGGCCCTGCGGCGGGCGATCTCATTCACGAGATCTGCGTCGCGATGGAGTTCGGAGCCTCTGCCGAGGATCTGGCGCTCACCTGCCACGCGCATCCCACCTATTCCGAGGCGGTGCGCGAGGCGGCGCTCGCTTGCGGGGACGGGGCCATTCACGCGTGACGGGTGGCCCGCGCGTCTCGGTCGTCATCCCGGCCTATCGCGCGCGGGCCACGCTGCCTGCGGCGCTCGAATCGGTGGCGGCCTGTGGCTTGCCGCTTGAGGAGGTCGAGGTGGTGCTCGCCCCCGATGATGGCTGCGCCTATGACGATCTGCCCGATTACGGGCTGCGCCTTATCCGCTGTGCGCATCACCACATGGCCACCGGGGCGGGGCCTGCCCGCAACCGGGCCATCGCCGCGGCGCGGGGCGCGATCATCGCCTTTCTGGATGCCGATGATCGCTGGCAGGCGGGCTATCTCGCGGCGCTTGTGCCGCTGGCAGAGCGCGCCGGGGCCGGATTTGGCCGAACGCACATCCGCTGCGGTGACGAGTCGCTCCTGCTTGTGCCGGAGGCTGGGCAATCCACCCTTGGCTTTGCCGATTTCGGGCGCACGGGGGCGAGCTTTCATCCCGTTACCCGGCGCGATCTCGCCGGTCCGTTTCAGGATCGCCCCTCGCAGGACGTGCTGCACGCGATGGAGGTGCTGTCATGCGTCGGCGGGCGCGCGCCGGTTGGCGAGGCGGCCTATATCCTCTCGCTCGATCCGCAAAGCACCACCGCGCAAACGGCCTTTGCCGCGCGCGTCGGGGCCGCCTATGGCGCGCATATCCGCGCCGTCGAGGCGGGCGAGACCCGCATTACCCCGGAGCACCACCCCGCCGCCCGCGCCGCGTTCGAGGCGAAGGCCCGGCTCAACCGCGCCTATATGGAGACGGGCGGTGACCGGTTTTTCTATCGCTTCATGCAGGATCGGGTGACGGGGGATGCCCGCGAGGGCCACGCATCTCGGTGACTGACAGGGGCAGCGGGATGGAGCGGGTGAAGGGAATCGAACCCTCGTCTGGAGCTTGGGAAGCTCTCGCTCTACCATTGAGCTACACCCGCAGCGCATCCTGATTACGCAGAACCGCCGCAGGCCGCAAGTGCAAAGAGCGGGGCTATTGCGGCAATTCCGCCTCGGGAATGATCGGAAAGAACACACCGCCCGACCACAGGCCAAACCACCCGTCGCGGCGCGCGCCGATCTCGACGAGGCGGTAAAAGCTCTTGCGGTCGATCAGCGCCTCAAGCCCCGCGCGCACATGGACGTAAGGCGCAGGCTCTCCGGTCTGCGGGTCGCGCTCTACCCGGATCGGATGATCGGGACCGGCGGTGACATGATCGCCCACATTGGTCTCGAATCGCAGGTTTTGTGCCGTGCCGTCGCCCTCTGCCTCGAAATCCACGGCCACAAAGGGCGCGTCATCGACGGTGATTCCCACCTTCTCGACCGGAGTCACGAGGAAATAATTCTCGCCATCCTTGCGCAGGATGGTGGAAAAAAGCCGCACCAGTTCGGGCCGTTCGATGGGCGTGCCGAGATAGAACCACGTCCCGTCGCGGGCGATGCGGATATCGAGATCGCCGCAAAAGGGCGGATTCCACAGGTGGACGGGCGGCAGGCCGCGCTTGTCGGCTTTCGCGGCGCGCGCCGAGGCGGCGAGGCTTTCGGCTGACGGGGTTGTGACGGTCCTTGCGCTCATTGCTTTTGCCATTTCCATGTCAAACGATACGTTCCACAATAGGATATAGTGCCAACCGGAGTTTTGTCATGACCGAAGAGACCGATCTCGTTGCCGGGCTGGAGGCGCTGGAGGACAAGCTGGCGCAGGCGCGCGCCTCGATCACCCGGCGTTTCATCGGGCAGGAGCAGGTCGTTGACCTGTCGCTTGCGGCGCTTTTGTGCGGCGGGCATGGCCTGTTGATCGGCCTGCCCGGCCTGGGCAAGACGCGGCTGGTCGAGACGCTGGGCACGGTGATGGGGCTTGATACGAATCGGGTTCAGTTCACCCCCGACCTGATGCCCGCCGATATTCTTGGCTCGGAGGTGCTGGAAACCGCCGGTGATGGCCGCCGCGCGTTCAAGTTCATCGAGGGGCCGATCTTTTGCCAGCTTCTGATGGCCGACGAGATCAACCGCGCCAGCCCGCGCACGCAATCGGCGCTGTTGCAGGCGATGCAGGANNCCATCGAGCAGGAGGGCACCTATCCCTTGCCCGAGGCACAGCTTGACCGGTTCCTGGTGCAAATCGAGGTGCCATACCCTGATCGCGACACCGAGCGCGCGATCCTCCTGGCCACCACCGGGGCCGAGGAGGAGGAGGCGCACGCCGTGTTCACCCCCGCAGAGCTGATCGCCGCGCAACGGATGCTGCGGCGGATGCCGGTGGGTGACAGCGTCATGGAGATGATCCTTGATCTGGTGCGCAGCGGCCGCCCGGATGCACCGGGCGCGGCTGCTGCGGTGCGCGAGGGCGTGGCCTGGGGGCCGGGGCCGCGCGCGGCGCAGGCGCTGATGCTGACGGTGCGCGCGCGGGCGATGTTGCAGGGCCGCCTTGCGCCGGACGCCACCGACGTGGCGGCGCTGGCGCAGCCCGTTCTTGGCCACCGCATGGCGCTCAATTTCGCGGCGCGCGCGCGGGGCGAGAGCCTGGCCAAGCTCATATCCGGCCTTGTCGAAGAGGTGACGCGGACCGAGGCGGCGGCCTGACATGGCCCAAACCGACGCCCCCCTGCGCGCCCGTGCCGAGGCCGAGACCGAGCGCCTGCCGCCGCTTCTGGCGCGCGCCGACAGGCTGGCGCGCACGGTGATAATGGGCGAACACGGGCGCAGGCGCGCGGGCACCGGCGATGACTTCTGGCAATACCGCCCGGTGCAGCCGGGTGATGCCCGAGGGGCCATCGACTGGCGGCGCTCGGCGCGCTCGGATGCGCAATTCGTGCGCCAACGCGAGTGGAAACAGGCACAGAGCGTGATGCTCTGGGTCGATCCCGCCGCCTCGATGCGCTTTGCCTCCCACAAGGATCTGCCGGAAAAGGCTGATCGTGCGCGGCTACTGGCGCTGGCGGTGAGTTTGCTGCTGGAGCGTGGCGGCGAGCGGGTGGGGATGACCGGGACCGCCCTGCCACCCCGGTGCGGCGCGGCGCAGATCGCGCGGATTGCCGAGGCTCTCATGTCCGAGAGCGGCGAGGATCACGCCGCCCCGGACATGACCGGCCTTGTGCCGCATGGGCGCGCGTTGCTCATCTCGGATTTCCTCGGCGATCCCGCGCCGCTGCGTGCGGCGCTGGTGGCGGCGGCGGATCGCGGCGTGCGCGGGGTGCTGTGCCATGTACTCGATCCGGCGGAAGAGGCCTTTCCCTATCGCGGGCGCACCATTTTCCAGAGCATGGCCGGCACGATGCAGCATGAGACGCTCCGGGCAGATGACCTGCGCGCGCGCTATCTTGACCGGCTGGCCGCGCGCAAGGATGCACTGGCATCGCTGGCGGCGGCGACGGGCTGGCAATATGGCTGCCACCACACCGACAGTGGTGCGCAATCGGCCCTGCTGTGGCTCTATCGCGCCATCTCCGAGGGGGGGGCGGGCGCATGACCCTTGGTGCCATCGGGTTTGCCACGCCGTGGCTGTTGTGGGCGCTCCTGACGCTGCCGGTGCTTTGGCTTGTCCTGCGCGCGGTGCCGCCCGCGCCGGTGCGCCGCCGCTTTCCCGGCGTGGCGCTGCTTTTGGGGCTGCGCGACGAGGATAGCGTGAGCGACCGCACGCCGTGGTGGCTGCTCTTGTTGCGAATGCTGGCGGTGGCGGCGGCGATTGTCGGGCTGGCGGGGCCGGTGCTCAACCCGCGCGATGCGGGGGGCGCGGCGCGAAACACGCCGCTTCTGATCGTGGTCGAGGATAGCTGGGCCGCCGCGCGCGACTGGCAGGCGCAGCGCGACGTGATCGACGGCGCGCTGTCTGAGGCCGCGCGCGACGGGCGCACCGCCGCGCTGATGCGGTTGAGCGCGCCCGAGCGTCCGGTGTTTCGCGCCGCCGATGATCTGCGCAGCCGCCTGCCGGGGTTGATGCCAGAGCCGTGGCGCGCGCGCCCCGAGACCTATGCCGAGGCCGCAGCCCTGCTGCCCGAGGGCGGGATCGAGACGCGCTGGTTTTCCGACGGGCTGGCGGGCGATGGGCGCGAGGCCCTGCTTGCCGCGCTGGAGGCGCGTGGCCCGGTGGTGGTGCATGAAAGCGCGCGGCCCGTTCTGGCGCTGGCCCCGCCCGTGCTTGACGAGGGCATGGTGGCGCTGCGCGCAATCCGCGCCGGGGCGGGCGGCGCGCTCGATATAACCATCGCCGCGCATGGCCGCGATCCTGCCGGGGCCGCGCGGGTGCTGGCGCGCCTGCCGCTTGGCTTTGCGGGGGCCGAGGCCACGGGCCGCCTGTCGCTGCCGCCCGAACTGCGCGCGCGGATCGACCGGTTCGAGATCGAGGGCGCGCGCCATGCCGGTGCCGTGAGCCTGTCGGGGGACGGGCTGCGGCGGCGCGAGGTGGGGCTGGTCGCGGGGCGCGCGGATCGCGAGGGGCTGGAGCTTCTGTCGCCGCTCTATTACCTGCGCAAGGCGCTCGCGCCCAATGCCGACCTGATCGAGGGGGCGCTGCTCGACCTTTTGCCCGCCAATCCCGATGCCGTGGTGCTGGCCGATGTGGCGACGCTCTCCGAGGCCGAGGACAGCGCGCTGCGCGACTGGGTCGAGGCGGGCGGCGTGCTGGTGCGCTTTGCCGGGCCGCGGCTTGCGGCAAGCGACGTGTCGCGCGGGCAGGAGGCGGCGCTGATGCCGGTGCGCCTGCGCGCGGGAGGGCGCACGGTGGGCGGCGCGATGAGCTGGGGCGCCCCCAAGACGCTGGCACCCTTCCCCGATGACAGCCCGTTTCGCGGCCTCGCCATCCCCGAGGATGTGGCGGTGACCGCGCAGGTTCTGGCGCAGCCCGATCCGACGCTCGCCGAACGGGTGATCGCGCAATTGGGGGACGGCACGCCGCTGGTCACGCGCAAGCGGCTTGGCGCGGGGCAGGTGGTGCTGTTTCATGTCACGGCCAATGCCGAATGGTCCTCGTTGCCGCTGTCGGGCCTGTTCGTGCAGATGCTGGAGCGGCTGGCCCTGTCCTCGGTGCAGGCCGCGCCCGCCGAGGCAGAGCTTGCCGGGACGGTGTGGCAGCCGGTGCAGGTGCTTGACGGGTTCGGGCGGCTGATTGAGGCGGGCACGCGCGCGGGGGTGGCGGGCGAGCGGCTGCTTGACGGCACCCTTGGCCCAGACCTTCTGCCGGGCATTTACCAGGGCCCCGAGCGGCGCGTGGCGCGCAATGTGATCGGCCCCGAGACAGGGCTTGCCGCCGCCACCTGGCCTGCGCGCGTGCCGATAGAGGGGCTGGCGCGCGCGCCCGAGACGCCGCTGGGCGGCTGGCTTCTGGCGCTGGCGCTGGTGCTGATGCTCGGCGATATCTTTGCCGCGCTGGCAGTGTCGGGGCGGCTCTGGCGCGGTGGGGTCACGGCGGCGGTGCTGGTGGCGCTGGTGGCCTTGGCACCCCATGCTGCGCGGGCGCAGGCGGGCGATGATGCCCGCGCCATCGAGGCGACATCCGAGACGGTGCTCGCCCATGTGCTGACCGGTGATCGCGCAGTGGATGATGCCGCGCGCGCCGGGCTGCGCGGTCTTGGGCGGGTGCTGAGCTTTCGCACCTCGGTAGAGCCTGCCGCCCCTATCGGGGTCGATCTCGAACGCGACGATATTGCCTTTTACCCGATGCTTTACTGGCCGGTGACGCAGACGCAGCCGATCCCCTCGGCCGAGGCCTATGCCAGGCTCAACGACTACCTGCGCTCGGGCGGGCTGATCCTGTTTGATACGCGCGATGCCGATATCGCGGGATATGGCGCGGCCTCGCCCAACGGTGCGCGGCTGCAACGGCTGGCCGCCCCGCTCGATATTCCACCCCTGGAGCCGGTGCCCGAGGATCACGTTCTCACCCGCACCTTTTACCTGCTCAACGATTTTCCCGGTCGCCACATGGGCCGCGCCGTCTGGGTCGAGGCCGCGCCGCCCGATGCCGCACGGGTCGAGGGGATGCCGTTCCGTGATCTCAATGACGGGGTAACGCCGGTGGTGATCGGCGGCAATGACTGGGCCGCCGCATGGGCGGTGACCGAGCGCGGCGATCCGATGTTCCCGGTCGGGCGCGGCTTTACCGGCGAGCGGCAGCGCGAGATGGCCTATCGCTTTGGCGTCAACCTGGTGATGCATGTGCTGACCGGCAATTACAAATCCGATCAGGTGCATGTGCCCGCGCTGCTGGAAAGGCTGGGGCAATGACCGGCACGGTGATCCTTGATCCGCTGGTGCCGGTCTGGCTGATTGCCGCGCTGGCGGCGATGGCCGTGGTGGGGGTGGTGTTGGCGGCGCGGCGGGGATTGGCGGGCTGGGCGCTTCGGGGGCTGGCGGCGCTGGTGCTTGTCGCCGCGCTCTCGGGGCTGTCCTACCGGCAGGAAGAGCGCGCGCCGCTAAGTGACATCGTGCTGCTGGTGGAAGACCGCAGCGCCAGCCAGCGGCTGGCCGATAGGTCTGCGGCCACCGATCGCGCCGCCGAGGCGCTCGCCGCCCGGATCGAGGCGCGCGACAATACCGAATTGCGGCGCGTGACGGTGGCGGATGCGCCGGATAATCGCGGTTCGCTGGTGATGGAGGCGTTGGCCGAGGCGCTGGCCGAATTGCCGCGCGGGCGCATTGCCGGCGCGATCCTTCTGTCGGACGGGCAGGTGCACGACATAGAGGCCGCCCCCGACCTGCCCGCGCCGCTGCACCTGCTGCATACGGGCCGCGCGGGCGACTGGGACCGGCGGCTGCGCATCGACAACGCCCCGGCCTTTGCCATCCTCGGCGAGGAGGTGACGCTCCGCCTCAGCATCGCCGACGAGGGGGCCGCGCCCGAGGGCGTGACCACCGTGCCGGTGGATATCGCCGTGGATGGCGCGCCGCCGCAGCGCTTTGATGTGCCGCTCGGGCGCGCGGTGACGCTGCCGCTGACGCTGCCGAGGGCCGGGCGCAACGTGCTGCAATTTTCCACCCCCGTGGCCGAGGGCGAATTGACCGACCGCAACAACACCGCGCTGGTGCAGATCAACGGCGTGCGCGACCGGCTGCGCGTGCTGCTCGTGTCGGGGCAGCCGCACGCGGGCACGCGGACGTGGCGCAACCTGCTGAAATCCGACAGTTCCGTTGACCTTGTGCATTTCACCATCCTGCGTCCGCCCGAAAAGCAGGACGGCGTGCCGGTGCGCGAGCTGTCGCTCATCGCCTTTCCCACCCGAGAGCTGTTTCTGGACAAGGTGGACGAGTTCGACCTTATCATATTCGACCGCTACCGGCGGCGCGGCATCCTGCCATCGGCCTATCTTGAGAACGTGCGCCAATATGTCGAGCGTGGCGGCGCGGTGCTGCTGGCGGCGGGGCCGGATTTTGCCGGGGCCGAAAGCATCTATCGCGGCCCGTTCGAGCAGATGGTGCCCGCCCGCCCCACCGCGCGCGTGCTCGAAGAGGGGTATCGCCCGGCGATCAGCGAATTGGGGCAGCGGCATCCGGTGACGGCGGGCCTGGCCGAGGGGTGGGATGGCGACTGGGGCCGCTGGCTGCGCCAGATCGAGGTAGAGCCCGATGCAAGCGGCGAGGTGGTGATGACCGGCGCGGATGGCCGCCCGCTTCTGATACTCGACCGGGTGGGCGAGGGGCGCGTGGCGCTCCTGGCCTCGGATCACGCCTGGCTCTGGGGGCGGGGCTTCGAGGGCGGCGGGCCGCAGCTCGATCTGCTGCGACGGCTGGCGCACTGGATGATGAAGGAACCCGAGCTTGAGGAAGAGGCGCTGCGCGCCGAGGCCACCGGCCAGACCATGCGGATCACCCGGCGCACCCTCGCCGAGACGGTGCCGGATGTCACCATCACAACGCCTTCGGGTGACACGGTGGTGTTGCCGCTGGAACAGGTTGCACCGGGGCGGTTCGAGGCGGTGCATGAGGGCGGCGAGATCGGGCTTTACCGGCTGGAAAACGGCGATGAGACGGCGGTGATCGGGCTTGGCCCCGCCGCACCGGTGGAATTCGAGCGCACGCTTGCCACCGGTGCGGTGCTGGCACCGGTGATCGCGGCGACGGGGGGCGGTGTGCGTGCGATCGAGGACGGGCTGCCTGCGATCCGCGAGGTGCGCGCAGGCCGTCCCGCCGCCGGGCGCGGCTGGATCGGGATTACCCCGCGCGGGGCCTATGAGACGCTGAGCGTGCGGCAGATGGAGATTTTTCCGGCGTGGCTCGTGCTGCTTCTGGTCGCGGGGCTCATCACCGCAGGCTGGTTGCGCGAGGGGCGGCGCTAAAGCAATTTCAGAAAAAGTTGATAGACTTTTTCGGTTCGAAATTGCGACAATTCAATCATTCAGAGCGTTTTGGTGTTTCAACGAAAAACCGCAACGCCAAGATTCGCAGGCACGTTGCCTGCGTGGCTTACGGCTCCAGGTCGACGTGGATCTTTTTGCCGGCCCAGCCATCGACCGAGCAATGCGCTCGGATGTAGATCGTGCGCGTGCCGTCCGGCAGGTCGAGATTGGTGAGCGAGCGGGTGAAGGGCTGCTCGTTGACATGCGGATGGTGCAGAAGGCGATAGCCGAGCCGCTCACCTTTCTCATTGAGAATTTCCCACCCGTCGGCGTAGTGATCCCAGCCCGTATCGGGATGCTCCAGCGTGACGTCGACACGCCAGGAGATGCCGGATTTTGTGGCCGTCACGCCAAGAATCGTCGGCTCTGCCGCACGTGCGGGTGCGGTAAGGGATGAGATGAGGGCGGTGGCGAGGGCAAGGGCGATCTGTCTCATGCGCCCATCATACCCGTTTCCCGCCGTGAATGCACTCACGTCCGCGTGTCCGTCCCGCCGGTCTCGGGCGCGACAGGACGGTGCGCGGGGTCGAGGCGAAGAACGAAGTGCTCTGCCGCAACTGCCCGATGACCTGCGAATCAAAGACGCGCGGATCACGGGCGACGAATTGCACCATCCATTCGCGGCGATACTGCGCCATGAGGTTCGAGGTCGAGGGAAAGCGGCGCGGCGCGTGCTCGACCAGCAATCTGGCCCCAGACCATGCCGCGATCAGCACCAGAGCCGCCGCGATGTCGAGAGGTGTGAAATGCCCCTGCGCGTCGTTGGGCATGTCCGGCGCGCCCCTCAGAAAGGGCGGGCAACCACGGCCCAAAGCACCGCGATCACGCCGAACACGCTGATTTCGTTGAAGATGCGCAGAAAGAGATCGCTTTCGGTAAAGGTGCCTTTGCGCGCGCGCAGGACCAGCCGCCCGGTCCAGCCGTAATGCAGCGCCAGCGCCAGCACGAGGACGATCTTGAGATGCGTCCAGCCCGGCCAGCCAAGCCAATGCGCGAGGTAAAGCCCGGTGCCGATGGCGATGATCCCGAGACCCAGCGAAAAGCGGTAAAGCCGGATCGTGAGATCCCCCAGCGGCCCGAACTCGCCCAGCCGGTTCCATTCGCGCCGCCAGTAGATCAGCGCGCGCGGCACGGCGAAAATCGACGTCATCCAGCCCATGACGCACAGAATATGGATGATCTTGACCCAGTCCATATGCGATGACTGCCCGAGCGCGCGCGCCTGCGCAAGGTCTGCCGCAGGGTCACGCCAAAAAGGACTCGCCTAGTTCTTAAATTGGTTATATTAAATTACCAATTGGAGGAGATTGCCCATGCAAATGCCCGAGCCAAACCCCGAGATTCTCGCCCGCAAGGCCGAGCTTGTGGCGCGGTTGCGCAAGGCTCTGCCCGCTGATGCGGTGATCGACGATCCGGCGGAAACGCGCGCCTATGAATGTGACGCGCTCACCGCCTATAAATGCCCGCCGCTGGCGGTGATCCTGCCTGCATCCACGCAGGAAGTATCTGACGCGCTGCGCATCTGTCACGAGATGGGCGTGCCGGTGGTGCCGCGCGGCTCGGGCACCTCGCTGGCGGGGGGCGCTCTGCCCACCGCCGACAGCGTGATCCTTGGCGTCGCGCGCATGAACGCGGTGCTGGAGACCGATTACGACAACCGCTTCATCCGCGTGCAGACCGGGCGCACCAATCTGAGCGTCACGGGTGCTGTGGAGGAACACGGGTTTTTCTACGCCCCCGATCCCTCAAGCCAGCTTGCCTGCGCCATCGCGGGCAATATCGCGATGAATTCCGGCGGCGCGCATTGCCTCAAATACGGCGTGACCACCAACAACCTGATGGGCGTGACCATGGTGCTGATGGATGGCACGGTGATCGAGCTGGGCGGCGCGCATCTCGATGCGGCGGGCTATGATCTTCTGGGCCTTGTCTGCGGTTCTGAGGGGCAGTTGGGCGTGGTGACCGAGGCCACCTTGCGCATCCTGCGCAAGCCCGAGGGCGCGCGCCCCGTGCTGATCGGGTTCGACAGCAACGAGGTCGCCGGGGCCTGTGTCTCGGACATCATCAAGGCGGGCGTGCTGCCGGTGGCGATCGAGTTCATGGACCGCCCCTGCATCCGCGCCACCGAGGATTTCGCCCATGCCGGATATCCCGATTGCGAGGCGCTGCTGATCGTCGAGGTCGAAGGCTCGGATACGGAAATCGACGCGCAACTCGCGCTGATCGAGGCGATTGCCCGCCGCCACGACCCGGTGGAACTGCGCCAGAGCAAATCGGCCGAGGAAAGTGCCAAGATATGGCTGGGACGCAAATCCGCTTTTGGGGCGATGGGGCAGATCAATGATTACATGTGCCTTGACGGCACTATCCCGGTAAGCGCGCTGCCGCTGGTGCTGCGCCGCATCGGCGAGATGTCAAAGGAATTCGGCCTTGATGTGGGCAACGTGTTCCATGCGGGCGACGGCAACATGCACCCGCTCATCCTCTTTGATGCCAACAAGCCGGGCGATCTGGAACTGTGCGAGGCGTTCGGCGCCGAAATCCTCAAGCTCTGCGTCGAGGTGGGCGGCTGCCTCACCGGAGAGCATGGCGTGGGGATCGAGAAACGCGACCTGATGGCGCATCAATACGCCCCCGACGATCTGGCCGCGCAGATGGATGTCAAGGACGTGTTCGATCCGGGCTGGCTATTGAACCCCGCCAAGGTCTTTCCGCTTGACGCCTCGCAGGCGCGGCGCGCGGCCTGACACGCAAGCCGGGGGCGCTGCCCCCGGACCCCCGGGATATTTTCAGCCAGAAGAAACAGCATGACACCTGAAACAGAAGCCGATCTGGCCGAGATCATCAAGACCGCCGACGGCCCGTTGCGCGTGATCGGCGGCGGCACCCGCCCGATCGGCGGCGTGAGTAACGGCGTGCGGCTGTCCACATCGGCGCTGCGCGGGATCGAGCTTTACGAACCGGGCGCGTTGACATTGGTGGCGCGCGCGGGCACGCCGCTGGAAGAGGTGGAGGCGGCGCTCGCGCGCGAAGGGCAGCGGCTGGCCTTCGAGCCGATGGACCATCGCGGGCTGCTGGGCACAGCGGGCACGCCCACCATCGGCGGGGTGGTGGCGGCCAATGTCAGCGGCCCGCGCCGCGTGCAGGTGGGTGCCTGCCGCGATTTCCTTCTGGGGGTGCGCTTTGTCGATGGGGCGGGGCGGATCGTCAAGAATGGCGGGCGGGTGATGAAGAATGTCACCGGCTATGATCTGGTCAAGCTGATGGCGGGCAGCTACGGCACATTGGGTGTGCTGACCGAGGTGGCGCTCAAGGTGCTGCCAGCGCCGCCAAGTGCTGCGACGATTGCGCTGCACGGGCTGGACGATGCGCAGGCGGTGCGGGCGCTGTCGCAGGCGCTCGGCTCGCCCTTCGAGATTTCGGGCGCGGCGCATCTGCCGGGCAAGGCGACGCTTCTGCGCATAGAGGGCTTTGCCGCGTCGGTGGCCTACCGGGCCGGGCGGCTGGCCGCGCTGCTGGCCCCGTTCGGCGCGGCGGAGGTGGAGGACGATCCCGACGCGGTGGCCGCCACCTGGCGCGATATCCGCGACGTGGCCGCCTTTCACGGGCGCGGGGGCGATGTCTGGCGGCTGTCGGTCAAGCCGTCGGACGCGCCGGGGATCGTCGCCGCGCTGCGTGGCGTCGAGGCGCTTTATGACTGGGGCGGTGGCCTTGTCTGGCTTCTGGCCCCGCCGGGACACGGGCACGCGATCCGCAAGGCGGTGGATGCCAAAGGCGGCCATGCCACGCGGGTGCGGGGCGCGTGGCCGGAGGCGTTTCACCCGCTGCCTGCGCCGGTGGCAGCCCTTCAGGCCGGGCTGCGAAAGCGATTTGACCCCCGCGGCCTGCTCAATCCGGGCCTGATGGCGCGCGTGTGAGGAAGAGAGCATGAAAACCGAGTTCACGCCTGCGCAACTGGCCGACCCGAAAATTGCCCGCGCCAACCAGATCCTGCGCTCCTGCGTGCATTGCGGCTTTTGCACCGCGACATGTCCTACCTATCAGGTGCTGGGCGACGAGTTGGACAGCCCGAGGGGGCGCATCTACCTGATCAAGGACATGCTGGAAAACGACCGCGTGCCGGACGACAAGACCGTCAAACATATCGACCGCTGCCTGTCGTGCCTGGCCTGCATGACCACCTGCCCCTCGGGGGTGCACTACATGCATCTTGTCGATCAGGCGCGCGAATATATCGAGGACCGCTACAAGCGCCCCTTGGGCGACCGTGCCCTGCGCTGGATATTGGCGCGGATCCTGCCCTATCCGATGCGGTTTCGCATGGCGCTGCTGGGGGCGAAACTTGGGCGGCCCTTCGCGCGGCTGATGCCCGATGCCCGCCTGCGCGCCATGCTGGAGATGGCCCCGAAACACATTCCCCCCGTCAGCCGGAATGACGACCCGCAGACGTTTCAGGCGCATGGCGCGCGCCGGATGCGCGTGGCGCTGATGACCGGCTGCGCGCAGCGTGCGCTCAACACCGATATCAACGACGCCACCATTCGCCTGCTCACCCGGCTTGGCTGCGAGGTGGTGGTGGCGGAGGGTGCGGGCTGCTGCGGGGCGCTGACGCATCACATGGGAAAGGCCAGGGAGAGCCATGCCACGGCGGCCCGCAACATCCGCGCATGGGTGCGGGAGATGGATGGCGCGGGGCTGGATGCCATCGTCATCAATACCTCGGGCTGCGGCACCACGATCAAGGATTACGGGCATATGTTCCGGCTTGATCCGCTGGCCGCAGATGCCGCGCGGGTCAGCGCCATCGCGATGGATATAAGCGAGGTTCTGATGCGGCTCGATCTGCCGGAGGGGGGCGACAAGGGCCTGACGGTGGCCTATCACGCCGCCTGTTCGCTGCAACACGGGCAGAAGATCAAGACCTTCCCCAAAGACCTCTTGCGCCGCGCCGGGTTCACCGTGGCCGAGCCCGCCGACAGCCATCTGTGCTGCGGCTCGGCGGGGACGTATAACCTGATGCAACCCGCGATCTCGAAACAGTTGAAGGATCGCAAGCTGCGCACGCTGGAGGCGGTGAAGCCCGATATCATCGCCGCCGGCAATATCGGCTGCATGATGCAGATCGGCTCGGGCACCCCGGTGCCGGTGGTCCACACCGTCGAGTTGCTCGACTGGGCTACGGGCGGGCCGCAACCGCCCGCCCTGACGCGCGCGGCCGGGGGGCGTGGCGAGGTTCCCATTCTGCGCTGATCGTGGCCATAATCTGGCCCAGAACCCTTGCTAGCCGGGAAGGGTATTTCGGGACCGGAGAGACCATGCTGCGCGCGCTTGCCCTTCTTGCCTGCCTTGTCACGCCATTGGCTATGCCCGTGTCCGCGCAGGACACCCCGCTTGAGCGGCTGGACGCGGGCGATGCCGCCCGCGCCTGGGAGGCGGTGGGGCGGCTGGAGCTGGGCGGGCGCGGCTTTTGCACCGGCGCGCTGGTGGCCCCCGATCTGGTGCTGACGGCGGCGCATTGCCTGCATGACCGCACGACAGGCGCGCGGATCGATCCGGCGCAGATCGAGTTCATGGCCGGGTGGCGCAACGGGCGCGCAGCGGCCTATCGCACGGTGCGCCGGGCGGTGTTGCACCCCGATTACCGGTTCGATGGCGAGGTGACGGCGGAGCGGGTGCGCAACGATGTGGCGCTGCTCGAATTGCACCACCCGATCCGCAATACCCGCGTCACCCCGTTCGAGACCGACCGCCGCCCGCGCAAGGGGCAGCGCATCGGCGTGGTGAGCTATGCCAGGGGCCGCGCCGAGGCCCCTTCGCTTCAGCAGGAATGCAACGTTCTGGCGCGACAGGATGGCGTGCTGGTGATGTCTTGCGACGTGGATTTCGGCGCTTCGGGTGCGCCTGTCTTCAGCTTTGAGGGCGGGCGCGCACGGATCGTGTCGGTGGTCTCGGCGATGGCCGAGGTGGAGGGGCGCAAGGTGGCGCTGGGCACGCAGCTTGTTGCGCCGCTTGATGATCTTCGCGCGGCGCTTGATGCCGGGCAGGGGGTGTTCCAGGATGCCGCGCCCAAGGTGTTTACCTTTGGCGAGCGCCGCGACACCGGCGCGAAATTCGCCCGCCCATGAGGCGCGCGGCGGCCTTGCTGGCACTGGTGATGGCCTTGATGCCGGGGCCGTCGCTCGCGCAGTCGAGCGGGCTTTCGCGGCTTACCGAGCGCGATGACCTGTTGGGATGGGAGGCGGTGGGCCGGGTCGATATCGGGCAAGCGGGCTATTGCACCGGGGTGCTTATCGCGCCCGATCAGGTGCTGACGGCGGCGCATTGCGTGTTCGACCGCGCCGGAGAGGCGGTGACGGCGGATACGATCCGGTTTCGCGCGGGGCTGCGCGACGGGGTGGTGATCGCCGAATCGGGGGTGGCGGGCTATGTCACCGCGCCGGGCTATGATCCGCGCGGCGGGATGCGGGCAGACAATATCCGCCACGATGCCGCGCTCCTGCGTCTGGCAAGCCCCGTAAACAGCGCGGTGGCCGCCCCCTTCGCGATCCACGATCGCCCTCGCGTTGGCACGGCGGTGAGTGTCGTCTCTTACGGGCGCGAGCGCGAGCGCGCGCCGTCATGGCAACGCCGCTGCAACATGCTCTGGCGCGCCGAGGGGATCATGGCGTTTGATTGCGACGTGATCTTTGGATCTTCGGGGGCACCGGTCTTTACCCTTGAGGGGCGACGTGCGCGCATCCTGTCGCTCGTCAGCGGAGGCAGCCGTGAGGGTGGCGCGCCGCGCGCCTATGGCATGGACCTGCCCGAGATCGTGGCCCGGCTCAAGCACGACTTGCGCATCGCGACCGCCGGGCAGGCCACCGCCAATCCCGGCTTCAGACGCGCGCGCGCGGGCGAGGACCGGCGCGGTATCGGTGCCCGCTTTGCCCGGCCCTGAGCCGGGTGTGCGCCTCTTGACAGGCGCGCGCAGGCTTCCCAAATCGCCCATGTCCCGGTGCCGGAAAGCGGACCGGGGCGCAAGCGGCCTGTCTCCGGGGAGAGGGCCACCGATACTGTTATCGCTCAAAGGAGGATGACCCATGCGTAATTTCGATCTTGCACCGCTCTACCGGGCCACTGTCGGCTATGACCAGATCGCCGATCTTCTGGATCGGGTGATGGCCAACGACATGAGCCAGCCCACCTATCCGCCCTACAATATCGAAAAGACCGATGACGATGCTTACCGCATCTCGATCGCGGTTGCCGGCTTTGCCGCAGATGATCTGTCGGTCGAGGTCAAGGACGGGGCGCTGGTGGTCTCGGCGCGCAAACGCGAGGAGGGTGAGAGCACGCGCACCTATCTGCATCGCGGCATCGCTACCCGCGCGTTCGAGCGGCGGTTCCAGCTTGCCGATCATGTGCGCGTCACCGGCGCGAGCCATGCCGACGGGATGCTGCATGTCGATCTCGTGCGCGAGGTGCCCGAGGCGTTGAAACCGCGGCGCATCGCGATCCAGAGCGCCGACACTGTCCGCGAACAGGATGTGATCGACGCCAAAAAGGTGAACTGAGGCACGGCCCCTCGCCGTTCGGTCCGGCAGGCGCGCGTTTGCCGGGCCTTTTCGCGCTCAGGGCCGCACGGCCTCGATCAGGGTGGTGCGGTGATCCTCGCCCAGAAGACGCAGCGTGCCGTCCGCGTCCACATCAAAGGCTGCGACCTGTTCCATAGCGTCGAGTATTCGCCGTTCCTGCTCCATAAGCGGGTCGGGGCAGGCCATCATCGTGCTGGCCATCGGCCCGAATTGCAAGCCCTCGCCGGTCAGGGTGAACCCGCCGATGATGCGGTTGCAACCGCTGCTTCCTGCCACCCTTCCTGCATTGAGGAAATTGAGCGACAGCCGCTCCGGCTCGATCAGCGCGGCCCCGTCCAGCGCCGTAATCTGCCATGTGCCCCCGGTCAGCAGATCGGCCGGGTCGCCGCCGCAGCCGCGCAACACGCGCCCGTCAAGCGCAAGCTGCGCGGTATCGGGATAGGGCATCCCGGTCATGTCGTCGTGGCAGAGCCGTTCCTCGATCCGCAGCAGGGCACCGATCTCGGGCATGGCGAATTCATAGGTGCCCGGCATCGCCCGTGCGTCGGGGCGTGGCACCTCGTGCGAGATGGCACCGTAATCGGCCTCGATCGTGGCGATCCCTGTTGCGAATGACACCTGCCAGCCCGGTTCGTTGCCGCGGGCGCGATAGGGGCGTTCGGCGGGGGGCAGGGTGGCGCGGCATTCGGGAAGGTCTTGCCCATTGAGGCGGATCATGGCCGCATCGCCCTTGTTCCACACGCTTGTATCGGGCGTGCCGACCGCCTCGTAACGCGCGCCCGAGGCGGCTGGCACCTGCGTCATGGCGATGTCGTGCCCTTCGGCGCGCAGCATGGCCTCGTCGCCCAGAAACCCGACCGAAACAGGCGTGTCGCCACAAAGGAATTTGGTGGCAAAGGCGAGCGGCGTCACTGGTTCAAGGACCAGGTTGCCCAGGTCAACCGGCTCTGTCCCGGCGTCAAAGGCAACCCCCTCGACGATCCACCGCGGGGCACCGTTCACCTCGATCAGCGCCCGTATCGTCCCGGACAGGCCAGGCGGCACATCGAGCGCAAAGCCGCGCGGCATCTGGTGCCCGCCGGTCTCGATCTCGACCTTGCCGAGCGTGACGCCAAATCGGCCCTCTGCCCGCACGTTCGCCCGCGCATCGGGGGGCAGAGCGATCTCTTGCGTGTGGGTGAGTGCGCCGGTCACGGCCCGCATCTCGCCAGCCTGACCGAATGACGACACGCCCAAGGCGACCACGACCCCGAGGGCAAGTGCAGGAGATCGAATCATGACCGTGTCCTTCATCCCGATGCCATGCGTATAGCGTAGCGTCCACACGGGCCGGACCAAAGCAACGATTTTTCTAAACGCTCATGCAGATATACTTCATCTCCATGAATTCGTCGATGCCGTGATGGCTCCCTTCGCGGCCGAGGCCCGATTGCTTGACCCCGCCAAAGGGCGCGACCTCGGTCGAGATGATGCCGGTATTGACGCCGACAATCCCGTATTCGAGCGCCTCGGCCACCTTGGTCACGCGGCTGAGGTCGCGGGCGTAGAAATAGCTGGCCAGCCCGAAAATCGTGTCATTGGCCATCGCGATCACGTCATCCTCGTCCTCGAACCTGAAAAGAGGGGCCAGCGGGCCGAATGTCTCGTCGGTGGCAATCAGCATGTCCTGCGTCACATCCGACAGGATCGTCGGGGCCAGGAAATAGCCCGGCCCCTGCACCGGCCCGCCGCCGCCCATCACCACCTTGGCCCCCTTGGCGGTGGCGTCGGCGACGTGCTCTTGCACCTTGGCGATGGCATCGGCATTGATGAGGGGGCCAAGCGTGGTGCCCTCGTCGAACCCGTCGCCCATCTTGAGCTTGTCCACTGCCGTCTTGAGCTTGGCGGCGAAGGCGTCATAAACGCCCGCCTGCACATAGATGCGGTTGGCGCAAACGCAGGTCTGGCCGTTGTTGCGGAACTTGCACAGGATCGCGCCCTCGACGGCGGCATCCAGATCGGCATCGTCGAACACGATGAAGGGCGCGTTGCCGCCAAGCTCCATCGAGCATTTCTTCACCTGGTCGGCGGCCTGCCGCAGAAGGATGCGCCCCACCTCGGTGGAGCCGGTGAAGGTGAGCTTGCGCACGCCGGGGTTTTCGCAGAATTCGCGGCCCACCTCCGAGGCGCTGGACGAGGGCAGGATGTTGAATACCCCCGCCGGGATGCCCGCCCGCTCTGCCAGAACGCCCATCGCCGTGGCCGAAAGCGGCGTTTCCTTGGCGGGCCGCCCGACAAAGGCACAGCCTGCGGCCAGCGCGGGGGCGGCCTTGCGGGTAATCATGGCGTTGGGGAAATTCCACGGTGTGATCGAGGCGGCCACGCCGATGGGCTGTCTGATGACGGTGATGCGCTTGTCGCGCTGGTGGCCGGGGATGGTCTCGCCATAGATGCGCTTGGCCTCTTCGCCGAAGAATTCGATGAAGGACGCGCCATAGGCGATCTCGCCCTTGGCCTCGGCCAGGGGTTTGCCCTGTTCGGCGGTCAGAATCACGCCGAGATCGTGCTGATGCTCCATCATCAGGTCGAACCATTTGCGCAATACGCCCGCGCGTTCCTTGCCGGTCCATTTGGCCCACTCCTTTTGCGCGGCCTCGGCCACGGCGATGGCATGGGCCACCTGCGCGCGGCTGAGATCGGCCACATTGGCGATCACGTCGCCACGGGCGGGGTTCGTTACCTCAAACGTGCCGTTATCGCCATCCACCCATTGACCGCCGATATAGGCCTTTTCCGCCAGCAGGTCCGGATCCTTCAGCATGGATTTCAGGTTGGTCGTGGTCATGATGCGGTCCTCTCGCGATGTCGATTGCTCTCGCAAAGGCAAAGCATCTTGGGCTAGGAATGTCTAGGGCCAGAGGAGGGAGACCCGATGACCGATCTGGATGCGGCCTATGCCAATGTTCCCAATATCCCCGGCGGCGCGCAATATCCCGCACGCTGGACCGTGGCGGCGCAGGCGTTCCGCGCCCGCGCCCGCGCAGAGCTTGCCCTGCCCTATGGCGACAGCCCCCGGCAGGCGATGGACCTGTTTCACCCCGAAGGCACGGCGCGCGGCCTCGTCATGTTCGTGCATGGCGGGTTCTGGCTGCGGTTCGACCGCTCGTTCTGGTCGCATCTGGCCGCCGGGCCGCTGGCGCGGGGCTGGGCGGTGGCGATGCCGTCCTATGATCTGTGCCCCGCTGTGCGCATTGCCGACATAACCCGCCAGATCGCGCAGGCGGTGACGGTGGCCGCAGAGCGGGTTGCCGGGCCGGTGGCCCTGGCTGGCCATTCGGCGGGCGGGCATCTGGTGGCGCGCATGGCGGTGCCGGGGGTGCTGCCTTTGGATGTGGCGGCGCGGCTTTGTCATGTGCTGCCGATCTCGCCGGTGTCTGACCTGAGGCCGCTATTGCAGACCGCGATGAATGATGATTTCGGTCTCGACATGGCGTCGGCAGAGGCCGAGAGCCCGGTGCTCATGCGCCCGCTGCCGGTGCCGGTCTCGGTCTGGGTGGGCGGTGCTGAGCTGCCCGCCTTTCTCGATCAGGCGCGGTGGCTGTCGCAGGCCTGGGCCGCGCCGCTGGACGTGGCGCGCGGCAAACACCATTTCGACGTGATCGAGGCGCTGGCCGATCCTGATAGTGCGATGGTGGAGCGGCTTACCTGCTGAGCGGGGCAGGCATGGTGGCAGGTGTCAAGGGGATGAGGATGGTCTTGAGCCGCCATCTGCCTCATGCCCCCGTGCGGCTCCTCGACCATTGTCTCAAGTCTCCCTCCACGTCATCAAAGACCTGCGCCATTGCCGTCCCCGGCTAGGCACCGCTCGCCGCCTTTACCCTTTGGCAACATCCCGCTCCAAGATTGAGCGCGTCCCTCATGATGCCCTCAACCCCGGAGTTCTCCCGATGCAAGACCTCTCTCCGCGCCTTTCGCTGCCCTTCATCCTGCCCTCGCAGGCCCAAAAACACGTCACCCATAACGAGGCGCTGACCCGGCTTGATATCGCCGCGCAACTGGCCGTTGAGGGGATCGCGGCCAGCACCCCTCCGGCCCAGCCCGAGGCGGGGCAGGTCTGGGCATTGGGCGCGGCACCAATCGGTGCCTGGGCCGGGCAGGGCGACATGCTTGCCGCTTTTGTCAACGAAAGCTGGCTGTTTGTCGCTCCCGGCGAGGGTTGGCTTGCCCTCGACAAGAGCGACGGGCGGCTCTATCGCCGCGCGGCCACGGGCTGGGTGCCGCTTGCGCCGCCCTTGCTCGACAATCTCGACGGGGTGGGGATCAACGCGAGCCATGACAGCACCAACCGGCTTGCGCTCTCGGCCCCTGCCACGCTTTTGAACCACGAGGGCGCGGGCCATCAGCTCAAGATCAACAAGGCCACGGCGGGCGATACCGCAAGCCTTCTGTTCCAGACCGGTTTTGGCGGACGCGCCGAGATGGGCACCGGCGGCAGTGACGATTTCGCCGTCAAGGTCAGCGCCGATGGGGCCAGTTGGGTGACGGCGCTCAGCCTTGACGCCGCCACCGGCCAGGCCAGTGGTGCCGCGGTCCAGCAAGACACCACGGATGCCACGCCGGGGCGGCTCATGGTCACCGGGGCCTTTGGCTGGGGGCAGGGCGGGGCCGGGGTGGTGCTGGCCGATCTCGACGACCCGGCGCAGCCAGCGGGCAGCTATGCCGTGGAGGCCGCGACGCTCGGCCCCCGCCCCGCCGGCACCGGCACCGGTCTGTGCCTGTCGATGCGGCTCGGGGCCGGTGATCTGGCGCAACTTTTCATCGGCGCTGACGGCGCGACGCTCGCCTTTCGCACACGGTCTGGCGGGGCGTGGGGCGCGTGGCAGGCGGTGCAGGGCAGCCACAACACCACCCGCGTGAGCACGCCTGACGGCGAGGTGCTGCGCAGCCCCGATGGCACGCAGATCTGCCAGCAGACCCTGACGCTTGACGCCCCCGGCAGCGCGCTTGGCGCGCTCTTTGCCGGGGCGGCGGAAACCGCCTGGAGCTATCCCGCCGCCTTTGCCCCCGGCACGCGCCCCACGCTGATGGCGAGTGCGACCACGGCCACGGGTGTCTGGATCGCCACTCGGGCAAGCGATGCGGTCACGGGATATCTGCGCGCGATGGCGGCGGTGAGCGGGGCTGCGGCCCCCCAGGTCACGGTGACGGCGATCGGGCGCTGGGCATAGAGCGTGCCCGCGTTCATTCGCATTCACGCGCTACACGCCAAATTATTGATTTCGCATGTTCGAGGAGTCCAGAACCGGTTCCCGCTCTTGAGCCAATGCGCGGCGGTTCTTGCGCGACCTCGAGCGCGCCTGCCCGATCCGCATCCGCACCATTCTGACCGACAACGTCCTATGTCGGGAACTTTTGGCTGTTTAACCCGGATAATTCACGACACCCGTAT
>DISF01000009.1 GCA_002421985.1 Roseovarius sp. UBA6217 | reverse complement strand
AAACTCAAGCCGGAACTGTTCAAGAGGAAGCCATACTACCTTCCGGGATGTGACACTCGCCGCGGGCCACCTGATCGGCCCAGGACCATGTCGACGGCTCGGACTTGAACAGCCAGTAGCGCATCAGATGACCTTTTTCCACGCGATCAGCTCGACCCCCGCAAAAAGCCCGGCTTTCGCATAGGGGTCATTCTCGGCCCAGTCGCGCGCGGCGGCCATGTCCGCCACGTCGAGGATTACCAGCGAGCCGATCATCACGCCCGCCTCATCCAGCAGCGGCCCGGCCTGAGACACCACCCCGGTTTCTTTCAGATAAGCAACATGCGCCTCGCGGGTGTCGAGACGGGTTTGCAGGGCACCGGGCTTGTCGCGGGCAATAAGGGCTATCAGCATCATTCTTCCTTCAATGGTCGCGCCAGCAGCATATCCACCGCTTGCGCGACGTGCAATTCACCGCTGACAAGCGCGGCCACCGCCGCCGTCACCGGCATCTCCAGGCCCAGCGCGCGGGCGCGCCCCATCGCCGCGCGCGCCGTGGCGGCCCCCTCGACCGTCACCGATGGATCGAACGCCGCGCCCCGCCCAAGGCTTTCGCCATAGCGATAGTTGCGCGATTGCGCGCTGGTGCAGGTGAGCGCCAGATCGCCAAAGCCCGACAGCCCCGCCAGCGTCTCGGGCCGCGCGCCAAGCCCTGCGGCGAGCCGGTTCATCTCGGCAAAGCCACGGGTCATCAGGGCGGCGCGCGCGCTCTCGCCAAGCCCCGCGCCCATCACCGCGCCACAGCCGATGGCGATCACGTTCTTGAGCGCGCCACCGAGTTCTGCCCCTACCGCATCCATGCTGCGATAAAGCCGCAGCGTGGGCGTTGACAGCACCGATTGCAGCATCGCCCCGGTGCCCGGATCGCCACAGGCCAGCGTCAGCGCCGTGGGCAGGCCCAGCGCGATATCGCGGGCAAAACTCGGGCCGGTCAGGATCGCCGGGATCGCGTCGGGGCAGGTCTGCGCGATAAGGCCGGTGGGGCCAAGCCCGGTGGTCAGATCCATCCCCTTGCAACAGGCGACAAGCGGGCGCGCGCGCAGCGCCCCGCGATGCCCGGCCAGAAACCCGCCCAGCACCTGCATCGGCATGGCCAGAAGGCAGGGGCCCGCGCCCTCGGGCACCGCGCCCGAGATCACGGTAATCGCCTCGGGCAGGGCAATGCCGGGCAGGCGGCGGGCATTCTCGCGCCCCGCGCGCATTTGCGCCGCGTGGCCCTCGTCGCGGGCCCAGAGCGTGACCGGCCCGGTCTGCGCCAGCGTCACCGCCAGCGCCGTGCCGAAGGCCCCCGCCCCGCAAATCAGCGTCATGCCTTGGCCCCCCTCTTGCCGTGGCCCAGCATCGCCGGGCTTGCGGTATCAAGCGGCCAGCGCGGCCGCGCCGCAAGCGTCATGTCATCGCGATGGCCCCGCCGGTAAAGCTCCGCCCCGGCATAGGCGATCATCGCCGCGTTATCGGTGCAAAGTGCCAGCGGCGGCGCCAGAAACCGCGCGCCCGCCTGCGCCGCCACATCCCGAAGCGCAGCGCGAATGGTCCCGTTGGCGGCCACACCCCCGGCCACGGCAATCAGCGGCGCGGCAGGCCCTTCGGCCATATAAAGCGCCAGCGCGCGCCGCGTTTTCTCGGCCAGCACATCGCAGACCGCCGCCTGAAACCCGGCACAGAGGTCCGCCCGGTCCTGCCGCATAAGCCCTGCCTTTTCGGCCACGATCCCGTCGCGCGTGCGCAACACCGCCGTTTTCAGCCCCGAGAACGAAAGATCGCACCCCGCCCGGTCCAGAAGCGGGCGGGGCAGGCGAAATCGCTCCGGATCGCCTGTCGCGGCGGCGCGCTCCACCTCCGGGCCGCCGGGCTGCGGCAGGCCCAAGAGGCGCGCCACCTTGTCAAAGGCCTCGCCCGGCGCATCGTCGATGGTGCCGCCGATCCGCGCGAATTCCTCTGGCCCGTGCACGATCAGGAATTGGCAATGCCCGCCCGACACGAGCAACATCAGGTAGGGATAGGCCGCTCCGTCGGTCAGGCGCGGCGTCAGCGCGTGCCCGGCAAGGTGATTGACGCCCACAAGCGGCAGGCCCGCACCCGCCGCGATGCCCTTGGCGCACATCACCCCCGCCAGAACCCCGCCGATCAGGCCCGGCCCGGCGGTGACGGCCACCGCATCCATCGCGTCAAGGCCAAGACCCGAAAGCCGCAAAGCCTCTCGCACGGCGATATCGAGCTTTTCGGCATGGGCGCGCGCTGCGATCTCGGGCACGACGCCGCCGAAATCGGCGTGCAGCGCGGCCTGCCCCATGACCACCGAGGCCAGCACCTGCGCGCCCGCATCGTCAAGGCGCAGCACGGCGGCGGCGGTATCGTCGCAACTGCTCTCGATCCCGAGTATGGTCAGCGCTGTGCTCATTCCGGCCCTGCTGCATTGCCCCGAACATCATAGGCAGGTAACACCTTACCAGAGGGTCAACAACTGCGGACCGCCGATGCCTCCCCGCCTTCTCATCACCCGGCCCGAGCCATCGGCCAGCGATTTCGCCGCCGATCTGCGCGCCGCGTTGCCGGGGGCGGAGGTCATCATCTCGCCGCTCATGCGGATCACCTTTGGCGGCACGCTGCCGCCGCCTGTGCCCGGCGAGGTGCTGGTCTTTACCTCGCGCCACGGGGTCGAGGGGTTCTGCCGCCTCAGCCCCCGCCGCGACCTGACCGCCTATGCCGTGGGCCGCGCCACGGCCGACGTGGCGCTGCGGCAGGGGTTTGTCCCCATCGCCGCCGGGGGCGATGCCCCGTCGCTGCTTGCCCGGATCGCCGCCGACGGGGCGCGCGGCCCGTTCCTGCACCCGCGCGGTGCGCATGTGGCCGCCGATATCGCGGGGGCGCTGCAATCCGCAGGCCATGCCGCGCGCGAGGCGGTGGTTTACGATCAACAGGCGCTGCCGCTGACTGATGCGGCCCGCGCCGCGCTCGATGGCACGGTGCCGGTGATCGTTCCGCTGATGTCGCCGCGCAGCGCCGCGTTGTTTCTCGACGCCGCAGGCCAGACGCGTGCGCCCTTGCTGATCGCGGCGATGAGCCGCAACGTGGCCGCGCGCATTCCCGACGGGGCCGCAGAGCGCGTGGTGGTGGCAAAAACGCCCGATGCCGCGTCCATGCGCACGGCGCTGCACGATCTGGTGAAACACGCCAAGCGGGTTGAGGGCCACAGGGGGGCGCAGTAAGGTCACGCTGACAGTCCAAAAAGACAAGATTCGAAAAGGTGGCGTGCCGTGGCGAGAAAGAAGACATCCCAGACGGACAAGACCGACGCGCCGGAGAGCGGCGTTGACGGCATGACGCCACCAGAGGCCGGGGCGCAGGACACGCCCGAGGCCGAAAACACCCCCCTGCCCGAGGACGCAGCAACGCCTGACAGCACGCCAGAAACCGGCACGCCGCCTGACGATACGGCACGGGATGCACCCGAGGCCGAAACAGGCCCCACGCCCGACGACGAAACGGAAACCTCGCCAGAAGAGCCTGCCCCCGAACCCGCCGGGAACGTCACCCCGATGGTGCGCACAGAGCAGGTGACCGTGCGGCAGGGCGGGTTCTGGTCAATGCTGATCGGGGGCATTGCGGCGGCGGGGATCGGGGTGGTGGCGGCCCCCTATATCCATCCCTATTTTATAGAACCCGAGCCGGTCGCGGCCCCCGATGCCGCGCTTGCGGCGCGGATCGACGAACAGGCGCAGCGCCTCGCCGATATCGGCGCGCGGCTTGGCGCGCTGCCCGCGCTCGCCGATCCGGGCGACGCGATTGCCGGGTTGAGCGAGACGGTGACAGACCTCACCGAGCGGGTCGCGAAACTGGAGGTTGAGACCGCGAACCTTGCGGTTCGCCCCGCGCCGACGGCCCCTGATACCGCCTCGGCGCTCGATGATCTGCGCGACCGTCTCGCCGCGCAGGGCGAAGAGATCGCCGCGCTGCGTGCCGCGCTCGACACCGAAGAGCAAGCCGCGCGCGACAGCGCCCGCGCCACGCTGCAACGCGCCGCGCTCCTCCGCGTGATGACCGCGCTCGACACCGGCGATGCGTTCGCCGATGCCCTCGCCGACCTGCGCGAGACCGGTGCCCCGGTGCCCGAGGCGCTGGCCCAAGCGGCGCAGACCGGCGTGCCGACCCGTGCGCAGCTTGTCGAGAGCTTTCCCGACGCCGCGCGCGCGGCCTTGGCTGTGGCGCGTGGCACCGGCACCGGGCCCTCTGTCGGCGGCTTCTTGCGTGCGCAGCTTGGCATTCGTTCGCTGGAGCCGCGCGAGGGCGACGACGCCGACGCCATCCTGTCGCGCGCCGAGGCGGCGCTGGCGGGCGGGCGTCTGGGCGATGCGCTGGCCGAGATCGAGACCTTGCCAGAGGCGGCGCGCGCCGCCACATCCGACTGGGCCGCGCGCGCCACGGCGCGGCGCGACGCGCTTGCTGCTGCCGAGGCACTGTCGGCGCAATTGAACTGAATTTGAAAGGTCGGCCCTGATGCTCTGGTCCATTGTGAAGGTTGCAGTTTTCATCGCCCTTGTCGGGGCCATTGCCTTTGGCGCGTCCTACCTGCTCGAGCTTGAGGGCGGCGTGCGTATCGTTCTGGCGGGGATCGAGATCAACCTTACCCCGATCAAGGCGGTGATCGCGCTTGGCCTGCTGGTGCTGGTGATCTGGCTCCTGATGAGGCTTGCCGGGATGCTGGTGGCGGTGCTGCGCTTCGTCAACGGGGATGAAACCGCGCTGTCGCGCTATTTTGATCGCAACCGGCAGGAAAAGGGCTATCGCGCGCTGGGCGAGGGGGTTTTGGCGCTGGCCTCGGGCGAGGGCGCACGTGCCGTGGCCTATGCCGAAAAAGCCGAGAAATACCTTCACAAGCCCGCGCTTACCGATCTCATCACCGCGCAGGGCGCGGAAATGGCGGGCGACAAGGCGCGCGCCGAGGCGGCCTTCAAGCGCCTGCTGAAAAACGAGAAAACCCGCTTTGTCGGGATTCGCGGCATCCTGCGGCAAAAGCTGGAGGCGGGCGATACCGAGGCCGCGCTCAAGCTGGCGAAATCGGCCTTCGCGCTCAAGCCCCGGCAGGTGGACATTCAGGACACCCTGTTGCAGCTTCAGGCCGACAAGGGCGATTGGAAGGGCGCGCGCGCCACGCTCGGGGCCAAGCTCAAATACGGGGCGCTGCCGCGCGACGTGCACAAGCGGCGCGACGCGGTGCTGGCGCTCTCGGAGGCGCGCGATGTGCTCGACGAGGGCAAGACCATCGAGGCGCGCGAAGCCGCCATCGAGGCCAACCGCCTGTCGCCCGATCTGGTGCCGGCAGCGGTGCTTGCCGCGCAGGGCTATATCGAGGCGGGCAAGCCGCGCGCGGCCATGCGCATCATCACCAAGGCGTGGCTGATGCGGCCCCATCCCGACCTTGCAGCCGCCTTCGCCGCGATCGCGCCCGACGAGACGCCGAAAGAGCGGCTCAAGCGCTTTGCCAAGCTCTTGAAGGTGCATCCCGACAACCGCGAGACGCGGCTTCTGGAGGCCGAACTCAACCTCGCCGCAGAGGATTTCCCGGCGGCGCGCCGCGCGCTGGGCGATCTGGCCGAGGTGGAGCCGGACGCCCGCGCGCTCACCATAATGGCGGCCATCGAGCGGGGCGAAGGCGCGTCGGATGCGGTGGTCAAGGGCTGGCTTGCGCGCGCGCTGGGTGCGCCGCGCGGCCCGCAATGGTGCTGTGACAACTGTCAACACATCCATGCCCAGTGGCGGCCCGTATGCGAGAAGTGCCATTCCTTCGACACGCTGAGCTGGCGCGCGCCCGCCGATGGTGTCGTGAGCACGCCGACGGGGCTGGAAATGCTGCCGCTGCTGATCGGCCCGGTGGACGAGCCTGCGCAAGAGGCCACCCCCTCGGAAGAAGAGCCGATCCCCGATGCCGAGATCGTCGAAGACCCGGCCCCCGCCGGGCCAGAGGAGACCGGGCACGGCACGGAGCGCCGAGCGTGACCGGGCGCGCGCGGTAACCGGGGCGCTCGGCATAGGGGCGGGGCACGCTCAACAACAATATCGTCAAGCTGGGGCTGGACAAGAAGGCGCTGCTGTAGTCACCTTGCGGGTATCCGCAGGGCGGCTGCCGGGGGGGGGTGTGCGGTTTTCTTCCTAGTCAGGATGGCCGACATGCCCCATGGTGGTGCCACAAGAATGGATGATATCTGGGAGGAAACACCATGAAGAAATATCTCGGCTACACCGCCGTCGCGGCGATCAGCCTTGCCTTTGCCGGCGAGGCGATGGCGACCGAATGGAACGTCTCGGTCTGGGGCAAGCGCCGCGCCTTTACCGAGCATGTAGAGAAACTGGCCGAGCTGGTGAGCGAAAAGACCGGCGGCGAATTCACCTTCAACATCAGCTATGGCGGCCTTTCGAACGAGCGCGAGAACCTTGACGGGATTTCCATCGGAGCCTTCGAGATGGCGCAATTCTGCGCGGGCTATCACCCCGACAAGAACCCCTCGCTGACCGTGCTGGAACTGCCGTTCCTCGGGGTCGAGACGCTGGAACAGGAACGCGCGCTTTCCGAGGCGCTCTATGCGCATCCGGCCGTGAAGGCCGATCTGGCGCGCTGGAACGCGGTGCCGCTGATGCCATCGCCCATGCCGCAATACAATTTCGTCGGCACCGGCGACGCGCCGCGCACGCTCGACGATTACAAGGGCCTGACCGTGCGTGCGCTTGGCGGCATCGGCAAGGCCATGGAGGCGGTGGGCGCGGTGCCCACCTCGATGTCGGCGACCGAGGTGCGTCAGGCGATGGATAGCGGCGTGGTCAAGGCCGTCAGCTTTGCGCCCCACGCGCATATGTCCTTCTCGACCATCGAGAACGCGAAATGGTGGACCGAGAACCTCAACCCCGGCACGACCAATTGCCCGGTGGTCGCCAATACCGATGCGCTCGACGCGCTGACGGATGCCGAGCGCGAGGCGCTTCTGGGGTCCATCGACGAGGCGCTCGATCACTATGTCGACTACTATCTGAACGAGACCATGGCCGCCTGGGGCCCGGCGCTGCAAGAGCGCGGGATCGAGGTGATCACCTATGATCAGGCGACGCTCGACACCTTCTCCGGCACGGTCGCCGGTCCTGCCGCCGATGCGTGGATCAAGGACAATGCCGCGCGCGGCCTGCCCGCGCAGGAGATCTATGATTTCGTGACCAAGACGCTCGCGGATCTCAAGAGCGGCTCCTGACCCGTCCGGCCCGTCGCCGCAAAGGCGGCGGGCCGTTCTCTCCTGTGCAGATGAAGGAGGCAGCGCATGGCCGGTGCCGCAACCGTCTTTTCCGATGACAGCCTGCTCAGCCGCGCCGACCGCGTGCTCTATCGCGCAGAGCGGTTCCTTGCCCTGCTGAGCGGGCTGGCGGTGTTCTCGCTGATGCTGCTGGCCGTGGTGTCGGTGGGCGGGCGCAATTTCTTCGGTCAGCCGCTGCGTGGTTACGTGGACTGGATCGAACAGATCATGCCGCTCATCGCCTTCATGGGCGTGGCCTATACGCAGCGCGATGGCGGCCATATCCGCATGGATATTTTCGTGGGGATTCTGAAGGGCCGCGCGCTCTGGCTGGTGGAGTGGATCACGACGCTGGCGGTGCTGGTGCTGATGCTGCTCATGGTCTGGGGAAGCTGGGCGCATTTTGATCGCAGTTTCGACTGGAATGCTCCGCTCTGGAGCCGCGACAGCACGATTGATATCGGCCTGCCGGTCTGGCCGGCGAAGCTGCTGGCACCGATTGCCTTTGCCGTGTTGTCGCTGCGGCTGGCGTTGCAGCTTTGGGGCTTTGGGCGGGCCTTTCTCACCAATGCCGAGCGGCCCGTTGCGGTGCCGCTGATCGAGGACGCCGCGACGCAGGCCGCGCGCGAGGCCGCGCATGTCAGCGGTCGCGATGAATGAGGGGCGGGACGCATGGAACCCATTGACATCGGCATCGTCGTCACCGGCCTCATGCTGGTCGTCGTCATTCTGGGGATGCGGGTGGCTTATGCCGCGGCCCTCGCGGGCATGGTCGGGCTTGTCTGGATCTTCTGGTCGAAGAAGGGCTATGCCGGCGACGAATTCCTCTGGGCGTTGACCGTCGCGGTCAAGACCGCCGGACAGGTGCCCCATTCCAAGGTCAGTTCGCAGGCGCTGAGCCTCATTCCCACCTTCATCCTGATCGGGTATCTGGCCTATTACGCGGGGCTCACGCGCGCGCTCTTCGAGGCGGCGAAACGCTGGATCGCCTGGGTGCCGGGGGGGCTTGCCGTCTCGACCGTCTTTGCCACGGCAGGGTTTGCGGCCGTGTCGGGGGCAAGCGTGGCAACGGCGGCGGTTTTCGCGCGCATCGCCATCCCCGAGATGCTCAAGATCGGCTATGACAAACGCTTTGCCGCGGGCGTGGTGGCGGCGGCGGGGACGCTCGCCTCGCTCATCCCGCCCTCGGCGCTTCTGGTGATCTATGCCATCATCGTGGAGCAGGACGTGGGCAAGCTCTTGCTGGCGGGCTTCATTCCGGGTGTCTTCTCGGCCTTTGTCTACGCGGCTCTCATCATCGGGCTGGCGCTGACGATCAAGGGATTCGGCCCCCCGGTGGGCGGCTTTACCTGGCGCGAGCGATTCGCGTCGCTGCCGCCCGCGCTGCCCATCGTCTTTGTCGTCGTGACGATCATCTTCTTCGTCTACAACCCGTTCGGCGGCGATGCCTGGGGCACGCCCACCGAAGGCGGGGCAATCGGGGCCTTCGTGGTGTTTCTCATGGCGCTGTATCGCGGGATGCGCTGGCCCGAGTTGAAGGATGCGCTGCTGGAAACGGCGAAACTCTCGGTGATGATCTTCACGATCATCTGGGGGGTGCTGGTCTATGTGCGCTTTCTGGGCTTTGCCGATCTGCCCCACGCCTTCGCCGACTGGATTACCTCGCTGACGATGTCGCCCATGCTGATCCTCATTTGCATCCTGCTGGCCTATGCGGTGCTGGGCATGTTCATGGACGCGATCGGGATGCTGCTTCTGACGCTGCCGGTGGTCTATCCGGCGGTCATGGCGCTCAATGGCGGGGTGAACGTGGCGGCTGTGGACAGCACGTTCGGCATGTCGGGGCCGATGTGCGCGGTCTGGTTCGGGATCCTCGTGGTGAAAATGGCCGAATTCTGCCTGATTACGCCGCCTATCGGGCTCAACTGTTTCGTGGTGGCGGGCGTGCGCCCCGATATCAGCGTTCAGGACGTGTTTCGCGGCGTGATGCCATTTTTCATCGCCGACGCGGTGACCATCGCGCTCTTGGTGGCGTTCCCGGCCATCGTGTTGTGGCTGCCGGGGCTGGCCTGACCTCAACGGTTAAAAATTGATGTATTAACAGAACTTTAACGGGTTCTGTGCTACGCCTTGCCTCGGGTGTGAGACAGGTGGTGAGTCATGGATGCGCGCAGAAATGCGGCACCGGTCATCATCAAACGGAAGAAGATCATCGTCGGCGGCGGGCATCATGGTGGTGCCTGGAAAGTGGCCTATGCCGACTTTGTCACCGCGATGATGGCGTTCTTCCTGCTGATGTGGCTTTTGGGTGCGACAACGGAAAAGCAACGCAAGGGTATTGCCGATTACTTCAGCCCGACCGTGCCGATGAGCCGGGTTTCGGGCGGCGGCAGCGGGGCATTTGGCGGCGATTCGGTCTTTTCCGAGCAAAGCCTCGCCAAAAGCGGCACCGGCGCGTCTGACAAGCACAGCACCGAAAGCCATCAGGCGCGCGGCGAACTCGGAGTCTTGGCCGAGGGGGGCACAGCCGGGATGTCCACTGCCGACAGCGCCGCTTTCTCCGAGATCGACGAGCGGCTCAAGGGGCGCAGCGGCGAGAGCCTCGCCTCGGACGAGGTGCTCCGCCATATCGTGACGCGCGTCACCGATGAGGGCCTCATCATCGAGATATTTGATATTGGCGAGGCGGCGCTTTTCGTGCCGGACCAGAGCGAACCAACCCCGATCCTGCGCGACATTGCCGATATCATCGCCACGGTGGCCGGAACGGTCATCAACGATATCGCCATCGCCGGGCATACCCGTGCGCGGCCCGTGACGCTCGCGGAAAACCCGGTCTGGGAACTCTCTGCCGCGCGCGCCAACCGGATGCGCCTTCTGCTGGAGGAGGCGGGGCTTTCGCACAGGCGGATGCGGCGGCTGACCGGCCATGCCGACCGCGCGCCCGCAACGCGCGATCCGATGTCGCCCCGCAACAACCGACTCGAGGTGATCTTGCTCCGCTCCCAATGACAAACGAATAATTTTAGCGGTTAGCCTGCTGTTAAGGCAACGCGCCTATGACTGTGTCGAGACGATGCTCGATCCAGATGAAAGGCGTGTCCATGACGATTTCCTCTTCCCTCAATGCCAGCGTCGCGGGGCTCAATGCCAATGCGTCGCGCCTCGCCGCGATTTCCGACAATATCGCCAATTCCTCAACCTCCGGGTATCGCCGGGTCGAGACGAGCTTTGAGTCGCTCGTTATCCGGGGCAATGGCGGCAATTACGCCGCCGGCGGCGTGCGGTCCACGACCGAACGGCTTGTCGACCAGGGCGGCTCGCTTGCCCCCACCGCGAACCCGACCGATCTCGCGGTGCGCGGGCGTGGCTTTATCCCGGTCGCGGAAAGCAGCCAGGTCGCGGTTGCCAATGGCAGGCCGCAGATGCTCCTGACCACGAGCGGCTCGTTTCGCACCGATGCCGAGGGGCGGCTTGTGACCGCCTCGGGCCTGACCCTTCTGGGCTGGCCCGCCGGCCCTGATGGCACGGTGCCTCCGTTCCCGCGCGACACCAGCGAGGGGCTGGTGCCGGTGCGGGTGAATGTGAACCAGCTCACCGGCGAGCCGACCACGGCGCTTACCCTCGGTGTCAACCTGCCCGCGACCGATACCGAAGCGGGGGCAAGCGGCGATCCACATGTCCTGCCGATAGAATATTTCGACAATCTTGGCCGCTCCGAAACCATCACCGCCAGTTTCACGCCGCAGATTCCCGCGACCGGCACATCGAATATGTGGACCATGACGCTGCGCGATTCCGCGAGCGGCGGTGCGGTGATCGGCGAATACCAGCTCGAATTCGATGATTCGCGCGCCGCTGGCGGTACTTTGCTCAACGTGACCAGCCTCAGCGGCGGGCCGTATGACCCGGCCACCGGACGCCTGATCGCGACCGTCGATGGCGGCCCGGTCGAGATCAATATCGGCCGCCCCGGCACCGCCGAGGGGCTGACGCAACTCTCCGACAGCTTTGCGCCGCTGTCGATCTCCAAGGATGGCTCGCCGGTCGGCAACATGGTCTCGGTCGAGGTCGATGAAAACGGGTTCGTCCATGCCACGTTCGATACCGGGGTCACGCGGACGATCTTTCAGGTGCCGCTTGTCGACCTGCCCAACCCGAACGGCATGGTGGCCCTCGACCGCCAGACCTATCGCCCCTCGATCGACAGCGGCAGCTTCTTTCTCTGGGATGCAGGCGACGGCCCGACCGGCGATCTTGTTTCTTTCGCCCGGCAGGAATCGGCCACCGATGTCGCCCACGAACTGACCGACATGATCCAGACGCAACGCGCCTATTCCTCCAATGCGCGCGTGATCCAGACCGTCGACGAAATGTTGCAGGAAACCACCAACATCATCCGCTGACCCTGACGCGACCGGGAAAGGACGCAGGCCATGTCCATATCCGCTGCCCTCAACAGCGCCCTGAGCGGCCTGAGCGCAAGCTCGCGCCAGACCGATGTCATCGCCGGCAATCTCGCCAACGCGCTAACGCCGGGCTTTGCCCCGCGCGAGCTTGGGCTTCAGGCGCAGGGCGGGCGCGGCGGCGTGGCGGTCACGGGTATCGCCCGCCATGTCGATCCCGTGCTGCTCGGCGATCGTCGGCTGGCCGACAGCGCGCTTGCGGGTGCGCAGACGCGCGCCGGGTTCGCCGCTTCGGTGGAGCGTGTGCTGGGCCTGCCCGGCGAGGGCGACAGCCTCGTGGATCGCATCACTGCCGTCGAGGCCGTCATCGCCGGGGCCACGGCCCGGCCCGAGGATGATATCCGGCTGGCCACGGTCCTGCGTGACCTGACGGCACTGGGTGCGGCGCTGAATACCGCCTCGAGCCAGATCGAGACCCTGCGCAGCCGCGCCGATACCGATATCGCAACCGCCGTCGAGCGGCTCAATACCGGGCTTGGCCAGGTGGCCGAGCTCAATACGCGCATCGTCGCGGCGCGATCGGCAGGTCATGAGACCGCGGCGCTCGAAGATCAGCGGCAGCAGGTGATCGACGGTATCGCCGAACTGGTCCCGCTGCGGCAGTTGGAGCGGCCACGCGGGGCTGTGGCGCTTGTGTCTACCGGCGGCGCGCTGCTGCTCGACGGGCGCGCGGCCAAGATCGGATTCGAGGCGATGCCGCTCGTTGCGGCGCATATGACGCTGGATAACGGCCTTGTCTCGGGGCTCGAAATCGAAGGTCAGCCGGTGCGGACCGGGGCAGGCGGGCCGCTTGACGGAGGTCGGCTTGCCGCGCTTTTCGACAATCGCGACGGGCTCGGACACGCAGCGCAGCGCGGTCTCGATGCGCTCGCCCGCGATGTGATCGAGCGTGTCGAGGCGCTCACGCCACCGCCATCGCCCGCGCTCTTTACAGATGCCGGTGCGCGCCTTGATCCGGCGGGTGAGGCCGGGCTTGCCGGGCGGCTCGCGATCAATCCCGCAGTCGATCCGGCACAGGGCGGCGCGCTTTTCCGCCTGCGCAGCGGCCCCGATGCCGCCATCCCTGGCACCCCGGCGGATGCGCCGTTTCTCGCCGCGCTTGGCGCGGCGTTCGCGGAAATCAACGCACCCGCGCCGGGCGAGGCGCGGCGCGATCTTTCTGGCCGGGCGGCGGATCTTTCGAGCCGGATCGCGCAGGCACGGCTTGCCGCCGAGAGCGCGGTGAGCTTTGCCGCCGGGCAGGCCGGGGAACTGCGCGAGCTGGAATTGCGCGGGGGGGTGGACAGCGATGCCGAGTTGCAGCGCCTGCTGCTGGTGGAGCAGGCATTCGCCGCCAACGCGCGCATGATCCAGACGCTGGACGACATGATGCAAACCCTTCTGAGGATATGACAATGGCCCTGAATTCCATCGGTGATCTTGCCCAGAGCTTTGTTTTGCGACGGCAGAGCACGCTTCTGGTGCGCAATTTGGGAAACCTGACCCAGGAGGTCTCGACGGGCCGGGCTGCCGATACGGCGAAACACCTGTCCGGCAACCTGCTGCCGCTCAACGATATCGAGCGCGCGCTGACCCTCGCTGACGCGCATCGAGGCGTGGCGCGAATCGCCGCGCTCGATGCCGGGATCATGCAAACGGCGCTTGGCCGCGTGCAGGAAAGCACCGATTCGCTTGCCGCGGCGGCGCTTGTCACCGGGCAGGCAGGCGGTGCGGCCCAACCCGGCATTCTCGCCGATGCGGCGCGCGCGGCGCTCTCGACCATGATCGGCGCGCTCAACAGTGGCTCGGCTGGCCGCGCCCTGTTCGGAGGCGATGTCACCGATCGCCCGCCGCTGGCCGATGCAGAAACGCTGTTGGGCGCGCTGCGCACGAGCCTGGCGGCGGCCCCCGACCGGGCGGCGCTGCGGGACGCGCTCGATAGCTTTTTCGATGCGCCGGGGGGCGGGTTTGCCACCTCGATCTATCGCGGCGGGCAGGCGACCGCCACGGCCCATGCGCTGGGGGCCGGGGAAACCGTCGCGCTGCGCATTCGCGCCGACGATGCCGCCTTGCGCGACCAGATCAAGCAGGTGGCGATGCTGTCGCTGCTCGATGATCCGGCGCTCGCGCTGGGGCATGAAGACCGCTCCGCCATCGCGCGCGAGATGGGCACGGGGCTCCTCGCCGGTCAGGACGGGATCACGCGCCTGCACGCGCAGCTTGGCTTTGCCGAAGAGCGCATCGCGCAGGCCCAAAGCCGGATCGACGCAGAGATCACAAGCCTCGGGATCGCGCGCAACGATCTGCTCTCGATCGATATCTTCGACAGCGCCAGCGCGCTCGCACAGGTGCAGGCGCACCTTGAAACGCTCTACACGATCACCGCGCGCACGGCGCGCCTCAACCTGGCGAATTTCCTGTCATGAGCCATCTCGCCCGCATGATCGTGATTGCCCTCGCCTTGTGCCTCGTTGTGATCCGCGGCACCGGGCCTGCCCTGGCCGGGCCGGTCCGCATCAAGGATCTGGTGGAATTCGACGGGGTGCGCGGCAATGATCTGCTTGGCTACGGGCTCGTTGTCGGCCTCAACGGAACCGGCGACGGGTTGCGCAACGCGCCTTTCACCGAGGAACTCATGTCCAACACGCTGGAGCGGCTCGGGGTGAATGTCACGGGCGAGCAATTCCGGCCCAGGAATGTCGCCGCCGTTCTTGTCACCGCCGAGTTGCCGCCCTTCGCCCGCGCCGGCAGCCAGATCGACATCACCGTGTCCGCAATCGGCGATGCCAAGAGCCTCTTGGGCGGCACGCTGGTGATGACACCGCTCAACGCTGCTGACGGGCAAATCTATGCCGTGGCGCAGGGCACCATCATCGCCGGCGGTGTCGTTGCCGAAGGCGAGGCCGGAGGCGTCACCCAGGGCGTGCCGACATCGGGCACGATCCCGTCGGGCGCGCGGATCGAGCGCGAGGTGGAATTTGATTTCGCGGGCATGGAGAGCCTGCGGCTGGCGCTGCGCGAGCCGGATTTTACCACCGCCGGGCGGATCGAGCGTGCGATCAACGGCGCGGTGGGGCGGCCTGTGGCCCTGATGATCGATTCCGGCACGGTGCGGCTTGATCTCGCGCAGATGCGCGCGCGATCCCCGGCACATGCGATCGGGCGGGTGGAAAACCTGATGGTCGATCCCCAGCGCAAGGCGCGGGTTGTCGTCGATCAACGCTCGGGCACCATCGTGATGGGGCAGGATGTGCGCATTTCGCGTGTCGCAGTGTCGCAAGGCAATCTCACGCTGCGCATCCAGGAGACCCCGCTTGCGGTGCAGCCCAACCCGTTCGCCCGCGGCCAAACGGTGGTGGTGCCGCGCACCGCGGCCGGGATCGAGGAGGAGCCGGGGATCGGACTTGCCGAGGTGCCCGAGGGCACATCTCTTGCCGAGGTGATCGCCGGGCTGAACGCGCTTGGCGTGGCCCCGCGCGACATGATCGACATCCTCAAGAGCATCAAGGCGGCGGGGGCACTTCACGCCGAATTCGTCGTGCGGTGAGCGCGCAAATGATCGTCGTGCGGTGAGCGCGCAAATGATCGTCGTGCGGTGAGCGCGCAAATACGTGATGCGGTGAGCGCGCCAATACCTGAGCTTGCAGTGAGCCTTTTCAGACCACCACGTCGATCGCGGCCTGTTCGCCCACCTCGAAAACCCGGCGATAGCGGGCGATCTCGTCCTCTGGCCCCATCGCCTTGCGGGGATTGTCCGATAGTTTCACCGTCGGTCGCCCCTCGGCCGAGACGGCCTTGCAGACGAGCGAAAACGGCGCGAGCGCATCATCGGGCGTCAGACCGCGAAAATCGTTGGTGAGCAGCGTGCCCCAGCCAAAAGACGTGCGCACCCGCCCGGCGAACCGCTGATGAAGCTCGGCGATCCGCGCCACGTCGAGACCATCGGAAAAGATCAGTATCTTGTCGCGGGGGTCTTCGCCATGCGCCTGCCACCAGCGGATCGCCATTTCGGCGATCTCTTCGGGCCGGCCGGAATCGATGCGAATCCCGGTCCAGCCTGCCAGCCAGTCGGGCGCGCGCCGCAAAAACCCCTCTGTGCCGAAGGTGTCGGGCAAGATGATCCGCAGGTTGCCGTCATGCTCTTCGTGCCAGTCCGCCAACACCTTGTAGGGGGCGCGGGCAAGTTCCTCGTCGTTTTGCGCCAGTGCGGCATGGACCATCGGCAATTCATGCGCATTGGTGCCGATCGCCTCGAGATCGCGATTCTTGGCGATGAGGCAATTGGAGGTGCCGATAAAGCGGTCGCCCAACCCCTCGCGCATGGCCTGCACGCACCAGTCCTGCCACAGGAAGGAATGCCGCCGCCGGGTGCCGAAATCGGCGATTCGCAAGCCCTCGAGCAGGCGCAGCCCTTTGACCTTTTCCCAAAGCTTGGTCATCGCGCGGGCATAGAGCACCTGAAGCTCGAATTTCTTCATGTCGCCAAGCACCGCGCGGGCGCGCAACTCCATCAGAACCGCAAGCGCCGGAATCTCCCAGAGCATCACCTCGGGCCATTTGCCCTCGAATGTCAGCTCGTATTGCCCGTCGCGCCGCTCCAGGTGATAGGGCGGCAGGCGCAAGCCCTCGAACCAGTCCATGAACGAGGGGGTGAACATCTGCCGCTTGCCGTAAAATGTATTGCCGCGCATCCAGGTGCTCTCGCCGCGCGAGAGCGACAGGGTGCGGATATGGTCAAGCTGCTCGCGCAATTCGCCCTCATCCACCAGATCGGCCAGCCGCACGGATGTGGTGCGGTTGATGAGCGAAAACGTGACCTCGGTCTCGGGGGAATTGCGCCGCACGCTCTGACACATCAGCAGTTTGTAGAAATCCGTGTCGATGAGCGAGCGGACGATGGGATCCATCTTCCAGCGGTGGTTGTAGACGCGGGTGGCGATATCGACCATCGGGCGGCCTCCGGGCAGGGCAATGGGGCGGTTAAATCAAAGCGATGGCGGCTGCGCAAGGCTGTGCATGGCGGGCAGGTGCGGCACGGCCTCGGGCAAGAGCGTGAGCGGCTTGCGGCGCGCCGCCGCGATCACCCGCAACCGCCGGGTAAAGGCCGATTGGCTGACATGGCGCATCTTGCGTATCCTGCATAACCTTTGGCGAGATTGGCATTGGACAGGGGATGTGTCACGCCGCTAGATCATGAAAACGCATATTGACCGGAGGCCCCATGCATCTTGCCCGCTTTCCCCGCCGCTTCGTCGCGCATCTGCCCACCCCGCTGGAGCGGCTTGATCGGCTGAGCCGGGAGTTGGGCGGGCCGGAAATCTGGATCAAGCGCGATGATTGCACCGGGCTGAGCACCGGCGGCAACAAGACCCGCAAGCTTGAATTCCTGATGGCCGAGGCAGAGTTGCAAGGCGCCGACATGGTGATGACCCAAGGCGCCACGCAATCCAACCACGCGCGGCAGACCGCTGCCTTTGCCGCCAGGATGGGCATGGATTGCCATATCCTGCTCGAGGACAGGACCGGCTCCAACAACGCCAATTACAACAATAACGGCAACGTGCTGCTTGATCACCTGCACGGGGCCACGACCGAAAAGCGCCCCGGCGGCGGCGACATGAATGCCGAGATGGAGCAGGTGGCGGAGCGGTTTCGCGCCGACGGGCGCAACGTCTATACCATCCCCGGCGGCGGCTCGAACCCTACCGGCGCGCTGGGTTATGTCAATTGCGCCTTCGAGATGCTGGGCCAGTTCAATGATCGCGGCCTCACGGTCGATCATATCGTCCACGCTACCGGCAGCGCGGGCACGCAGGCGGGCCTCATCACGGGCCTCAAGGCGATGAATGCGCACATCCCGCTTCTGGGCATCGGCGTGCGCGCACCCAAACCCAAGCAGGAGGAAAACGTCTACAACCTCGCCTGTGCGACCGCCGAAAAGCTGGGCTGCGCGGGTGTTGTCGCGCGCGCGGATGTGGTGGCCAATACCGATTACGTGGGCGAGGGCTATGGTATTCCCACGCAAAGCGGGCTGGAGGCGATCAAGATGTTCGCCGAGCTGGAGGGGATCCTGCTCGATCCGGTCTATTCGGCCAAGGGCGCGGCGGGCTTGATCGACCTTATCCGCAAGGGCCATTTCAAGACGGGCGAGCGGGTGGTGTTCCTTCATACCGGCGGGGCTGTGGCGCTTTTTGGCTATGATGCCGCGTTCGATTTCTCGGGCCGCTGGCAGGGCTGAGACGGTCCCATCCCGGCACAACCCGAAAGCGCCGCTGCAAAGCGGGGTTTTCCATGTCGGCCATATCCGCTAAAGCGCGGAGGAACGCGGGCTTGCAGGCGGAAATGACCTATGAAATTCACACTCTCCTGGCTGAAAGATCATCTCGATACCAGCGCCACCGTCACCGAGATCGCCGAGACGCTGACCGATCTCGGCCTTGAGGTCGAGAACGTGAGCGACCCGGCGGCGCGGCTGCGCGATTTCACCATCGGCAAGGTGCTGGAGGCCGGGCAACATCCCGATGCCGACCGGCTGCACGTGTGCCGGGTGGCCACCGCCGAGGGCGAGGTGCAGATCGTCTGCGGTGCGCCCAACGCGCGCGCGGGGATCACCGTGGTGGTGGCCAAGCCGGGCACCTATGTGCCGGGAATCGACACAACCATCGGCGTGGGCAAGATCCGCGGGGTCGAAAGCGCGGGCATGATGTGCTCGGAGCGCGAGATGGAGTTGTCGGACGCGCATGACGGCATCATCGAATTGCCCTCGGGAGAGGTGGGCGAACGGTTTGCCGACTGGCTGGCGGCAAACGACCCGGCCAAGGTGGATCCGGTGATCGAGATCGCGATCACGCCGAACCGCCCCGATGCGCTTGGCGTGCGGGGGATCGCGCGCGATCTTGCCGCGCGCGGGCTTGGCACGCTGCGGCCCGCGCCGGTGGCGACTATCGAGGGGCAGTTCACCTGCCCCATCCGCGTGACCATCGACGAGGATGCCGCGCAGGGGGGCTGTCACGTCTTTGCCGGGCGGCTTATTCGCGATGTGCGGAACGGGCCCTCGCCCGACTGGTTGCAGCAGCGCCTGCGCGCGATCGGGTTGCGGCCTATCTCGGCGCTGGTGGATATCACCAATTTCTTCACCTATGACCGCAACCGCCCGCTGCACGTGTTCGACGCAGACAAGGTGGCGGGCGATCTTCGCGTGCATCGCACGCAGGGCGGCGAGACGCTTGTGGGCCTTGACGACAAGACCTATGAGTTCGGCCCCGGACAGGTGGTGATCTCTGACGATACCGGCATCGAGAGCATCGGCGGGATCATGGGGGGGCTCGCCACCGGCTGCACCCATGAGACGGTCAACGTCTTTCTCGAGGCCGCCGTCTGGGACCCGGTGCAGATCGCCATGACGGGCCGCGCGCTCAAGATCAATTCCGACGCGCGCTATCGCAACGAGCGCGGCATAGACCCGGCGTTCAACGACGAGGCGCTTGATCTGGCAACGCAGATGATCCTTGATCTTTGCGGTGGCACGCCGTCCAATCGCGTGGTCGCGGGCAAGGTGCCGGACGTGGCGCGCGCCTACCGGCTCGATGCGGCGCGGGTGCGCTCGCTTGTGGGCATGGATATTCCCGAAAGCGATCAGCGCCAGACCCTGACCGCGCTCGGCTTCCGGCTCGAGGGCAACATGGCCCATGTGCCAAGCTGGCGGCCCGATATTCTTGGCGAGGCGGATCTTGTCGAGGAGGTGGCGCGGATCGCGTCGCTGACCAAACTCGAAGGCCGCCCGATGGCGCGCGCCCTGCCCGGCGTGCCCAGGCCGATCCTCAGCCCGATGCAGAAGCGCGCGCAGATCGCGCGGCGCGGCGCGGCGGCGCTGGGCTATAATGAATGCGTCACCTACAGCTTTATCGACCATGAGGCCGCGGCGCTTTTCGGCGGCGGTGGCGACGCCACGAGGCTTGCCAACCCGATCAGTTCGGACATGAGCCATATGCGCCCCTCGCTGCTGCCGGGGCTGTTGCAGGCGGCGGCGCGCAACCAGGCGCGCGGGATCATGGATATGGCGCTCTTTGAGGTGGGCCACGCCTTTCACGGCGGCGAGCCCGAGGAGCAGGCTCTGATGGTGGCCGGTATCCTCGTGGGCCGCACCGGGCCAAAAGACGTGCATGGCAGCGCGCGCGCGCATGATCTCTTTGATGCCAAGGCCGATGCCGAGGCGATCCTCTCGGGCATGGGGGCACCCGCCAAGGTGCAGATCCTGCGCGGCGCGCCCGCGTGGTGGCATCCGGGGCGGCACGGGATGATCTGCCTCGGGCCGAACAAGGTGCTGGGCATTTTCGGCGAGCTGCACCCGCGCGTGCTGCGCGCGTTCGACGTGAAGGGGTCGGCTGTGGCCTTTACCCTTTTCCCCGAAGAGATCCCGCTGCCGCGCAAGAGCAGCGCCTCGCGCGGGGCGCTCGGTGTGAGCGATCTTCAGGCGGTGGAGCGCGATTTCGCCTTTGTCGTCGATACCGGCGTCGAGGCGATCACGCTGGTCAATGCCGCCGCCGGGGCCGACAAGACGCTGATCGAGGATGTGCGGGTGTTTGACGAATTCATCGGCGGCAATCTTGGCGAGGACAAGAAATCGCTTGCCGTGACGGTGCGGATGCAACCGCGCGACCGCACCCTGACCGAGGCCGAGATCGAGGCCGTTTCGGCAAGGATCGTGGAAAAGGTCGGCAAGGCCACGGGCGGTGTCCTGCGCGGATGAGGCATGCGGGGCGGAAGATCAGGCGGTGTCCTGCGCGGACATGGGCGCGTGAGCCGAAAACAAAGGGGCCCGGTGGGGCATCGGGTCATTGCCCCGAGACCTTTGCACTTGCTATTTCCCAAAGCGTCATATCTACAAACCACAACAACTCTCATCTTACCGGATGCGTGCGCCCCAAACCTTTGTCTTTGAAAGGGCTTGTGATGACTTGTCTTTCCCGTTTCGTGGTGGTGGCGGTTGCCGCCTGTGCCTGCATTGTCCCGGCCGCACTGACGGCCCAGCAGGGTCCGGTGCCGGTGACAGTGGTCACGGTCGAGCCGCAGGATGTGACGCTCACCTCGCTCTTGCCGGGGCGCGTCGCCGCCTCTGCAGAGGCCGAAGTGCGCCCGCAGGTCAACGGCATCATCACTGAACGCCTGTTCGACGAGGGCGCAGACGTGGCCGAGGGCGATCCGCTCTACCAGATCGACCAGTCCACCTATGAGGCGACGGTGCGTCAGGCGCGCGCCAGCGTGGCGCAGGCCGAGGCCGTGCTGCGCGCCGCCGAACGCGAGGCGCGGCGGCTTGTCGAGTTGCAATCGCGCAACGTGGCCAGCGAGCAGGCGCTCGACGAGGCGGTATCTGCCCGTGACAGCGCCGAGGCCGGGCTGGAGCTTGCGCGCGCGCAACTCAACTCCGCCGAGATCGAGCTGTCGCGCACCACGATACGCGCGCGGCTCTCGGGCCGGATCGGCCTGTCGCAGACCTCGCAGGGCGCGCTTGTGACCGCGAGCCAGGCGCAGCCATTGGCGGTGATCCGCAATATCAACCCGGTTTACGTGGACGTGACCCAATCCGCCGCCGACCTGCTTCGCTGGCGGCGTGGCGAGACCGAAGATGCGCTGCGCGGTGCCGATGCGACGGTGCGGCTGATCCTTGCGGATGGGTCGGACTATTCCGAGACCGGCCATCTCAGGGCTGCCGAGCCGAATGTCGATGCCCAAACCGGGGTGGTCACGCTGCGTATGGAGTTCGACAATCCCGATTTGCTGCTTTTGCCGGGTATGTATGTGCAGGTTCTCATGCCGGTCGAGGTGGCCAAGGGGGTCTATCTGGTGCCGCAGGAAAGCGTCGTGCGCGACCGGCGCGGGCGACCCAACGTATGGGTCGTGAACGCCGAGAACGTGATCGAAGAGCGCGCCATCGGCATCATACAGGATCGTGATGCCGACTGGGTGGTGAACGAGGGGCTGGAACCCGGCGACAGGCTTGTGGTGTCGGGATTTCAGAAAACCGCGCCGGGGGCAACTGTCGCCCCCGAAGAGCGCGCAGAGTAGCCGGGCAAGGGACACGAAAATGGCACGTTTCTTCATAGATCGTCCGGTCTTTGCCTGGGTTATATCGATCCTGATCATGGGCGTGGGTGTGCTGGCGATCCGGCTCTTGCCGGTCGCACAATATCCCCAGATCGCGCCACCCTCCGTGACCGTTACGGCCAATTATCCCGGCGCATCCGCCGATACGGTGGCCAATACCGTGACGCAGGTGATCGAACAGCAGATGACCGGGCTGGATGGGTTGCGCTATTTCTCGTCGCGCTCGACCTCGCAAGGCGATGCCCAGATCACCCTGACATTCGAGACCGGCACCGATGCAGATATCGCGCAGGTGCAGGTGCAGAACAAGTTGGGTCAGGCCACGCGGCTCTTGCCTGAAATCGTGCAGCGTCAGGGCATCAAGGTCGAAAAATCCTCGGCCGGGTTTCTGATGGTGGTGGGGATGATCTCGACCGATGGCACCTTCGATCAGGTGGACCTGTCGGATTACATGGTCACCAACCTTGTCGACGAGCTGAGCCGGACCGAAGGTGTCGGATCGGTCAATGTGTTCGGCGCGCAATATGCGATGCGTATTTGGCTCGACCCGTCCAAGCTGGCGGGGTTTGGCCTGACGCCGTCGGATGTGGTGGCGGCGGTTTCCGCCCAGAATGCGCAGATCTCGGCGGGCGCTTTTGGCGCACACCCGACCGTGGAGGGCCAGCAACTCAACGCCACGATCACCGCGCAATCGCTGCTCAGCACGCCCGAGGATTTCCGCCAGATCGTTCTGCGCGCCGAAACCGATGGCGGGCTGGTGCTGATCGATGACGTCGCGCGGGTCGAGATCGGGGCGGAAAACTATGCCACCACCGCGCGGTTCAACACCAATCCGTCGGCGGGCATGGCGATCACGCTGGCACCGGGGGCCAACGCGCTCGAGACCGCACGCGCGATCAAGGAAAAGATGGAGGAATTCGCCCGCTTCTTTCCCGAGGGCGTCGATTACGTGATCCCCTATGACACCACGCCTTTCGTGGAGATCTCGATCAAGGAGGTGGTCAAGACCCTGTTCGAGGCGATCGGGCTTGTGTTTCTCGTGATGCTGCTTTTCCTGCAAAACCTGCGCGCGACGATCATTCCGACGCTTGCGGTGCCCGTGGTCCTCTTGGGCACGTTCGGGGTGCTGGCCGCTGCCGGTTTTTCGATCAACACGCTCACGATGCTGGCGATGGTGCTGGCCATCGGTCTTCTGGTCGATGACGCCATCGTGGTGGTTGAAAACGTCGAACGCATCATGGAGGAAGAAGGCCTTGGCCCACGCGAGGCCACGCATAAATCCATGGGCCAGATCACCGGCGCGCTGGTGGGCATCGCGATGGTGCTCTCGGCGGTGTTCGTGCCGATGGCGTTCTTTCCCGGCTCGACCGGCGTGATCTATCAGCAATTCGCGATCACCATTGTTTCGGCGATGGCGCTTTCGGTCGTGGTGGCGATCACGCTGACGCCCGCGCTCTGCGCCTCGCTGCTCAAGCCCAAGGGGCACGAGCCGCAGCGCGGGCCGTTTGCGTGGTTCAATACCGGGTTCAACGCGGTGACCAAAGGCTATACTGGCACGGTGCGCTGGTCGGTGCGCCGCCCGGTGCGGGTGCTCCTGGTCTATCTCGCCTTGGGCGTCGGCATGGCGCTGATGTTCGTGCGCACACCCACGGGCTTTCTGCCCGATGAGGATCAGGGCATTCTCTTCACCATCATTCAGACGCCCACGGGAGCCACCTCCGGGCGCACGCTCGACGTGGTGAAACAGGTAGAGAATTATTACCTCGAGCAGGAAACCGAGGTGGTGGATTCCATTTTCGGCGTCGTCGGGTTCAGCCTGGCGGGCAACGGCCAGAACATGGGCATCGCCTTCGTAAAGCTCAAGGACTGGGACGAACGCCCGCGACCCGATCAAAGCGTGCAGGCGCTTGCGGGCCGCTCCTTTGGGGCCTTCAGCCAGATCCGCGATGCGATGGTGTTCCCGGTGGTGCCGCCCTCGGTGATCGAGCTGGGCAATGTGTCGGGGTTTGATTTCTACCTTCAGGCCCGCGGCGGTCAGAGCCATGTTGACCTGATGGCGGCGCGCAACCGGCTTCTGGGGATGGCGGCGCAAAGCGATCTCATCGCCTCTGCCCGGCCCAACGGGCTTGAGGATGCGGCGCAGTTCAATCTTGATATCGACTGGCGCAAGGCGGGGGCGATGGGGCTGACACCCACGGATGTGGGCCAATTGCTGCAAATCGCCTGGGCTGGCAGCTATGTGAACGATTTCCTCGATCAGGGGCGCATCAAGCGCGTCTATGTGCAGGGTGAAGCCGAGGCCCGCGCCACCCCCACCGATATCGAGAAATGGCGCGTGCGCAATGCCAGCGGCGGGCTGGTGCCGTTCTCGAATTTCTCCGAGGGCAATTGGGATTATGGGGCGCAGGGGCTTTACCGCTATAACGGCATCCCGGCGGTCCAGATCCAGGGCTCTCCCGCCCCCGGCGTCTCGACCGGCGAGGCGATGGCCGAGATGGAGCGGCTTGTCGCAGAGCTTGGCACCGGGTTTGAGCTGGCGTGGACGGGGCTTTCGCTGGAGGAACGCGACTCGGGCAGTCAGGCGCCGCTTCTCTATGCGCTTTCGCTCGCCGCGGTGTTCCTGTCGCTGGCGGCGCTTTATGAAAGCTGGTCGATTCCCTTTGCCGTCATGCTTGCCATGCCCATCGGCATCATCGGCGCGCTG
>DISF01000027.1:41430-42918 GCA_002421985.1 Roseovarius sp. UBA6217 | reverse complement strand
GGGCAGGGCGGCGGCGATCTCGGCCTGCATGGGATCAAAGCGCATCCCGAGCGTGCCCCGGGCGCGCGCCGCACCCGAGATCACGGCCCGCACCGTCACGGTGGCGTGGGGGGCTATGGCGTCGAGCATGGCGCGGCTGACAAAGGCCGGATCATCATGCAGGGCGGCGCTGCCGGTGCCAGAGCCGGGCGCGTGATTGGCCAGCCACAACAGCACCACCGGCGGCACCATGTCGTGCAAGAGCGCGGTCATGCGCGCCACCCAGGCCTTTTGCATCGCGGCGCGGACCTGCGCAAAGCGCGCGGGCGAGATCGCGATGAGGCCGCGTATGAGGTGGCGGGTGAAATGAAACTCGGTGAAATCCACCTCGGGGTAGAGATCGCGCAGCGGCGTTTCTGCGGCAACAAAGCGGTCATTGCGGCGCGGATGCACCCGGTAGAAGGGATTGGAGAGGTTCATCGCGCAGGGCAGTTGCAGCACCACGGCGCGCGCCCCCTGCGCCATGCGCCTGAGGCCCGGATCACAGGCAAAGACATCCGGCCCGGCATTGGGCAGGCCCAGATTGACGCAGGTTGCGCCAAGGTCATGCTCGAGCAGCGCGGGCCAGGGCCGCGCGACAAAGCTGCCATAGGTTTCGGTGCTGCCCAGGCAGGCGACATAGCCGCGCCCGAGCGAGCGGCGCGGCCCGCGAAAGGCCAGTGTCGAGCCTGCGTAATGCACAGGCTGATAGTCGAGGGGCCGCAGCCCCAAGCGTTCATAGGTCATCGGTCCCACCCGTTTCAACTCACCCGGTTCCGAGCCTGCCCGATTCGCCTTTCCAATCTCCTAACCCTCGAATTCGCGCCATATTTTAGCGATCCCCGCCCCTTGCGGCCTGCCCCCGCCGGGGCCTATGCTGTTCCCGAGGTGTAAACAGGGGGCGGTGCATGGACATCCGGACAGTGGGCGTTGTGGGTGCAGGCCAGATGGGCAATGGCATCGCGCATGTGATGGCTCTCGCGGGTTATGAGGTGCTGCTCAACGATGTCAGCGCCGAGGCGCTGGACAAGGCGGTGGCGCTGATCCGCAAGAACCTTGAGCGGCAGGTGAGCCGTGGCAAGATCACCGCCGACACGATGGAGGCGGCGCTGGCGCGGATCACCACGACGCAGGATCTGCCGACGCTCGGCAAGGCCGATCTCATCATCGAGAGCGCCACCGAGCGCGAGGACATCAAGCAGAAGATCTTCGACGCGCTGCTGCCGCATCTGGCGGAGCATACGATCCTGACCACCAACACCTCGTCCATCTCGATCACCCGGCTGGCAAGCCGCACCGACCGCCCCGAGAGGTTCATGGGCTTTCACTTCATGAACCCGGTGCCGGTGATGCAACTGGTGGAACTGATCCGGGGCATCGCCACCGACAAGGCGACATTCGACACCTGCCTGGGCGTGGTCGAGCGTCTTGGCAAGACGGCGGCGAGCGCCGAGGATTTCCCCGCCTTCA
>DISF01000027.1:41073-41277 GCA_002421985.1 Roseovarius sp. UBA6217 | reverse complement strand
GGCTCGGGCGCAAGAGCGGGCGCGGATTCTACGATTATCGCGGCGAGGAGCCGGTGCCGACCCGGTGACGCGTGAGGTGCAAGCGCGGGTGTTTGGCTGCGGGCACAAGGGTTCGGCTGGTGTGGCGGAGGCTGCTTAGGGCCTGGAGGGGAGATTGGCAGTCATGTTCAGAGCCGCGTGAGCGCCCGACCGCGGGTGGGCGCT
>DISF01000027.1:8792-41023 GCA_002421985.1 Roseovarius sp. UBA6217 | reverse complement strand
GCAAGCGCGCCTTGATTCCGCGCGGAGGGACAAGATGCAAACGTCCCCTCCAAGCCCGTCACGACAGCCATCCCGCCGCATCGCGTCCCTACAGGCTCCGGTCAGTTCGCGCGGGCGCGGGCCGGATCCCAATTGGCGAGCACCCTGGAATTGTCGTCGTCGTCGTATTCGTAGAGCGTTTCCTCGGTCACGCCGGGGATGCGCGCGAAATCATCGGCGATTTTTTTCGGGAACCACGAGGTGCCCACCTGGCCGGGAAACAGCTCGCCAAGGATGCGCGAGGTCGCCAGCGCGCAGGCGGCATTGGGCACCGGCCCGTTTTCCTCGACAAGGCGGATCGCGCGCGCCGCCAGCTCCGGCGACACGTCGAGCTTCTGGATGCGCACGTGGAAGGTCTTGCGCGCGTGGTAGCGGGTGTAGACATCGGCGACATGCGGGGTGATGCCATAAAGCACGTCGTCGCGTTCCGGCAGGGTGCGCAGACTGTTGAACGAGCCCGCCGGATCGAAAATCACCCGCTGCGCGCCGTTTATCATCAGGGAGCTGTGCGCGCCTGAACCCGAATTGTTGTTTATCATCGTGAAGAGGGTAAGCCGCGGCGGCCCGTCATGGACATAGGCGGCGCGGCTCACCTCTTCCATCGGCGAGCGGACGGATTCGGCGGCACAACCGGCCAGAAAGAGCGCGGCACCCAGCGCCAGAAGGATCGAGCGCATCAGGCTCTCCGCTTTTGGGCTGGATCAGCCGTTGACCATCGCGAGGAAGATCAGGAAGACGGCAATACAGACGACCGACCAGACCGACCACTTTATGAAGCCCTCGAAGGTCTTTTTCTGAGCGGTGATATCCATTTCGCCGTGCTTGTGTTCGGCCATGTCGTGCTCTCCTTGTGTCATGCGGTTTCGGGTCGAGTGCGGATTAATGTATTTACGGCGCGCTGTCACGCGTCAACCCGAGGGCAGGCTTAATCCTCTTCGAGATCCTGGGCGAGGCGAAAGCCGATGCGCGTGGGCGGGGCCTCTTCGACCTGCTTGGGCAGGGCGCGCAGCATGACCGAAAGCTGGCTCACATGCTGCACGAGCTGGGTGCGCGTTCCCATCTGGTCCTCGCCGTAGAAGGTCACGATATCGGGATCGAAATAGCCCATCCCCTCGATGCGGATGGTGCCCGCATCCGACCCGGCAAAGCCCATTGCGACCTCGTGCGCCTCGTCGAGGGTTTCCTCGAAATTCTTGATGTAGAGAATCAGCCGCTCATAGGCCCATTGTGCGGGGCTTTTGCGGTCTACCGGGGTTTTGGGCAGGGATCTGGCCGCCGTCTCGATGCAGGGCTGGCCGGGGCGCGAATGCACCTCGTGACAGCGCGGCATGGCCGCATTCTCGGCCATTTCTGCCGATGTGTCGATCTTGTCGCCCATATCCGTTGCCTCCGTCGTTACCGCATCTGCCACAGCCATGCGCCATCCGCGCGCCGCCAGCGCCTGACCTCGCCCGCGTGCAGCAGGTGGTTGAGATGGGCCACCGATTCCGCCAGCGCAAGGCCGTAGGTGCCCTCGTCGATCCTGCGCCGGAAGAGAAGCGGAAAGCACTCGGCGGCGGTGCGCGGCCCGGAGAGGAAGGCGCGCAGGCGGTCGAGGGCCGAATGGTGGTTCTCGGCAAGTTGCCGTATCCTGATCGGCAGGCCGCTAAAGGGCAGCTTGTGTCCGGGCAAGACCAGGTGATCGGCGCGCGCATGGGGGGCGAGCCGGGCACAGGAATCGAGCCAATCGGCGAGCGGGTTGGCCTCTGGCTCGCTCGGGTAGACGCCGATATGGGGGCTGATGCCGGGCAGGATCTGATCGCCCGCGATCACCAGCGCGTCCTCGCGCGACCACAGCGTGACATGCTCGGGCGCGTGGCCGCCGCCCATCCGCACATCCCAGTCGCGCCCGCCTGCGCGGATCACCTCGCCGTCGGTGATCCGGCGATAGCCCACCGGGATGGGCGCGCAGCTATCGGAAAAGTTGAACGGGCGCTCGGTTGCGCGTTGGGCGAATATCTCGGGGTCCATCCCGCCTGCGCGCGAAAATTCGAGCGCCTGCGGTGCGGGCCGGTCCTCGACATCGAGAATGAACATCCGCGCCATGAGCCAGCTTGTCTGAGATGTCCAGAGGGTGGCGTTGACGCGCTCCATCAGCCAGCCCGCCATTCCGATATGATCGGGGTGGTGGTGGGTGGCGATCACGCGGCCCACCGGCTTGCCGCGCAGAGGCCCGGCCAGGAGCGCCTCCCACAGCGCCACGGCGCGGGGCGTGTGGACGCCGGTATCGACCACGGTCCAGCTGTCGCCCTCGTCGAGGGCGTAGACATTGACGTGGTCGAGCATCATCGGCAGCGGCAGGCGCAGCCAGAGGATGCCCTCTGCCACCTCGATTGCCTCGGCGGGGGCGGGCGGCCCCGGCCAGGGGTGGTGGATGATTTCGCCGCCATCCATCATGCTGCGAAATCCGACGCGCTGAGCGCGTAGAGACCGGCGGCCCCTTGCGTGGCATGGGCGAAATGGCCCGCGTGCTCGGGCAGGAGCCGGGTGATGTAGAACCGCGCCAGCCGCGTGCGCGGGCCGTCGCCACCCTCGGCCAGTGCCGCCGCGAGGTGGAAATGCGCGCCCAGAACGCGGGCGAAGCCGCACAAGTAAGGGATGGCCCCGGCAAAGCGCTCGGTCATATCGGTTTGCGCCAGCATCCAGTCGGTCGCCTCGCGCAGGCTCTCGCTGGCCTGCCAGACCGGGCCGGCGAGATCGGGCAGCGAGCCGCGCGCGGCCTCTGCCGCCGTCTCGATCTCCTCGATGAGGGTCAGCGCGGCCTCGCCCCCGTCCATCAGCTTGCGGCCCACCAGATCCATCGCCTGAATGCCGTTGGTGCCCTCGTAGATCGCGGTGACGCGCGCATCGCGCAGGAACTGCGCGGCACCCGTCTCCTCGATATAGCCCATGCCGCCGTGAATCTGGATACCGGTATTGGCCACGCTGATCCCGGTCTCGGTGCCGCAGACCTTGGCGATGGGGGTGAGCAGCGCCGCGCGCGCCGCCCAATGCGCGGCACCGGTGGCGGTCTGCATGTCGATGGCCTTGGCGCAGGCGAGCGCGATGGCGCGCGCGGCGAAGGTTTCGGCGCGCATCGAGGCCAGCATCCGGCGCACATCGGCGTGCTCGATGATCGCGCCGCTGCCGCCCTTGACCGGGGTGTGGCCCTGGCGACGGTCCTGGGCATAGGCGAGCGCGTGCTGATACGCGCCCTCGGCCACGCCCACGCCCTGACCGCCGACGCCGAGGCGGGCATTGTTCATCATCGTGAACATGGCACGCATTCCGTCATGCGCCTCGCCAACCAGCCAGCCCTTGGCCCCGTCATATTGCATCACGCAGGTGGGGCTGCCATGCAATCCCATCTTGTGCTCGAGGCTGATGACCTTGAGGCTGTTGCGGGTGCCGGGATTGCCGTTTTCGTCGGGGATGAATTTCGGCACCAGAAACAGGCTGATCCCCTTGGTGCCGGGCACGCCGTCGGGCAGGCGCGCAAGCACGAGGTGGCAGACATTCTCGGTGAAATCATTGTCGCCCCAGGTGATATAGACCTTCTGCCCGGTGATCGCATAGGTGCCGTCGCCGTTGGGTTCGGCGCGCGAGCGCAGCGCGCCGACATCCGATCCCGCCTGTGGTTCGGTCAGGTTCATGGTGCCCGACCACTCACCGCTGACCAGTTTGGGCAGGTAGAGCGCCTTCAACGCGTCGCTTGCGTGATGCTCCAGCGCCTCGATCTGGCCTTGCGTCATCAGCGGCGCGAGTTGCAGCGACAGACACGCCGCCGCCATCATCTCGTTGACGGCGGTGGTGAGCACCATCGGCAGGCCCATGCCGCCATGATCGGGCAGTGCGCCGATCGCGATCCAGCCGCCCTCGGCGATGGCGCGATAGCCCTCGGTAAAGCCCGGCGACGTGCGCAGCACGCCGTTTTCGAGCCGTGCGGGGTTCAGGTCTCCGGGCCGTTGCAGGGGGGCGAGTACATCCTCGCAGAGCCGCGCCGCCTCGGCCAGGATGGCCGTTGTCATGTCCGGCGTCGCCTCGGCAAAACGGTCGGTCGCGGCCACCTCGGGCAGGCCGATGACATGATCGAAGAGAAAGCGGTAATCCTCAATCGGGGCACGATAGGGCATCTTGTCGTTCCTTTTCATATTCTCCGCGCGTCTTGGCAACCGGGGTGCAAGGCTGTAATCAGCCCCTCTTGAGACCGTATGTAGCCGATGACACCGGAGCCGCAAGCCAAACGCCGCGTCAGGACCCATAAATGCCCGATGTAACCCAAACCTTGCAACCCGACGCGGGCGGACTCGCGCGCGCTGCGGCCATCTGGCGGGCGGGGGGTCTTGTCGCGTTCCCGACCGAGACGGTCTATGGCCTTGGCGCGGATGCGCGCGACGGGCGCGCGGTGGCGGCGATATTCGAGGCCAAGGGGCGGCCCCGGTTCAACCCGCTGATCGTGCATGTGGCGGGTGTGGCGCAGGCGCGCGCACTGGTAGAATGGCCCGACGCGGCAGAGATCGTGGCCAGCGCCTTCTGGCCCGGCCCGCTGACGCTTGTGCTGCCGCTGCGCGCGGGCGCAGGGATTTCGCCGCTGGTGACAGCCGGTCTGGAGACCCTGGCGGTGCGGGTGCCCGCGCATCCGGTGGCGCGCGCGCTTCTGGCGGCGTTTGGCGGTCCGGTGGCGGCCCCCTCGGCCAACCCCTCGGGGCGGATCAGCCCGACGCAGGCGGGCCATGTGCTGGCCGGGCTCAAGGGCCGGATCGCGGCGGTGGTCGATGGCGGGGCCTGCCCGGTTGGGGTGGAATCCACCATCCTGGGGCTGGCGGGCGCGCCGGTGCTCTTGCGCCCCGGCGGCGTGCCGCTGGAGGCGCTGGAGGGGGCGCTGGGCCGCCCGGTGGCGCTGCATCAGGCGGATGGGGCGGTGAGCGCGCCGGGGCAGTTGGCATCGCATTACGCGCCGGGGGCGCGGGTGCGGCTGGAGGCCACCGAGCGGCGGCCGGGCGAGGCGATGCTGGGCTTTGGCGCGGTGGCGGGCGATCTCAACCTGTCGGACACGGGCGATCTGGTGGAGGCGGCGGCCAATCTCTTTCACCATCTGCACGCGCTCGATGCGGGCGGGGCCGAGGCGATCGCCGTGGCCCCGGTGCCCGATCACGGGCTGGGGCGCGCGATCAACGACCGGCTGCGGCGCGCGGCTGCGGAGCGGGAGTAGGGGGCGCTGCCCCCGTCGCCGCAAGCGGCGACTCCCCCGGGATATTTGGGGCCAGAAGAAGCCTGTCAACCCATCAGGGCGAGGCCAGCAAAGAGCGTGAGCGCCCCGCCGGCGATGGCGAGGATCACATTGCGCGTGACATAGCCGATCGCCAGCGTGACGAGGGCGGCAATGAGGCGCGGCGCGTCGAGCGCGCCGCCGCTGGCCGCGGGCCAGACTACCAGCGGCGCGACCAGCGCCGGAATGAGCGCCACCGCCGTGTAGCGCAGGTGCCGCAAAAGCCATTCGGGCAGCGGCCGGTCGCCGATCAGCCCGAGAAAGACGAAGCGCAGGGCAAAGGTGCCCACACCCAGAGCGGCGATGAAGAGCCACAGATCCGTGCCTTCGATCATGGATGATGTCCCGCCTTGCGCCGCTTGAGCAGGAGTTCGATCTGCGCGCCCGTCATCATGCCCGCAAGCCCCGCCACCAGCAGCCCAAGATTATAGGGCAGGCCTGCGGCCAAGAGCGCCACCGTCACCGCCGCCAGCGCCGCCGCGACATGGGCGGGCGTGCGCAGCATCGGCCCGATCATCGCCAGAAAGGTGATGGGCAGCGCGAAATCGAGCGCGAAAGCCTCGGGGATGGTGTCGCCGACAAGCGCGCCGATGAGCGTGAAAAGATACCATAGCGGACAGATCGGCGTGACCACGCCGAAATAATAGGCGATGCGCTCGGGCACGGACCAGCGCGGATGCATCTCATAGGCGACGAAGGAAACGGTATAGCTTTGATCGACCATGAAATAGGCGGCGAGGGCGCGCTGCCAGAGCGGGGCCGCGCCGAGATACGGTGTGAGCGAGGCCGAATACATCGCCATGCGCAGGTTGACCGCCAGCGCGGAGACGAGCGCCACCAGCGCCGGGGCGCCGTCGCTCAGAAGTTGCACGGCGGTGAATTGCGCGGCCCCCGCGATCACCAGCACCGAAAAGCCCATGACCTCGGAGAGGTTCAGCCCCGCCTCGGTGCCCACCACGCCGAAGAGGAGCGAAAAGGGCACCACCACCAGCACGAAGGGTGCGCCGTCGCGCACGCCTTGCCAATAGAGGGATTTGGTGGTTTGCCTTGACACGATTTCCCCCCCCCGGTCGCAGTCTCCGGGGACGGGTTAGCCGAGAGCGGGAGGAGATGCAATTGGCGGAACGATCTGGCCTGACGGGGTATCTCATCGCGCCCGACCCTGCCGCGCCGCGCCTCACCCGCGCGGTGGAGGGGGTGGATCATACGGGCAACCGCACCACGATCCGGGTGGTGGAGGAACGCCCGCTGACGATTTTCCTGAACGCGCAGGAGATCGTGACGGCGATGACCATCGGCGACTACCCTCAATATCTGGCGCTCGGCTTTCTGCGCAATCAGGGGATGTTGGCCGACGGCGAGGCGGTGCTCGGGGTGGACTATGACGAGGAGTTGGAAACGGTTGTCGTTCGCACCGACGGGCAGACCAGCTATGAGGAGAAGCTGAGGAAAAAGACCCGGACAAGCGGTTGCGCCGTGGGCACTGTCTTTGGCGACATGATGGAGGGGTTGGAGGGGGTGCGCCTGCCCGCGGTGGAGGTGAAGACATCGGACATCTACGCGCTGGCCGCGCAGATCAACCGCACGCCGTCGCTTTATCTTGAGGCGGGGGCGATTCATGGCACGGTGCTCTGCCAGGGCGCGCGACCGCTCGTTTATATGGAGGATGTGGGCCGCCACAACGCGGTGGACAAGATCGCGGGCTGGATGCTCAGCGAGGGCGTCGCGGCGGGCGACAAGCTGCTTTATACCACCGGGCGGCTCACGTCGGAGATGGTGATCAAGACGGCGATGATGGGCATTCCGGTGCTCGCCTCGCGCTCGGGCTTTACCGCCTGGGGGGTGGAGATCGCGCGCGAGGTGGGGCTCACGCTGATCGGCCGGATGCGGGGCAAGCGGTTTGTGTGCCTGTCCGGGGAAGATCGGCTTTTGCGCGACGCTGATCCTGAGAGCGTGGCCGAGGAGGACGGCAGGCATCGCCGCAAGAGTGCCGAGGGATGAGCGCGCCGCACGATAAGCCACTCGGCGTGATCCTGGCCGGTGGGCAGGCCACGCGGATGGGGGGCGGCGACAAGGGGTTGCTGGCGCTTGGGGGTGGCACGATCCTTGACCATGTGATTGCGCGGCTGGCCCCGCAGGTGGGGGCGCTGGCGCTGAATGCCAATGGCGATGCGGCGCGGTTTGCCCGCTTTGGCCTGCCGGTGCTGCCCGACCCGATCGCGGGCTTTGTCGGGCCTTTGGCGGGGGTGCTTGCCGGGTTTGACTGGGCCGCCGGGCAGGGGGCCGGGGCGATTGTGACGGTCGCCGCCGATACGCCGTTTTTCCCTCGCGATCTGGTGGCGCGATTGCAAGAGGCGGCGCAGGGCATGGCGTATCCGCTGGTGCTGGCCGCCACGCCGCGCGGGGATGAAGAAACGAAATCCATGAGCCGGGGCGGGCAGGTGCGCCATCCCACCTTCGGCCTCTGGCCCGTGGCGCTGCGCGACGATCTGCGCGCGGCGCTGGAGGGGGGCTTGCGCAAGGTGGTGATCTGGACGGAAAGACACGGCGGGCGCGAGGCGCTTTTTGACGACGGCGACGCCTTTTTCAACGTCAACACGCCCGAGGACCTCTCGAAGGCGCGGCGCAGGGCTGGGGCATGAGGCTCTATGGTGTGACCGGCTGGAAGAATGCCGGCAAGACCGGGCTGATGGAGCGGCTTGTGGCCGAGATGGTGGCGCGGGGGCTCAAGGTCTCGACCGTCAAGCACGCGCATCACAGCTTTGACGTGGATCATCCGGGGCGCGACAGCTATCGCCACCGGCAGGCGGGGGCGGGCGAGGTGCTGCTCGCCTCGCGTCACCGGGTGGCGCTGATGCGCGAGTTGCGCGGAGAAACAGAGCCGCCGCTCTCGGATCTGCTGGCGATGCTTGCGCCCTGCGATCTGGTGCTGATCGAAGGGTATAAACGCGACCGCCACCCCAAGATCGAGGCCTATCGCGCCGAGACCGGCCATGCGCTCATTGCGCCCGGTGATCCGACGATCCACGCGGTGGCGAGCGATGTGGCGCTCGATCTGGATCGTCCGGTGTTCGATCTGAACGACACGGGAGCGATTGCCGATTTCATCCTGGGCGAGGTAGGGCTTTGATCCGCTTCGACAGCTTTGCCATGCTGGACTGGTCGAGCGGCAACGATACCGGGCCGCGCCCGCGCCGCGATGCGATCTGGCTTGGGCTGGTGCGCGGTGGGGTCGAGGAGGAGCCGCGTTACTTTCGCAACCGGGTGGAGGCCGAGGCGGCGCTTGTGGCGCTGATCGAGGCGGAATGCGCGGCGGGGCGGCGGCTGTTTATCGGGTGCGATTTCCCGTTTGGTTTCCCGATGGGGTTTGCTGAAAGGCTCACCGGCAGCACCGATCCGCTGGCCGTCTGGGACTGGCTGGAGGCGCGGATCGAGGACAGCCCAAAGGCCAATAATCGTTTCGATCTCGCGGGAGAGATCAACGCACGGTTTCCCGGCGTGGGGCCGTTCTGGTTCAACGGTCTCAAGCGTGAGATAGCGGGCCTGCCGCGCCGCGATACGCGCGCGGGCCATGGCCTGCCCGACCGGCGGCGCGCCGATGCGGGCGCGCCGGGATCGTTCAGCGCCTGGCAGATGGGCGGTGCGGGGGCCGTGGGTGGGCAGGTGCTTACGGGTCTGCCGGTGCTGAACCGGCTGCGCCGGCGCTTTGCCGGGCAGGTGGCGGTCTGGCCGTTCGAGGCGCTTGAGCGGCCCGTGGCGTTGGTCGAGGTCTGGCCGGGGCTGATCAACAGGGCCGTCAAGCGCGCCGAGGCGGCGGGAGGCATCCGCGACGCGCATCAGGTGCGGTTGATGGTGCACGCCCTTGCCCGATTGAACCCGGCCACGCTTGCCGCCATGCTGGCGGTGGACGCGTCCGAGGAGGGCTGGATATTGGGGCTGGGACATGAGGAGGAATTGATGGCCGCCTGCGAAGAGCCGTTGAGGCCGCCGCCCCTGCGCGACGACTGTTTCGCGTTGCCTGCGGGCGTGGAGTGGACGCCGGTCGATGACGCGCTGGCGCTGTTGCGCGACCGGCTGTCGCCTGTCGTCGGGCAGGAGCGCGTGGCGCTGGGCGCGGCGGCGGGGCGGGTACTGGCCGAGGCGCAGGTGGCGCGGCGGGCCAACCCGCCGCAGGCCAATTCGGCGGTGGATGGCTATGGGTTTGCCTTTGCGTCGCTGACCGAGGGCGATCAGGTCTTGCCGCTGGTCGAGGGCCGCGCGGCGGCGGGGGTGCCCTATCCCGGCGCGGTGCCGCAGGGATATGCGGTGCGGGTGCTGACCGGGGCGGCGCTGCCCGAGGGGGTGGATACGGTGATCCTGCAAGAGGATGTCACGCTGGGAGAGGGGCGCATCGCCTTTCGCGGCGGGCTCAAGCGGGGCGCCAATACCCGGCGCGCGGGCGAGGATGTGGCGGCGGGGGCGGTTGTGCTGGAGGCGGGCCGCGTGCTGACGCCCGCCGATCTGGCGCTTTGCGCGGCGGTGGGGCTGGCCGATCTGCCGGTCTTCGCGCGGTTGCGGGTGGCGGTGCTTTCGACCGGGGATGAGGTGGTCGAGCCGGGCGCGGCAGCAGGCGAGGGGCAGATATATGACGCCAACCGGCCCATGTTGCTGGCGCTGTTGCGGCAGATGGGGCACGCGGCGGTGGATTTTGGCCGGGTGGCGGATGACCGCGCCGCCCTGCGCGCGGCGCTTGATCGGGGCGCGGCGGAGGCGGATGCGGATGCGATCCTGACCTCGGGCGGCGCGTCCTCGGGGGATGAGGATCACGTCTCGGCCCTTCTGAATGAGGCGGGGGCGATGGCGGAGTGGCGCATTGCCCTGAAGCCGGGGCGGCCGCTGGCGTTGGGGATGTGGCGCGGCGTGCCGGTCTTTGGCCTGCCGGGCAACCCGGTGGCGGCGATGGTCTGCACGCTGATCTTCGCGCGGCCCGCGCTGCGGCTCTTGTCGGGGGCGGGATGGGCCGCGCCGCAGGGCTTTGACGTGCCCGCCGCGTTCGAGAAGCGCAAGAAGCCGGGGCGGCGCGAATATCTACGCGCGCGTATCCGCGAGGGCCGCGTGGAGGTGTTCAAGTCTGAGGGTTCGGGCCGGATCAGCGGGCTGAGCTGGGCCGAGGGGCTGGTGGAATTGCCCGATGCTGCTGCGGAGATCGCGCCGGGGGATTCCGTGCGCTACATTCCTTATGCGAGTTTTCTGAACGGGTGAGGTGCCTTGGGGGCGCTGCCCCCGTCGCCGCAAGCGGCGACTCCCCCGGAGTATTTGAGCCAAGAAGAAGCGGTCGGTCAGCCCTCAGACGGGCAGATGTGGACATGGGTGGCCCATGTCGCGCAATTTGCGGCGAGGGATGCGGGCAGGGGCGCGTCGGTAAAGACGTGATCGACATCGCGTAGCGAACCGATGCGCGCGGGGGCGTTGCGCTTGAATTTCGAGGCGTCGGCCACCAGCATCACCTCGCGCGAGCGCTTGAGCAGGGTCTGGCCCACCAGCACCTCCTGGATGTCGAAATCGAGCATGTCGCCATCCTCGTCGAGCGCCGAGCAGCCGAGGATTGTGTGGTCGAACTTGAAATCCTCGATCGTGCGCGCGGTCAGGTGGCCCACCAGCCCGTTATCGGAGCGCCGCAGCGCGCCGCCCGCCAGCACGATCTCGCAATCGGGATTGGCCGAGAGGATCCGCGCCACGTTCATGTTGTTGGTCACCACCATCAGGTTGCGGTGGTCGATGAGCGCCTGCGCCACCGCCTCGGTCGTGGTGCCGATATCGAGAAAGATCGAGCAGTTCTCGGGGATGGCCGCCGCGCAGGCGCGCCCGATCGCCAGTTTTGCGGGCTCGTTGAGGCGGCGGCGTTCCTCGTAGAGGATGTTGGTGACGCCCGAGGGCAGGATCGCGCCGCCATGCACGCGCTCGAGCTTGCCGGCATTGGCAAGCTCGGTGAGGTCGCGGCGGATGGTCTGGACGGTGACGTTGAAACGCAGGGCGAGATCCTCGACCGAGACCTTGCCCTCGGCGCGGGCGATCTCGAGGATCTCGGGCTGACGAAAGGATTGCGACATATGGCCTCTCAAGGTTTTTTTCGATTATGTTCGTTTTCGGGTGCGCTGCAAGGGCACCTCTCTGCGGGAAGAATTTTCCCTGATATCCGGGGTTGCCGTGATAAAAGAGCAGAAACGAACATTCGTTATTGACTTTATCGGCGCAGATGTGTTTCGTTTTTTTTCACGCAGGGGGGCGTCCGGGTGGAGCAAGCCGAAAGCGATATCATTGACCTGTTCGTCATCGGTGGCGGGATCAATGGCTGCGGCATCGCGCGCGACGCGGCGGGGCGGGGCCTGTCGGTCATGCTCGCCGAGATGAACGATCTCGCCTCGGCCACTTCCTCGGCCTCCACGAAGCTTTTTCACGGCGGGTTGCGCTATCTGGAATATTTCGAGATCCGGCTGGTGCGCGAGGCGCTGATCGAGCGCGAGACGCTCTTGTGCGCGATGCCGCATATCTCGTGGCCGATGCGCTTTGTGCTGCCCTATCATCGCGATATGCGCTTCGAGGGCGAGACGCCCACCTCGCGTATCCTGAGCGTGGTGATGCCGTGGATGAAGGGGCGGCGGCCTGCCTGGCTCATTCGGCTGGGGCTGTTTCTTTACGATCACTTGGGCGGGCGAAAAATATTGCCCGGCACGGCCACGCTCGATCTGCGCGGGGTGCCGGAGGGGGCGCCGCTCAAGGACAAGTTCACCCACGCCTTTGAGTATTCCGATTGCTGGATCGAGGATAGCCGCCTTGTCGTGCTCAATGCCCGCGATGCCGCGGCGCGCGGTGCGGTTATTCGCACGCGCACGCGGGTGGTGGGGGCCGAACGCGAGGAGGGGCTGTGGCGCGTCACGATCGAGGGCGAGGGCGGCGCGCGTGAGGTGGTGCGGGCGCGCGCGATCGTCAATGCCGGGGGCCCGTGGGTGAGCGATATCATCACCGGCACGCTGCGGCTCAATTCCACCGAAGGCGTGCGGCTGGTGCGCGGCAGCCATATCGTCACGCGGCGGCTTTATGACCACGACAAGTGCTATTTCTTTCAGGGCGAGGACGGGCGGATCATCTTTGCGATCCCTTATGAAGGCGATTTCATCCTCATCGGCACCACCGATGCCGAGCATGACGACCCCGACCGGCGGCCCGAATGCACGCCCGAGGAGGCGGCCTATCTGTGCCGCTTTGCCAGCGACTATTTCAAGCGGCCCGTGACCGAGGCCGATATCGTCTGGAGCTATTCCGGCGTCCGGCCGCTCTATGATGACGGGGCGAAATCGGCGACGGCGGCGACGCGCGACTATGTGCTGTCGCTCGACGAGGCGGGCGCGCCGCTGCTCAATGTCTTTGGCGGCAAGATCACCACCTATCGGCGGCTGGCGGAATCGGCGCTGGCGCGGCTCGCGCCGCATTTCCCGCAAGCGTCGGGCGAGTGGACGGCGGGCGTGGCGCTGCCGGGGGGGGATTTCGCCGTTGACGGGTTCGAGGCGCTGGTGGAGAGTTTGCGGCAGGGCTATCCGTTTCTTGCGCCGGGTCATGCGCGGCGGCTGGTGCGCGCCTATGGGACGGAGGCGGCGAAAATCATGGGCGCGGCCAAGTCCGCCGCTGACCTTGGCCGCGATTTCGGCGCGACGCTGACCGAGGCGGAGGTGCGCTGGCAGATGCGCCACGAATACGCGCGCGAGGCGGCGGATGTGGTCTGGCGGCGCACGCGGCTGGGGCTGAAGATGACCAGGGCCCAGATTGCCGCGCTCGACGACTGGATGCTGGCGGACGCGAGACAAACAGGGAGGGCACGGGCGTGACGCTGACGCTTGAAGGGGTTTCCAAGGTCGTGGAGGGCGCGGTGCATATCCACCCGACCGACCTGACGCTGGCACCCGGCACGATGAACGTGCTTCTGGGGCCGACGCTGTCGGGCAAGACCTCGCTCATGCGGCTGATGGCGGGGCTCGATGTGCCCGCCTCGGGGCGCATCCTGTGGCAGGGGCAGGATGTCACGGGGATGCGCGTGCAGGATCGCGCGGTGGCGATGGTCTATCAGCAGTTCATCAACTACCCCTCGATGAGCGTTTATGAGAACATCGCCTCGCCGCTGCGCCTGCAAGGCAAGTCCCGCGCCGAGATCGACGCGGGCGTGCGGCAGACCGCCGAGATGCTGAAGCTCACCCCGATGCTGGAGCGCCGCCCGCTGGAACTGTCGGGCGGGCAGCAGCAGCGTTGCGCGCTGGCGCGCGCGCTGGTGAAGGGGGCGGGGCTGGTGCTTCTGGATGAGCCGCTGGCCAATCTCGATTACAAGCTGCGCGAGGAATTGCGCGCCGAGATCCCGCGCATCTTCGAGGCGGCGGGGAGCATTTTCGTCTACGCTACGACCGAGCCGGAAGAGGCGCTTTTGCTGGGCGGCAACACCGCCACGCTCTGGGAGGGGCGGGTCACGCAGTTCGGCCCCACGCCGGAGGTGTATCGCCAACCGCGCGACGCCACCACGGCGCGCGTGTTCAGCGGTCCGCCGATGAATTTCCTGACCGTGACCAAGGCGGGGGACCGCGTCGGTTTCGGCGACGGGCAGGAGGCCCCGGCCATCGGCAGTCTGGCGGGGCTGGCCGATGGCCGGTATCTGGCCGGGTTCCGTCCCAACCATCTGGTGATCGACCGCCCCGAGGGCGAGGCCATGGAATTCGAGGCGCGGCTTGGCGTGACCGAGATCACCGGGTCAGAGACCTTCGTGCATCTCGACCACCATGGCGCGCGCTGGGTGGGCCTTGTCCACGGGGTGCGCGATCTGGAATTGGGGGCGATGCTGCGGGTCTGGCTCGATCCGGCGCATGTTTACGTGTTCGGCACCGATGGCGCGCTGGTGGCCCCTGCCGCCTATGCGCAAGCGGCCTGAGGGGGGGCGATGGCAAAGATCACGCTGGATAATCTGGCGCATAGCTACCTGCCCAAGCCCGCGACCGACGAGGATTGGGCGCTCAAGCAGCTTGACCATGTCTGGGGCGATGGCGAGGCCTATGCCCTTCTGGGCGCGTCGGGCTGTGGCAAGTCCACGCTTCTCAATATCATTTCCGGCCTCCTGCGGCCCTCGCGCGGGCGCATCCTCTTTGGCGATCAGGATGTGACCGATCAGCCCACCGCTGCGCGCAATATCGCGCAGGTGTTCCAGTTTCCGGTGGTCTACGACACCATGACGGTGCGCGAGAACCTGGCCTTTCCGCTGCGCAATCGCGGGGCCGAGGCAGGCTATATCGCGAGCCGCGTGCAGGCGATTGCCGCGATGATCGGCATGGAGGCGATGCTTGACCGCAAGGCGCGGGGGTTGACGGCGGATGCCAAGTAAAAGATCAGCCTTGGGCGCGGCATGGTGCGCGAGGATGTGAATGCGCTTCTCTTCGACGAGCCGCTGACGGTGATCGACCCGCATATGAAATGGGAGTTGCGCACGCAATTGAAGGCGCTGCACCACGAATTCGGGCATACGATGATATATGTGACGCATGACCAGACCGAGGCGCTCACATTCGCCGACAAGGTGGTGGTGATGCACGAGGGCCGTGTGGTGCAGGTCGGCACGCCCGAGGATCTGTTCGAGCGGCCCGCGCATACCTTTGTCGGCTATTTCATCGGCTCGCCAGGGATGAACCTGATCGACGCCGAGGGGGCGGGGACGGTGGCGCGCGTCGCGGGCCATGAGGTGCCGCTTGGCGCGGTCTATGATGCGCCCGTCGGTCGGGTGCAGATCGGCGTGCGGCCCGAATTCGTGCGGCTGGGGGCCGAGGGCCTGCCGGTGACGGTGGAGCGGATTGAGGATGTGGGCCGTCACCGCATCGCACGCTGCAGTCTGGAGGGCGTGGCGCTCAACGCAATCCTGCCCGAGGGCGCGGACCTGCCCGCAGGGGAAGTGCGCGCGCGCTTTGAGGCGGGTGCGGTCAGTGTCTATGCCGATGACTGGCGCGTGACGCCCCTCAGAGCCCGATTTGAAACTGATTGAGTGAATTCAGCAGGTTGTGATTCTGTTCGGTTACAAAGCTGAACGGAGATCACGATGGCCTGGACCGAACTCACCCGACGCCAACATGCCCGATCGGGCAAGAGATACGCAAGCGATTTGACCGACGCGGAATGGGCGCTGATCGTGCCTTTGACGGCGCCTGCAAAGACAACCGGCAGACCCCGCACGACGCATTTGCGTGAGGTGTTCGACGCGATCCTCTACATCGCGACGACCGGTTGCCAATGGCGGATGTTGCCCAATGACTTTCCGCCGGTGTCGACGGTGCGGGGCTATTTCTACGCCTGGCGCGATGACGGTCTGCTGGATGAGATGAACCGCAAGCTGGTCGAGGCCGCGCGTCTGGCCGAGGGTCGCAAAGCTCAGCCGACGGCAGGCATCATCGACTCCCAAAGCGTGAAAACAACTGAAAGCGGCGGGGTTCGCGGCTATGACGCGGGCAAGCGGATCAAGGGGCGCAAACGCCATATCGTGACCGACACGGTGGGATTGCTGGTGGGGCTCGAGGTCCACAGCGCCGGGATTCAGGATCGCGACGGCGCGCCGGACGTGCTCAAGGCCGTCGCCGCGCGCTATCCGATGCTGCGCCACATCTTTGCCGATGGGGGCTATGCCGGCCCGAAACTGTGCCAGGCATTGAAAGCCATCGGGCGCTGGACCGTGCAGATCGTCAAGCGTTCCGATACGGCGCAAGGTTTCGAGGTTCTGCCCCGCCGATGGGTCGTGGAACGCACCCTCGCCTGGCTGGGACGATGCCGCCGCCTGTCAAAGGATTGGGAGAAATCCATCGCCAGCGCAGAGGCCCGGGTGCTCATCGCCCACATTCGACGGGTCATACGTCATCTTGCAAGGATATGAAAATGATCGGGTAGTTTTGAATCAGACTCTAAGAGTTCATAAGGGAGGACAACATGACCTTGAGATTGACAACAACCACGGCGATGGTCTCGCTCGGCCTGATGGTTGCGCCGGCCTTCGCGGATATGGAGGCCGCCCGCGCGTTCCTCGACAATGAGATCGCGGGCCTGTCGGTGCTGAGCCGCGCCGAGCAGGAGGCGGAGATGCAATGGTTCATCGATGCCGCCAAGCCCTATCAGGGGATGGAGATCAAGGTGGTGTCGGAGACCATCGCCACCCATGAATACGAATCCCAGGTGCTTGCGCCGGCGTTTACTGCGATCACCGGCATCAAGGTGACCCATGATCTTATCGGCGAGGGTGACGTGGTCGAAAAGCTGCAAACGCAGATGCAGTCGGGCCAGAACATCTATGATGCCTATGTCAACGATTCTGACCTCATCGGCACCCATTGGCGCTATCAGCAGGTGCGCAACCTGACCGACTGGATGGCGGGCGAGGGGGCGGATGTGACCAACCCGATGCTCGATGTGGATGATTTCATCGGCACCTCGTTCACCACCGGGCCGGATGGCAAGCTCTATCAATTGCCGACCCAGCAATTCGCCAACCTCTACTGGTTCCGCTACGACTGGTTCAACGACGACAAGAACAAGGCTGATTTCAAGGCGAAATACGGCTATGACCTCGGCGTGCCGGTCAACTGGTCGGCCTATGAGGACATCGCCGAGTTTTTCACCGGGCGTGACCTGTCGCATTTGGGGGTGGAGGGCGAAGTCTTTGGCAATATGGATTACGGCAAGAAGGATCCCGGCCTTGGCTGGCGCTATACCGATGCCTGGATGTCCATGGCAGGCATGGGAGACGTGGGCGAGCCGAACGGGTTGCCCGTCGATGAGTGGGGCATCCGCGTGAACGAGAATTCGCAGCCTGTCGGCTCTTGCGTGGCGCGGGGCGGGGCCACGAACGCGCCTGCGGCGGTTTATGCCGTCACCAAGGCGATCGAGTGGCTTCAGAAATACGCGCCCCCTGCGGCCGCCGACATGACCTTCTCGGAGGCCGGGCCGATCCCCGCGCAGGGCAATATCGCGCAGCAGATGTTCTGGTATACCGGCTTCACCGCCGCGACGGTCAAGCCCGGCCTGCCGGTGATGAAATCCACCCCGGCGGATCGCGCCAAGGCGGCATGGCTCTATGCGCAATTCGCGGTGTCCAAGACCGTCGATCTGACGAAATCGGATGTCGGGCTGACGTTTATCCGCGAATCGACCATCGATTCGGACCACTTCACCCAACGTGCCGACAAGCTCGGCGGGTTGGTTGAATTCTACCGCTCGCCCGCACGGGTGGCATGGTCGCCCACCGGCACCAACGTGCCGGATTACCCCAAGCTGGCGCAGCTCTGGTGGCAGAATATCGGCGACGCCATGTCGGGGGTCAAGACCCCGCAAGAGGCGCTTGATGCGCTTTGCGCCGATCAGGAGCGGGTGATGATCCGGCTTGAGCGCGCGGGCGTTCAGGGAGATATCGGCCCGAAGATGAACGAGGAGCGGGATGCCGAATATTGGTTCAGCCAGCCCGGCGCACCCTATCCCAAGCTCGAGAACGAGGATGAGGAGCCGATCACCATCGTCTATGACGAGCTGATCAAGTCCTGGCAGCAACGACACGCACCGGGGCGCGTGATGCGCGCCCCGGTGACAGGCACCTGCGTCATCATCCGGCGTGACCGGATGATCCCTTGGCCGGGAGATCCTCGGGTCACGCCCGGGGATGACGTTTGAACGAGACGGAACCACGCCCATGACCCATATCCTCGCCATCGACCAGGGCACCACGTCAAGCCGCGCGATCCTTTTTGACGAAATGATGCGGCCCGTGACCAGCGCGCAGGAGGAATTCCCGCAGCATTACCCCGATAGCGGCTGGGTCGAGCATGAGGCGGATGACCTGTGGTCGAGCACCGCCGCCACCTGCCGCGCCGCCATCGAGAAGGCGGGCATTACCGGCGCGGATGTGGCCGCCATCGGCATCACCAACCAGCGCGAGACCACCGTGGTCTGGGATCGCCACACCGGCCGCGCCATCCATCGCGCCATCGTCTGGCAGGACCGGCGCACGGCCGATTTCTGCAAATCCCTGCGTGACGCGGGCCATGAAGCGATGGTGAACGCCCGCACCGGCCTGTTGCTCGATCCCTATTTCTCGGGCACGAAACTGCGCTGGATCCTCGATCATGTGGACGGCGCGCGCGAAAGGGCGCGTGCGGGCGATCTGCTCTTCGGCACGGTGGACAGTTTCCTGGTCTGGAAGCTGACCGGCGGCAAGACCCATGCCACCGATGCCACCAACGCCGCGCGCACGCTGCTTTACGACATCCGCAAGGGGCGGTGGAGCGCGACCATCTGTGATCTGCTCGACATTCCCATGGCGATGCTGCCAGAGGTCCGCGACAGCGCCGCCGAGTATGGCGTGACGCGCGCCGATCTCTTTGGCCGCGAAATCCCCATTCTCGGCGTCGCAGGCGATCAGCAGGCGGCGACCGTGGGGCAGGCGTGTTTTCAGCCCGGAATGCTCAAATCCACCTATGGCACCGGCTGTTTCGCGCTTCTGAATACCGGCACGGTGCCGGTCACCTCGCAAAACCGGCTGCTGACCACCATCGCCTATCAACTGGACGGCACGCCCACCTATGCGCTCGAGGGCTCGATCTTTGTTGCGGGCGCGGTGGTGCAATGGCTGCGCGACGGGCTCAAGATCATCCGCGAGGCGCGCGAGACGCAGCCCTTGGCCGACCGGGCCGACCCGCATCAGGAGGTGGTGCTTGTGCCCGCCTTTACCGGGCTTGGCGCGCCCTATTGGCGGCCCGAATGCCGGGGCGCGATCTTTGGCCTCACGCGGGGCACGGGGCCTGCGGAACTGGCGCGCGCGGCGCTGGAAAGCGTCGGTTTCCAGACCCGCGACCTGCTCGAGGCAATGCGCGCCGACTGGGCGGGGCAGGGGACGGATGCCGTGCTCAGAGTGGATGGCGGCATGAGCGCGAGCGACTGGACCATGCAATTCCTCGCCGACATTCTCGATGCGCCGGTGGACCGTCCGCAAGTGCTGGAGACCACGGCGCTTGGCGCGGCGTGGCTTGCGGGGATGCGCGCGGGGATCTATCCGGGGCAGGCGGAGTTTGCCGCGGGGTGGGCGCTGGAGCGGCAATTCCGGCCTGTGATGTCTGCCGAGACACGGGCGCGAAAATGCGCGTCCTGGGCGCGCGCGATCACCGCAACGTTATCGGTCTGAGCGCCCGTTGTGGCGCGTGCCGTTTCGCTCCAGGCTCGGGGCAAAACCCGAGGAGCCGCCATGCCAGAGCCGATCAGCGTCATTATCCCCGCCCGCAGCGAGGGCGAGACCATCGCGGCTGTCGGTGGCACCTGCGCTGCGGCAGATGTTTCCGGGGCTGGGGGATACCACGAAGCCCCTCTTGAACCATCACTTCGGAAAGGACGCACAATAGAGCGTTTCGGATTTTCGTTGAAACACCAAAACACTCTAAATGATTGAGTTGTCGCAATTTCGAACCGAATTCGAACCGAAAAAGTCTATCATTTTTTTTCTGAAATTACTTTAATGCTGGGGCGTGGTTGTGGGTATGCTTCCCACGTCGCCCTTTCGTTGATTTATATCAAGGGCGCTTGGCGGACCGAGGAGGATTCGAACCCCCGACCCCTTGATTCGTAGTCAACTTTTAGGGCCAAACAGTGCCTAACTTTATAAAACTATCGCCACAGAAAAACACCATATTCCACAAGTACTTCCTTGCAATGTTAGGTGGTGTTACTAACCTTGGGTAACGGTGCAAATCAGCCTGTTTCGTTACCCCTGTGTTACCCGAAGGATCACTTGACCATGCGTAAAGCTATCACCCCGAAGTCAATCGAGGCCATGAAGCCCGGCGAAGTCAGGCGCGAAATTCCTGACCCGTCGCTGGCCGGTTTGTATCTTGTCATTCAGCCTTCCGGCGCGAAGGGCTGGGCGTTGCGATACCGCTACGCAGGCAGGCCGAGGAAGCTGACCTTGGGCAAATGGCCGCTCATGGGGCTGGCCGAGGCGCGCGCGGCGGCGACTGAGGCAATCGAGGCGGTTGAACTCGGGCGTGATCCGGGCGCGGCAAAGAAGGCTGCGAAGGCCGAGCGGATCGAGGCGCAACTGACCGAGCGTGACAAGATCAAAACGCTGGTGGGCGACTATGCCAAGCGGCACCTTGCCAAGTTGAAATCAGGCGATGATGTGAGCGCGCAATTCCGGCGGCATATCCTGCCCGCTTGGGGAGACCGAGACATTCACGAAATCGCGCGCCGTGATGTGATCGACCTTCTGGACCAGATCGCCGATAGCGGGCGCATCGCCACGGCAAACCGGGTGCGCGTTTATCTGAGCCATTTTTTCAACTGGTGTGTGAGCCGCGACATTCTCGCAATCTCACCCGTTCATGGCGTCAAGCCGGTCGGACGCGAGGCCAGCCGTGAGCGCGTCCTGACCGATGACGAGGTTAGATGGTTCTGGCGCGCCTGTGACGATCTGGGCTTTCCGTGGGGGCCGCTTGGGCAGACCCTGCTTTTGACCGGTCAACGGCTGCGCGAGGTGGCGGGCGCGACCGATGCAGAAATCACGGGCGATGTTTGGCACCTGCCCGCCGAGCGCACCAAGAATGGCCGCGCCCATGCCGTGCCGTTGTCCAGGGCCGCGAGCGACGTTCTGGCAGGCGTGGAGCGCGTCAAGGGCAAGGCCGGGCTGGTGTTCACCACGACCGGCGAAAGCCCCGTGAGCGGCTTTCACAAGGGCCGGAATCACATTGCCGAACGCATGGCAGAGATTGCCGCAGAGGAACGTGGCGAGCCGGTCGAAATCCCGCGCTGGACCTTTCACGATCTGCGCCGCACGGCGGCAACTGGCATGGCGCGGCTGGGCATTCCGGTGCGCGTGACCGAGGCGGTTCTAAACCATGTCAGCGGCACGGCTGCGGGTATCGTGAGCGTTTACCAGCGCCATGATTATGCCGACGAAAAGCGCGCCGCACTGGAGGCTTGGGCGCGGCTGGTGGCCGATCTGGTGGAAGGCCGGGCCGATAATGTGGTGCGGATCGAGGGGGCGCGGTGATGGACAGCCATAAGCCGATCACCGGCCTTGTCGCACGCGCGGGCCGCGCTTTTGTCGCGGCAAAAGGCAAGGACCCCGCGATTGAGGGCGCGCCGCTGGCGGAATTTCTCAGAAGCGATGAGCCTCTGGGGGCGGGCGAACGGGAGTTGCTTGCCGCGCTGGTGACGGGAGAGTGGGGGCTTCCCAAAGGAAGGCCGCAGCGCGTGGGGCCGGGGCACCAAGACGCCGCCGCCCTCGTGTCAGACTATCGCCGCCGCGTTTCGGAATATGGGCCAAGGCGCGAAGAAGCGGCGGCGCAAGACACTGCGGCGAAGTTTGGCGAGTCAACCCGGACGGTGCGCCGCTATGTGCAAGAGGCGGCGGAGCGTGAGGCGGCTATCGAGAAAGCTGTCAAATAAAAGGTTTTTTGTGGCAATTGCTTTGCTTCGACCCGGAGGGAACTTGTCACTATTTGTTAGGCCAAGACGCAACCAGCGAGGAGCCTTGGCCCATGAACACAGACAGCCGAATCGAAAATCCGCATCGCCGAATTGCGGCGAAAAAGGTGCAAGAATTGTGTGGAAGTGTTTCCGCCATGACCTTGCACCGCTGGCTTGCAAATCCCGAACTGCAATTCCCCCGCCCTCATTATATTGGCAGACGCCGGTATTGGCGAGAAGCGGATATAATTAGCTGGCTCGAAGCCCGATCCGCTCGCGCGGCGTAAGGGGGGCAATCATGCGAGCAGAAAAGTTTACCCCCGGCCAGCGGGCAACTGGCGCAGGGGCTGGAATCGAAAGCGGCGAAACTTTCAAACGCAAGGTTAGCACAGAAAACGCCACCACGCAATTATCAGGCGCGCGTCACCGTCATGAAAAGCGCGAGGCCGCGATATTTCTATTGATGGACCTCGACCACCAGGACGCCGCCGTAATTTGTGCGACTTTCTTGGATGAATTCGGTGCCGGGTTTCCTCGCCTCGACTATCTCGGAGACGTCGGCGCGGATGCTGACGAATGGGCGCATTTTGCAAATGCCGCCGAGTTGGAAAAATACTTTTCCGCCGCTCTCAAGAGGCTCGAAAATCAGGCAATCGGAATAAAAGCCCGCAAAAGAATGTTTGCCGCCCTTTGGTTGTCTTTCACCGATTCGGACCGTCATGCGTTTCTCGCGCGCGTTGATCCCGACGGCAAGTTTCACGCGAGGGCGGACGCATGACCAGCATCAAAATCAAAAGCATAATCGCCGATCCCGATTGCCAACTGCGCGCCGCCGGTTTGGATGCGACGATCAACGATTACGCCGCCGCTATCGCCGATGGCGCGAAAATCCCGCCGATAACGGTTTTCTTCGATGGCAGGGCATATCACCTCGCAGACGGTTTTCATCGCCTCGAAGCTCGCAAAATTGCGGGCGCAACGGAGATCGAGGCCGACATACGCGAGGGCGACGCGCGTGATGCCAAGCTATGCGCCGCCGGGGCCAATGCCGCGCATGGTTTGCCGCGAACGCAGGCGGATAAGCGAAAGGCAATCGCCGCCCTCCTCGCTGATCCTGAATGGCGTCAATGGAGCGACAGGGAGATCGCAAAGCGCACCGCTACCGATCACAAGACCGTTGCGAGGATGCGCCGCGAAATGATGAGCGGTGTCGATGGGGAAATCCCCATTGAACGGAAAATCACCACGCGACACGGCACCGAGGCCAGCCGCACCGTAGCGCCGAAAAAGCCCGCCTCGATCATGGACCGGGTTCTCATTGGATTGCCCGATGAGGTGCTGATCGCCGAGATTGAGCGGCGCGGGATGGAGGTGGTCCGATGACTGATATCGCAATCCTCGCGCGCGCGGCTGGCGTTTCTCAATCTGACCTGCTGGCGCTGGCACCGCAGAACGATCCGTTCGCGCTGCACCAGAAATCGCGCCGACGAAATGCGGAATGGTTCGCCGATCTTTTCGACCGGTTCGCCTTTGAGCATGGCGTGCATATCCGCCGGGTTCATTACCGCGTTATCTCCCAGGAAAGCCCGATTCTGCGCCCGGACAACGGCAAGGCATACTTGAACACCACGAGCGATTGGGCGCTGCTGGTCAACGCAAGCCGGGATGCGCGTTATCTTGGGCTGGTGCCTTCTGGTTCCTTTATCGACAGACGCAATCCCGCGCCAATCACATACTTTGCGCACGATCCCTGCGGCGGCACCTCTATCCGCGACCATGGCCTTTATCTGGCGGAACTGGATGGGGAATTCCCCACCTTGCCCGAAATCACTTTCGACGCTGGCAAGCCGGGCGCGGAGGTGCTGGTGGAGATATGGTGCGAGAAAAGCACGATGAATGACGTGCTGGAACCGCTTGCGCGCCGCTATGGCTGCAATCTCATTACCGGGCTGGGCGAGATGTCGGAAACCTCGGTGCGCCTTCTGATCGACCGCGCGCGCGCGGCTGATCGAGCGACGCATGTCATCTATCTCGCCGATTTTGACCCCGGCGGGCGATCCATGCCGGTCGCGGTTTCGCGCAAGGTGGAGTTTGCGCTGACGCAGATCGACCACCCGCACGCGATCACCCTGGACCCGCTTGCGCTGACCGAGGCGCAGTGCCGCGACTACCGCCTGCCTCGCACGCCGATCAAGACAACGGAGCGCCGGGCCGCGAAATTTGAAGAGCGGTTCGGTGCGGGGGCAACGGAACTTGACGCGCTTGAGGCGCTGCATCCCGGCGCACTTGGCAAGATGGTCGCCGCCGAAATCGAGCGTTTCATCGACCCGGAATATAGGCGCACCCACGATCTTGCGGTTTCGGAGCATTGCGCCCGCCTAAGCCGGATCACCGCCGCCGTGCAAGATTGTCATTTTGACGAGATCGAGGGCTTGCGCGGTGAATACAGCGAACTTGTGGAGATGTTCGGCAATTGGCATCGCCGCGCGGAGACAGTTTTCGGACGCATCGCCGACGATCTTGCAGATACCGAAATCCCGGCATTCGAGCCGCCGGTGCCGCGTTCACCAGCCCCGAGGCCAGAACCTTTATTTTCATCGACCCGTTCCTACCTCGACCAGATCGCGGCTTATCGAGAGTGGCAGGGCAAGGGAGGGCTTGGGAATGTCTGATCCGTTTGACGCCATCCCGCCGATGGACGCCGAGTTTGCCATGCACGCCGTGCCCACAGCTGGGCAGGCGCTTGGTGATGGGGATCAAGGCAAAAGGACCGATCTGCAACTTATTGCTCGCGAGCAAGAAGTTTACATCCGCCCGCATGACGCCAGCCGCTCGAACGCGCCCGACGATCTGGACCTCAGCCATGACGCATTGGCAATTGACTGCGGGGCGCGCAGTTTCGACGAGGACGCCCGCCACGTCGCAAGCTGGGGCCGATGGCTTTTCTGGACTGGCACCCGTTGGCAGATTGACGACCGGCTCGACCACCTGACCCGCACCCGCCACTACCTGCGCGACCGGGCCGAGGATGTCACCGCATGGGCCGAACGCAAGGCCGCGACCCTCGAAGAAAGGGAGGCCAACAAGCTGCGCGCATGGGCAAAAGAGCAAGCCCGCTGGCTGCGCAACAAGCACACCGTTGCATCGGTCGAAAGCCTTGCCAGATCGAACCCGGCAAGCGTGGCGCGGGCTGACGCCTTCGACGAAAACCGGCTGCTACTCGGCACGCCCGGCGGCACGGTTGACCTGCGCACGGGCACCCTGCGACGGGCTGCGCGCGGCGACATGATCACGAAATCCACCGCCTGCGCACCCGCGCCGCCGGGATCACGCCCCGAGCGATGGCTGCAATTCCTGCACGAAGTCTTTGACGGTGACGCCGATCTGGTGGCCTTCATGCAGCGCGTCGCGGGCTATGCGCTCACCGGACTGACGACCGAACACAAGCTGCTTTTCCTCTATGGCACGGGCAGAAATGGCAAATCCGTGTTTCTGAACACGTTGACATGGCTATGGGCCGACTATGCCCGGCGCGCCGCGGCTGAAACCTTCCTGAACAGCGCGGTTGAAAAGCACTCGACAGGCTTGGCCGGGTTACAGGGCGCGCGTCTGGTGGCGGGCAGCGAATTGCCAGTTGGAAAAACTTGGGACGAATCCGTGATTAAGGATTTAACCGGCGGGGATCGCATGACCGCCCGCTTCATGCGTGGCGACTTTTTCGACTTCGACCCACAACTCACCCTCATGATCGCGGGCAACAATCAGCCCTCATTCAGGGGCGTTGACGAGGCAATCCGGGCGCGCGTCGTGCTGGTGCCGTTCACCGTTACGATACCGCCCGAGCGGCGCGACAAAACCCTTTCCGACAAGCTGAGGGTCGAAGGGCCGGAAATCCTGCGGTGGGCCATAGACGGCGCGCTCATGTGGCAGGCGCGCGGGCTGAACGTGCCCGCCAAGGTGGCGGCGGCTTCGACCGAATACATGGATGACGAGGACACGCTAGGCCAATTCCTGATCGACGAGACCGCCGCAGACCCGGACGCCTTCACCACGACAACCGACTTGCACGAGCGTTTCAAGTTTTGGTGCGAACGGCAGGGCTTGCATGCATGGACGCTGCACACTCTTCGCAAGGAATTGAAATCACGCGGTTTTCACGACGCTCGCCGAAAGTATGGGCGGGGCTTCGAAGGCCTGAAACTTGCCTAGGGTGACGGGGGTGACGCTTTGCCCACTATCCACCGTATACGCGCACACGCGCACATGCCCGCGCGCGTATACGGTGGATATGCAGAGAAGTGTCACCCCCGTCACCCTCTCTCAGAGATGGACGGTAAAAAGAGGGCGATATAGTCAGGCGAACATAACACCCTCTAAGTCCTGTTTTCTGCACAGATCGACCGTGAGCGCCGCCAATTTTCGCGTCGACCATTTGATATATAGTCACAACGTCTAACTTTCTAACACATTGTATAACAACGTTTATTGTTTATTGATACTCGGCAATGTGCTATCTTGGGTAACGTCAGGGTAACAAAAGGCCGATTAATGCCAAGAAATAGACGTGCACCAGGCCTTCCGCCGATACAATGCCGGACTGCCAAAGGCACCGGACGGTTGACGCTGGCCGGGGTTGACGGGCGCAGCAACATGGCGCGCCGGTTCCGCGAGATCACGGCAGAGATTGAAAACGATCTGGGGGGCGATTTGACGGAGGCGCAACGCCACCTTGTCGCACGCGCTGCAACGCTGGGTATTTGGTGCGAACAATGCGAAACCGAACTGGCACAAGGGCAGGAATTCGACGCGCTTCAATACTCGACGGTTTCCAACGCCATGCGCCGCCTCTTGTCCGATCTGGGGCTTGAACGTCGCGCCCGCGACGTGACGCCCGATCTGCAAACCTACATCGCGGGAAAGGGGCAGGCCAATGGATAGGCCCGGAAAGATGCTAATCACTATCCGATCCGGCCCGGCGCTACATGTGTGGCGCGATGGTATCGAGGTGGCGCGCGTGGCGCTATCGTCGGGGCAGGCTTTGGGCGTGGCGCAGGATGTCGTCGCGGAAATCAGGTGGCCGCGATGAGTGTGACCATACTCGACACTATGACCGACCCGCAGCTGTTCGGGGGCGTCTTTGGCGGTGACAGTTTCGCCGCGTGGCGCGCGCTGCTGGGGGGCTTCTATGGCCTGCCCTTGGCCGCTACCGGGGCCGAGACATTCAAGACGATCACCGGGCGCGCAGAGACGCCGCAGGAGGCCGCAAACGAGCTTTGGCTGGCGGTGGGGCGCAGGGGCGGCAAGAGCCATGCGGCGGGCCTGCTGGCGATCTTTGAGGCTTGTTTCACCGATCACCGGGACAAGCTGGCACCGGGCGAGGTTGCGACTGCGATGATCATCGCAGCGGATCGAAAGCAGGCCCGCACGGTCATGCGCTACATCTCGGGGTTGGTGAACGCGAACCCGATGCTGCGCCGGATGGTGATGCGCGAGAATGGCGAACTGATCGAATTCAACAACCGGGCCGCGATTGAGGTTCACACCGCTTCGCACCGGGCGGTGCGTGGCTATACCCTTAGCGCGGCGATACTCGACGAAATCGCTTTCTGGCATGTCGAGGGGGCGAACCCCGACGTCGAGATCGTCGCGGCGCTGCGCCCGGCCTTGGCGACACTCGGGGGCAAGCTGGTGGCCTTGTCATCACCCTATGCCCGGCGGGGCGTGTTATGGAATCAATACCGGCGGCATTTTGGGCATGAAAGCCCCGTGCTGGTGGCGCAAGCCCCTTCAATGACGATGAACCCGACCTTGCCCCAGCGTGTTGTTGACGATGCGATGAAGGATGACGCCGCGCGGGCATGTGCGGAATATCTGGCGCAGTTTCGCAGCGATATTGCTGGCTTGATCGACCCTGACCTGATCGAACGGGCGACCCGGCCCAAGCCCAAGGAATTACCGCCTGCGCGGGCCGTGCATTACGTCGCGTTCACCGACCCGGCTGGCGGTGGGCAGGATGAATTCACCCTCGCAATCGGGCATCGTGAGGGTGACGCGGCGGTGATTGACGCCGTGCGCGGGCTGCGCGGATCGCCCGCCGAGATCGTCAAGGAACACGCGGCCTTCATGCGCGCTTATGGCGTCCGGCGCGTGGTTGGCGACCGATACGCGGGCCGGTGGCCGCGTGATGAATTCCAGAAACACGGGATCACCTACGGGGTGAGCGAACTCGACCGGAGCAGACTCTACATGGAACTCTTGGCCGCGATGAATTCTGGCCGGGTTGAATTGCCGCCAGACCAGAAACTTGCCCGACAGCTTCAAGCCCTGGAACGCCGCACGGGGCGCAGCGGGCGGGACATGATCGACCATCCGCCCGGCGGGCATGATGACCTTGCGAACGCGGTTGCTGGGGTTGTGGCGACCTTGGCAGCTCAGCACCGAAAACCAAGAATTTTGGTCGGAACTTACGGACACAGATGAGCAATCTCAGAAAGGAATGCAAATGGATACCTTTACGGAACAAACCCAGGCGGTCAGCATGGCCGACCCGCTTGGCACTATGGTTGCGACCAGGTGGACATGGCAGGATAGCACGCAAGCGATTATCGCGCGCACACATGGCCACCTTCTGGCGCTGGCCACGGCTGGCAACAAGCTGCGCGATGAAGCCGGGGCGCAGCGGACAGCCCGGCGGCTGACCGACAAAGGCTTGCGCGAACACTTAGTTGATTTTCTGTCGCGCGAATTTGCTCCGGCCTATAGGCGGGCGGATCACGATGGTCGACGCGGGATCGAGCGGCAGATCGAGACACTGCGGGCGCAAGGCGTCCGAAAGATTGAGCCAACCGACGCGGCGGCGGCGATGCTGCGATCTGACTTGCGGCGGATGTTTTTCGACATGACCGTGGGGAGGCGCAAGGCGCTTTTGATCGAGCCGCCAGCCCTGCTGGCAACTGCTCTTCTTGAACTGCCCGAGGCATTTCATGGCATGGAGGCCGATGAGGCGGATCGTTTGCGGGAAAGGGCTTTCGGCGCAGAGTTTCCAGAACAGGCCGGGCAGATCGAGGAACTGCGGGCGGTTCACGAATTCGTCGTCTCGGGTTTGACGGTGGCCCGCGATGATGCGATGCGAAGCGCGGAGATTTCCTTGGCTGACTTCAACGAGGTTGTATGGCACGGGGAACCGGCGAGCGCGATCTGAGCGCGCGGTGCGGCTGGAAGGTAAAAGCGGGGGCAATGGCTATGAGCGATTGCCCTGCCCGCCGCGCTCACAAGATCACACCCGAGCCGCCGTCATGGGCCGTGGACTGGCAGGCCGCTAGGGGCTTGCGGGCGGCGCTTGCAGAGGCAGCGGGGGCATGAACCGCCTATGGGTTGCGGTGCTGGCAAACGGGCTGCATGACGCGGCACGGGGCACTGACTTGGCTTGGCTTGGCTCGCGGGACTTTCGCATGGTTTGCGCGCTGGCAGGGATGGACGCAGACGCCGTGCTATCGAAGTTTGACCCCGAGCGTTTCCGGCGACTTATTCGCGCGGCGTGACCCGCGAAGGGGGGGGGACGCGGAAAACTCTGGAGTCTTGCCCCCTCGGGGCCGATCGGGAAATCCGGCTCATTCGCTAACACAGTTTTCGCCTCTCGCGCGCGCGTGGTGGCGAAGGCAAGGCAGGTTGAGGCGGGAAAGGTGCATGGGCTCGACAAGGGGGCATTGGCACCGATTCCCGTGTGGCATTTTGGCAATGCCCGCCGCGCTCGTATCCGTTACCCCAAACGTTACCCCTGAGCAAAAACAGGAAGGGCCGCTTGCGCGACCCTCTGGTAACATCTTGTTTTTCTTGTGTTTTTTGGCGGACCGAGGAGGATTCGAACCCCCGACCCCTTGATTCGTAGTCAAGTACTCTATCCAGCTGAGCTATCGGTCCGTTGAGGGCAGCGTTTAGACTTTGCCGCCCACCGATGCAAGAGGGGGTGGGCAAGATTATTCCCGGAAGATGAAATTTCCCTTGGGCAGGGTGATGCGAAAGCAGGTGCCTGTCTCGTCGCTGCGCTCCAGCGTGAGAGAGCCGCCATGGCCGCGCACCAGTTCCTCGGCAATCGACAGGCCAAGCCCGGTGCCGCCGCTGCTTGCGCCGCCGTGGAACGGCTTGAACAGGTGCTCGCGCGCCTTGGCGGGCAGGCCGGGGCCGGTATCGGTGACGCGGATGATCCAGTCCTGCGCGGTCGCCTCGGCGGAAATGGTGATACTGCCCGGCGCGCCGGTCTTGACAAGGGCCTGGCGCGCGTTTCGCAACAGGTTGGTGAGCACGCGGTGCAATTGCTCGGCATCGGCGCGCAGCATGATATCATCGGCCACGCGGTTCTCGAAGCGAACAGGGTGCCCTGCGGCGGCAAGGCGCTCGCCCTCGATCGTGTCCTCCACCAGATCGGCGAGCCTGTGATGCGCGAGCGTCGGCCCCGGCTCCTCGGCCTTGCCATAGGCGAGGGTGGCTTCGCACAGATGCACCGCGCGGGTGAGCGAATTCACCAGCTTGGGGGCCATGCGCTGCACAAGCGGATCCTCGCTCGCCTCCAGCCGGTCGGTGAAAAGCTGCGCCGAGGTGAGGATGTTGCGCAGGTCGTGGCTGATCTTGGCCACCGCGCCGCCAAGCTGGGCAAGGTGCTCTTTTTGCTTGAGCGCGGAGGTGAGCTGGCGTTGCAGCGAGTGCAGGCTTTCCTCGGCCTCGCGCAATTCGGTGATATCCGAGGAGGGGATGATGACGTGGCGGCCATCCTCGGGGTCGGCGGCATAGGCCTGCATCGCGCGCACCACCCGGCGGATCGGGCGCACCACGAAACATTGCACCACCACCAGCAACAGCCCCGCCGTGATGAGCGAAATGACCAGCGACAGCCACAGGATGCGCAGGCCATAGTCGATCATCGCGGCACGCAGGCCGCGGGTGTCGAGCGTGATCTCGATGAGCAGCCCGCCCATGCGCACCGGCTCGCCGATCACGCGGATCACCTCGGGCTCGGGTTTGGCGAGGCGGCGAAAGGCATCGGCGATAAGCGTGATCGCGGACGGGTCGCGCAGATCGAAACTGCGCGATACGGGTGCAGGCACCGGCGAGGACAGCACAAGCTGGCGCGCCTCGTCGCGGCGCAGGACCACGTTGAACACCTCGGCGTTGCGCAACAACTCCTCTTGCAGATCGGCCGAGACCTCGCCCCCTGACAGCAGCCCCAGCGTGGCGATCTGCGCGCGTTGCAGCCGGTCGAGCAGGAATTGCTCGCGAAAGCGGGCCACGGAGGGCACGAAAATCAGCACCTCGGCCAGCATCACGAAGATGGCGGTGAGGATCAGAAACCGGCCTGAAAGCGATCTGAGCACGCGCGCCCTCCCATGAGCGGGGTCAGGGCAGCCAGCGCTGCACCAGACCCACCACCCGTTTCACCATAGCGCTATCAAAGAGACGCGGCGAGAAATAGGCTCCGGCGGCGCGTTTGTTGATTTCCCCAAGCGTGGGGTAGGGGGCGACCATGTTCGCCACATGTTTCATCTTGAGCCTGTTGGCGAGGACGAAGGCCCAGAGATTGATGAGCTCGCCCGCCTGCGCGCCGGCGATCGACACGCCGATGGGCCGCCCGCGCACCACCATCACCTTGATGAGACCGGCGGTCTTGCGCTCGGCGATGGCGCGGTCATTGTGGGCGTAGGGAAAGCGCACCACCTCGAGATTGCCGCCATGTTCCTCGCGCGCCTGTGCCTCGGTCAGGCCCACCTGCGCCAGTTCGGGATCGGTATAGGTGGCCCAGGGGATATGATCGGTGCGGTTTTTCGCGGGCAGGCCAAGAAGCGCCTGCCGGATGATCAGCCCCGCCTGATAGCCCGCGACATGGGTGAATTGCAGCCCCCCCGCCACGTCGCCGATGGCATAGACGCGTTTGTTGGTGGTGCGCATGGCGCCATCCACCTTGATGCCGCGCCTCGTGGTCTCGATGCCTGCGGCGTCGAGGTTGAGCCGGTCGGTATTGGCGCGCCGGCCCGCGGCCATGAGCAGATGCGTGCCGCGAAAGACGCGCCCGTCCTTGGCTTCGATTTCGATCTCACCCGCCGTGCCGCGGATTTCCGAGGCCATTGCGCCCTCCTCGATCACGATGCCCTCGGCCTCGAATTGCGCGCGCAGGACGGCCACCATCTCGGGGTCATCCTGGCCGAGGATCTTTGCCCCCTCGATCACCGTCACCTCGCAGCCAAGGCGGCGATGCGCCTGCGCCATTTCCATGCCGATGGGGCCGCCGCCGATAACAAGCAGGTGGCGGGGGCGCTCGCGCAGCCCGAATATCGTCTCGTTGGTGTCAAAGGGCACACGGTCAAGGCCCGGAATCGGTGGCACCAGCGGCGAAGAGCCGGTGGCGATCACCACCCGCCGGGCC
>DISF01000027.1:0-8756 GCA_002421985.1 Roseovarius sp. UBA6217 | reverse complement strand
CGCGACATGGTCCTTGGCGGCGGCGTAATCCACCTGCGGGGCCATATCTGCCACGCCATAGGCCGAGGCATGGGCCTGCGCGTGGGCCGCCTTGCCGCTGGCAATGAGCGCCTTTGACGGCACGCAGCCGAAATTGAGGCAGTCGCCGCCCATCTTGNNGGTGTTGAGGCAGTCGCCGCCCATCTTGTGCCCTTCGAGCAGGACGACGCTCGCCCCCATCTGGACGGCCCCCGCCGCGACAGACAGCCCGCCCGAGCCGGCCCCGATGACCAGCAGATCCGGTGTCAGTTTCGTCATTCTCAAATATCCTTTGTCCCACGAATGGCCTTGACAAGCATTGGCAGCGCCGCGAGCGCCGCAAGCCCCAGGATGGGGCCGATGATCTGCGGCTCCCACAAGAGGGAAAGATCGGGATTGTCGCCCCGGTCGAACACCTCGCCCAGGCCGACGCCGATCCAGGTAAAGACGATGGCACCGGGGATGATGCCCAGCACCGTGGTCAGAACGAAGTTGCGCAACCGCACGCCCACCAGCGCGGGCAACAGGTTGGCCACGAAAAACGGCACCGCAGGCACCAGCCGCATCAGGAACAGCACGCTGATCTCGTTATCATGCAGCCGCTGCTTGAGCCGTTTCATGCGGCCCTCCGATGTCTCGATCCGCGCCGCGAGCGCCGCGCCCAAGCCCCAGCGGGCGGCAAGAAAGATCGCGATCGCCCCCAGCGAGGCGGCCGTGACGTTGAATGTGGTCCCCAGGGCCAGCCCGAACAGGAACCCGCCGGTGACCGAGGCCACCGCCGCGCCGGGCAGCGAGAAGGCGACGATCACCACATAGGTGGCGATGAACGCCGCCGCCAGCGCCGCGAAATGGCTGTCGCGAAACGCCAGAAGCGTCTCGCGATGCGCGCGCAACGTGTCAAAGGTGATGTGGTCGCGCAAGGTCACGGTGCCCACCACCGCCGCGATCACGATGATTGCAAGCGGCGCGTGACGCAGCAGGGCGGGCCTGCGGCGGGTGCGCGTGGAGGGGGGGCTTTGGTCCATGAGATCACCGGGGCTGTTTGCTGTCCTGACTCAGATGCACGGTCCGGGGCCCGCCCGCCAGTGCCCTCACGAGGGGGTGATCGGCGGTGATACCCGGCGCGGTTTCTGTAATATGCCGGGGCGGGGTGAAATTCTCTGACGGGGGTTTGACTTGGGTCACGCCCCTCTTTATACGGCGGGTTCCTGACATATTCGGGCCCGGCGCGATTCCAGACGACCGGCCCCCCTCAGAACCGGAGATGGAGCGATGAAACGCACCTTTCAACCGTCGAACCGCGTGCGCAAGAATCGCCACGGCTTCCGTGCGCGCATGGCGACCAAGGCCGGGCGCAAGATTCTCAACGCCCGCCGCGCCCGTGGCCGCAAGTCGCTGAGCGCCTGAGCGCAAGCACCGCGACATGACCGATGCACCGCCGGACCCCTCTGACCGCATGGCAGGGGAAGAGTGCCCGGCGGTGTTGTCGTGCGCGAGGCCGAAACCCGAGGTGCTGCGCAAGCGCGCGGATTTCCTCGCCGCCGCGCGCGCGCGCAGGCAGGGCACCGCCACGATGTTGGTGCAGGGGCGCGACCGGCGCGACGGCGATCCGCGTGTGCGGGTTGGGTTCACCTGCTCCAAGAAGGTGGGCAACGCGGTGGCGCGAAACCGCGCCAAGCGGCGTCTGCGCGCCGCGGCGCGCGAAATCCTGCCGGAAAAGGCGCAGCCCGGCTGGGATTACGTGCTGATCGGGCGCGCGGGCGAGACCGGCCTGCGCCCCTTCGACGATCTGCGCCGCGACCTCGCCGATGCGCTTTATCGCCTGCGGGGCCGGGGATGAGCCCGCTCGCCCGCCTGCTCGCGCTGCCGATCCGTGGCTACCGGCTTTTCCTGTCGCCCTGGCTTGGCTGGCACTGCCGGTATCAGCCGACATGCAGCCAATACGCGCTCGACGCGCTGGAGCGTCATGGCGCGCTGCGCGGCGGGTGGCTGGCGCTGCGGCGCATCGCGCGGTGCAACCCCTGGGGTGGCTGTGGCTATGACCCGGTGCCGGGCTGTGGCTGTGCAGGCCGCGCCCAGAACGCCCTTTCAACGCCCCGTGATCCATGCGATAGGGACGCGCCAAACGACACATTCACGGAGATGCGGAATGGAAATTCGCGAGGCACTCACCTTTGACGATGTTCTGCTGGTGCCCGCGGCATCCTCGGTGCTGCCCGGCACGGCCGATACGCGCACCTGGGTCACCCGCGACATCGCCCTGAACATTCCGCTCCTGAGTTCGGCGATGGACACGGTGACCGAGGCGCGCATGGCCATTTCCATGGCGCAGATGGGCGGGATGGGCGTGATCCACCGCAATCTCTCGGTCGAGGAACAGGCCCGCGAAGTGCGCCGCGTCAAGCGCTTCGAGAGCGGTATCGTCTACAACCCGATCACGCTGCGCCCCGAACAGACGCTGGCCGATGCCAAGGCGCTTCAGGAGCGTTACAATGTCACCGGCTTTCCGGTGGTGGATGAGGCGGGTCATGTGGTGGGCATCGTCACCAATCGCGACATGCGCTTTGCCGAGGACGAGAACACGCCGGTGCGCGTGATGATGACTTCCGAGAACCTCGCCATCCTGCGCGAGCCTGCCGACCGCGACGAGGCGCGCTCGCTGATGAAGGCGCGGCGGATCGAGAAACTTCTGGTCACCGACGGGAAGGGCAAGCTTACCGGGCTCTTGACGCTGCGCGATTCAGAGCAGGCGGTGCTCAACCCCACGGCCTGCAAGGACCGGCTTGGCCGGTTGCGGGTGGCTGCGGCCTCGACCGTGGGCGATGCCGGGTTCGAGCGCACGCAGGCGCTCGTTGAGGCGGGCGTGGACATGGTGGTGATCGACACCGCGCATGGCCATTCCGAGGGCGTGGCGCGCGCGGTCGAGCGCGCCAAGGCGATCTCCAACGAGGTGCAGATCGTGGCCGGAAACGTGGCCACCGGGGAGGCCACCCGCGCGCTCATCGACGCAGGCGCCGACGCCGTCAAGGTGGGCATCGGGCCGGGCAGCATCTGCACCACGCGGATCGTCGCCGGTGTGGGCGTGCCACAACTCACCGCGATCATGGACAGCGCGGCGGCGGCGGGCGACGTGCCGGTGATCGCCGATGGCGGCATAAAGTTCTCGGGCGATTTCGCCAAGGCGATTGCGGCGGGCGCGTCCTGCGCGATGGTGGGTTCCATGCTTGCGGGCACCGATGAGAGCCCCGGCGAGGTGATCCTCTACCAGGGCCGCTCGTTCAAGGCCTATCGCGGCATGGGCAGCATTGGCGCAATGGCGCGCGGCTCGGCGGATCGCTATTTCCAGATGGATGCCGCCAGCGACAAGCTGGTGCCCGAGGGGATCGAGGGGCAGGTGCCCTACAAGGGCCCGGCGAGCACGGTGCTCCATCAGCTTGTCGGGGGCCTGCGCGCGGCGATGGGCTATACCGGCTGCGCCACGATAGAGGAAATGCGCCGGGATTGCCAATTCGTGCGCATTTCCGGGGCCGGTCTCAAGGAAAGCCATGTCCATGATGTGCAGATCACCCGCGAGGCACCGAATTATCGGATTAGTTCGTAATATCAGAGCATTGCAAGCCATAGTTCAGGTGGGCACATGACGCCGGGCGCACGCGTGGCGGCGGCGATCGGCGTGATCGATGCGATCCAGGGCGGGATGCCCGCCGAACGCGCGCTGACCAACTGGGCGCGCGGCGCGCGCTATGCCGGCTCGGGGGATCGCGCGGCGGTGCGCGATCATGTCTTCGATGTGCTGCGGCGCCGGCGCTCTTCTGCTGCGCTTGGCGGAGGCGATGACGGGCGGGCGTTGCTCATCGGGGCCCTGCGCGGGCAGGGGATTGATCCTGATGCGTTTTTCACCGGCGAGGGTCATGCGCCCCCGCCGCTTTCCGAGGCCGAGCGCGCCGCAGAGCGGGCACCGGAAGAGGGTGAGGCGCGCGATTTGCCGGACTGGCTCTGGCCACGGTTTCAGGCCGCGCTTGGGGATGGGGCCGGGCGCGCCGCCGAGAGGCTGCGCCACCGGGCACCGGTCACGCTCCGGGTGAACGCGCGCCGGATGACGCGCGACGCGGCACAGGCGGCATTGGCGGCGGAGGGTATTCTTTGCCAGCCTGTGGATGACATCACGATGGCCTTGCATGTCACGGAAGGTGAACGGAAAATCGCAAACTCACCTCTCTATCTCTCGGGCGCGGTCGAGCTTCAGGATGCCAGCAGCCAAGCCGCTATGGAGGCGCTCGATCTCCCCGAGGGGGCGCGCGTGCTCGATTATTGCGCCGGTGGTGGCGGCAAGACGCTGGCGCTTGCGGCGCGGATCGAGGGCGAGTGGTTCGCCCATGATGCCTCGGTGCGCCGCATGTCCGACCTGCCCGCGCGCGCGGGCCGCGCCGGGGCGCGGGTGCGGCTCTGCGAGACGCAGGAATTGTGCGCGTTTGGGCCGTTTGACGCGGTGTTGTGCGATGTGCCCTGCTCGGGGAGCGGCACGTGGCGGCGCGGACCGCAGGCAAAATGGGCGCTGACGCCCGAGGTCCTTGCCGATCTGGGCCGTGTGCAGGCCGATATCCTTGCGCAAGCGGCGGCTCTGGTGGCACCCGGCGGTCGGCTCATCTATTGCACTTGCTCGGTGTTTATCGAGGAAAACGAGCATGTTGTAGAGCGTTTTTCAAGTGATTATTCGGGCTGGACACCGGTATTTTCGAGGCGCTGGCCGATCAGCGCAACGGGTGATGGATTTTTTCTCGCGCAGCTATGTCGAGAAATGAACGATTCTAATCAACCTTGACGTGATTTTCGCGGTGTCGTTAAGTTTGCCTTAAACCTTTGCCCGCAGGATCGCGGGGATGAGGGTCAAGGCGGAAGGCGCGGCAGGTGGCATTCCTGACGACATCTGAGGGCAGCTGGCTGCGCGCCGATCCCCGGCTTGCGTCGCGTGCGGGTGTGATCGGTCTTGCGGCGGTGGGATTTGCCGCAGCCGGGCTGATGGTCGGCGGCGGTCGTACTCAATGGCTGCTGGGGCTGGTCGGGGGCGTGCTGTTTTGTGTCGCGGTCTGGCTGCGCGTAACCCGGCATCTCGCCGAGCGGCAGCGCGCGGCGTTCGTGTCTGCGGCGGCCCTGAGCGAACGTGATTCGCAACCGCTGTTTCTCTCCGGTGCCGAGGGGGTGATCGTTTTCGCCAATCGTGCGGCGCGCCTGCAATTCACGACCGCGCAGAACAAGACAGTGGCGGCGGCCCTGCGCGAGCATCTCGCCAATCCCGGTCCGCTGCTGTCTCGCATGGAAGCGCGCGCGGCCTCGATTGGCGCGGCACGCGAGGATGTCGTGACCCGCACCGGGCACATGCGCCTTGCGGTGCATCGGGCGGGGGATGCGCACTATGTCTGGCGGGTCGAGAAATCCGCCGACCCGCCCCTTCGTGACCCCGAGGCACATCCGCTACCGATGGTCACGCTCGGGCGCAATGGCACGGTGCTCTACATGAACCCTGCGGCACGCGATCTGATAGGTGCCCGTGTGCGCACCCTCTACGAGGCTTGTGGCACGGCTGAGCTGCGATCCGGGACCACCTGTAGCGTCAACACGCCGCATGGCCCGGTTGAGTGTCTTTTTGTCGAGCGCGTGGGGATTGCCGGGCGTCGCGAGGCGTATTTTCTGCCGGGGGAGGACGCCCATCCAGCACCGATGGACGGCTGGGCGTTTTTCGATCATCTGCCCGTCCCCCTGCTCAAGCTCGATACCGGGGGTGGGATAAGGCTGTCGAACGGCCCCGCCCGTGCGCTTCTGGGCTGCGAGACAACCGACGGTCTGCGCCTTGCCGAGATGCTCGAGGGTCTGGGCCGCCCGGTGACGGACTGGATTGCAGATGCCGCCGCCGGTCGTGGAACCGTGCATCCGGAATTCCTCCGGGTGCGGCACTCGGAAAGCGAGAGATTCGTGCAGGTTGCGCTCAACCGTGCACGCGATGGCGACGAGCCGGTGCTGATCGCCATCATCACCGATGCGACAGAATTCAAGTCGCTCGAGGCGCAATTCGCCCAGAGCCAGAAAATGCAGGCAATCGGCCAGCTTGCGGGTGGGATCGCGCATGACTTCAACAATCTTCTCACCGCGATCACCGGCCATTGCGACCTGCTTTTGCTCCGCCACGATCCTGCCGATCAGGATTATGCGGACCTGATCCAGATCAACCAGAATGCCAATCGCGCCGCCGCGCTCGTCAGCCAGTTGCTGGCCTATTCCCGCAAGCAGACGATGCACCCTCGCATCCTCGATCTGCGAGACATCCTGTCCGACCTCACGCACTTGCTCAACCGCCTTGTCGGCGAACGAACCACCCTGGAATTGATCCACGAGCCGGGCCTTGACGCGATCCGCGCCGACAAGCGGCAACTCGAGCAGGTCATCATGAACCTCGTGGTCAATTCCCGCGATGCCATGCCCGAGGGGGGCACTATCCGCATCGTGACGCAGAATATATCCGTTGACGAGCCTCTGCGCCGCGATCGCGCGGTGGTGGCTCCCGGTCGCTACGTCGCGGTCGAGGTGATCGACCAAGGCACCGGAATCGCGCCGGACAAGATCGACAAGGTGTTCGAGCCGTTCTTCACCACCAAGCGCGTCGGCCAGGGCACCGGTCTTGGCCTCTCGACCGTCTACGGCATCGTCAAGCAAAGCGGCGGCTTCATCTTCGTCGATAGCGTCGAGGGAAAAGGCACGACATTCCGGCTCTTGTTTCCGGCTCATGCGCATCGCGAATCCGTGCAGGCCGAGCGTGTAACGGCCTCTTGCGGCGCAAGCCGCGGCCATGGCACGGTGCTGCTTGTCGAGGATGAGGTGCCGGTTCGTGCCTTTGCCAGTCGCGCATTGCAACTGAAGGGCTATACCGTGATCGAGGCGGGATCGGCCGAGGACGCGCTTGAGATCCTCGGAGATGCGACGCTCGAGATCGATGTATTCGTCACCGATGTCGTGATGCCGGGGCTCGATGGTCCGGGCTGGGTGCAAAAGGCGGTGGCCTCGCGCCCGGACGTGCCCGTTGTCTTCGTGTCCGGCTATGCCGAGGATACATATGGCGACGCGCAGGCGCGAATCCCACAATCGGTTTTTCTTCCAAAACCGTTCTCTCTCGACGAGCTTGTCGAGACTGTGCACAGGCTGGCACCGAAGACCGCCGAATGCAAGGACGACACCGCGCCCTTCGCTGCCAGTGCGCCTGTTCAGGTGACGGGACGCGGGGGCGGATCGGACGGAACGTAATACCCATCCGGCCCGATACTGTCATAAAGCGCGAAATCGGCGGCGTGCTTGCGGCGCAGGCGCGCCTCTGTCTGCGCGCACAGGTCGAGCGCCAGCACTGGCGAGCGATTGAAGACCCCGGTTTCAATGGCGACCCCGAGCCGCGATCCGAGAAAGCCGCGCAATCCGTCCTGATCGTCGAAACGGAACAGATGTGTGACGCGCGTGCCGTTGCGCTGGGGCTCGAGAAATTTCGCCTGGCTGCCGACGCGGGCAAAGGGCGGCGGGTCGCCCCGGCAATAGGCAGCAACAAAGGCGTCGAAACTCACACCGGCCGTGCTGTTGGGATGTCCCGCGAGCGTATCCCGGTGGCGGTAGCGATACCAGCTTCCAAGCCAGTCAACCGGTTCGCGCATCACCGCGACCACATCCGGTTCGGGACCGATGAAGCGCTCGATCATGGGCCGGAAGAAGCGGTTGTAGCGAAAGACCGGCGCGTGTTTGAGCTCGGGCGGGGCGCTGATCACCATCGACGCATGGGGGGCAAGCGCCGCCTCATACGCGGTGCTCCCGGTCTTCGGCACAGAGAGAAGGACGAGGTTTTGTTGAGAAAAAATAAGCAATTCCCGAAAGTTCCAATCCTTGCCGACCTGTGCCAGATCACTGTCAACCTATTGTTAACGCCTTGCAGGGATACTGTCATCACCAAGATTACCCCTTGTCATGGCGCATCATTTGCCCCATGAGTATAGAACAAGTCAAGAACATCGGCGGGCATTGCCGCCCTCCCCAGCGTATGAAATAACGGAGCGACGCAATGGCAACGGCAGATCTTCTTTCAATGGATAACAAGCGTACGGCAGACAAGCAAAAGGCGCTCGACAGCGCCCTCGCGCAGATCGAGCGGCAATTCGGCAAGGGCTCGATCATGAAGCTGGGGGGGGACAACCCCATCGCGGATATCGAATCCACATCCACCGGCTCCATCGGGCTCGATATCGCGCTGGGAATAGGCGGTATTCCAAAGGGGCGCGTGGTCGAAATCTACGGGCCTGAAAGCTCGGGCAAGACCACGCTCACGCTGCATTGCGTGGCCGAAGAGCAGAAGAAGGGCGGCGTTTGCGCCTTCGTGGATGCCGAACACGCGCTCGATCCGATCTATGCGCGCAAGCTTGGCGTCGATCTTGACGAGTTGTTGATCTCGCAGCCCGATACCGGCGAGCAGGCGCTCGAGATCGTGGATACGCTGGTGCGGTCGGGTGCCGTGAGCCTCATCGTCGTCGATTCGGTGGCCGCGCTCACCCCGAAATCAGAGCTTGAGGGGGAAATGGGCGACAGCAGCGTGGGCGTGCACGCGCGCCTCATGAGCCAGGCGATGCGCAAGCTCACCGGCTCGATCAGCCGGACCAAGTGCACGGTGATATTCATCAACCAGATCCGGATGAAGATCGGCGTCATGTTCGGCA
>DISF01000010.1 GCA_002421985.1 Roseovarius sp. UBA6217 | reverse complement strand
GTTGCCCCCGGCACGGCGATTTGGCTACCGCTTGCGCAAGCATCTAAGGTTTTACGGATTTGGCGCGATAAAGCGCACCCAAACTGACGTTGGATCGCCGCACCGCGGCCCGTTGATGCGCGACTGTGCACGTCATATCGACTGCCCCCTCCAGCCCACACCCCGCAGCACGCCCGCCCCGCACGCCCGCCGGTCAGCGCGCGAGTTGCGCCAGAAGCCGGGCCGCCTCGTCGCGGGGATGGGCAAGCGCCGCGCGATCCTCACCGGGAAAGAACCGCGCGCGGGTGGCGGTGGCCATCGGCGCAGGCGCGAGGATATGGACGTGCGGGCCGGTCTGCGCGGTCTCGATCTGCCACGACCGGGCGAGGGCGATCTGCGCCGCCTTGGTGGCCCCGTAGGTGGCAAAGAATTTCCCGCCCGCGCGCGGATCATCGAAAAACACCGCCTGCCCGCCGCGCCCCAGAAGCGGGGCGACATAGGCGATGAGCGTGCCGGTGGCGGTGACATTGGTGGCGATGGAGCGCTCGAGATCGCGCGTATCGACATGATCGGCGGGGCTGAGCGGGGCCGCGTGCACCGCCGCGTGCACCCAGAGCGCCAGCCGCCCCCAGCGATCATGGATCGAGCGGCAAAGCTGTGCCATCGCGCCGCGATCGGTGATGTCCATCGGCGCGAGCGTGGCCTGCCCGCCCGCAGCGCGAATGCGGTCGTCAAGCTCTTCGAGCGCGCCGGTGGTGCGCGCCACGGCAACGATATGATGCGTCGGGGCCAGCGCCTCGGCCAAGGCGGCCCCAAGGCCGCGCGAGGCCCCGGTGACAAGGGCGAGGGGGGGGGTGTGCGGATCGGTCATGGCGCTCAAATCCCACTCCCGCACCGCCGGATCAAGGACAATCGCTTGACTTTTGAAGCGCCGCGGCGAAAAAGTCAGGCGACTACGGGAAAAGGAGGACGCGGAATGCGCGCACAAACACTGACACAGGCCCTCAACGGCCACGACACCCTGCTGCGCAAGGCGGGGCTGATCCTTGGCGGGTCGCTCTTCATCGCGCTGGCGGCGCAGGTAAGCGTGCCGTTCTTTCCGGTGCCGCTGACGCTCTCGACGCTGGCGATCCTGATCGTGGGCCTCACCTTCGGGTCGCGCCTCGGCGCGGCGGCGGTGCTGGCCTATCTGGCCCAAGGGGCGATGGGGTTGCCGGTTTTCGCGGGCGGCCTGAACGGTGTCGCGCTGGTCGGGCCGACCGCCGGCTTTCTTTACGGTTTCGTCGGCATGGCCTGGCTCGCTGGTCTCGCGGTGGAGCGTGGGCTGGCGCGCGGGCCGGTGCTTACGGCGCTGTGCGGCATCGTCATCTCGGCGCTGCTTTACATTCCGGGGCTGGCCTGGCCCGCGCTGGCACTGGGCAAGAGCGCGCCTGATCTCTGGGCCTACTGGATGGCTCCGTTCCTTCTGGGCGATGCGGTCAAGGCCGTGATCGCGGCGATGGTGGTCTGGGGCGGCTGGACCGCGCTGCGCGCGCGCCGCTGAGGCGGGCATATCTGCCGAAAACGGATGAGGCCACCCCCGGTGAAGGGGGTGGCCTTTTTATTTTGTGGCATCCCTCGCGCGCCGGTGTCACGTGCCGGGCAGGGTAAGTCGCTCTGCCCGCCCGTTGCGCGCAAGGATCACGACGCCCTCGCCGATGGCCGCCACGGTGGCCCCGTCGATACGGTCGCCGGTGGTGACGCGGGCCACCCGCTCGCCATCGCGCAGAAGGGCGCGTGCGCTTTGCGGGCCGTGGAGCGTGCCCAGAAGGCTGAGCCGCCCGGCGGGCAGCGCGCCCTCCCGGGTGGCCGCCGCGAGCGTGGCGGCGGGGGTTTCGGTCTGGTCTGTCATGGCGGTCCCGTGAATGTTGCGCGGACCTCGGCCATTATGCCCGCAGCGCGGCGGGATAAAGCGGATATTCTGCGCTGCGGCGAAACCTTGCCGATGGGGGGCGGAACCGCTTCGCCTATTCGGCGGCCTTGAGCGCGAAGCCCTTTTCGATCTGGTCCGAGGGGGCGACGGGGTAATCGCCGGAAAAGCAGGCATCGCAATATTGCGGGCTGGCCTTGTCGCGCCCGCCGGCCTCTCCGACCGCGCGGTAAAGCCCGTCAAGCGAGATGAAGCGGATGCTGTCAACGGCGAGATGCGCGCGCATCTCTTCCTCGGACATGGTGGCGGCGAGCAGTTTCTCGCGCTGCGGCGTGTCCACCCCGTAAAAGCAGGGCCATGCCGTGGGCGGCGAGGCAATGCGGAAATGCACCTCTGCCGCGCCCGCATCGAGGATCATTTCCTTGATCTTGCGCGAGGTGGTGCCGCGCACCACGCTGTCATCCACCAGAATGACCCGCTTGCCCTCGATCAGCGCGCGGTTGACGTTGAGCTTGAGCCGCACGCCCATGTTGCGGATCTGCTCGGTCGGCTCGATGAAGGTGCGGCCCATATATTGGTTGCGCACGATCCCCATCGCGAAGGGAATGCCCGATTCTTGGCTGAAGCCGATGGCCGCAGGCGTGCCGCTATCGGGCACCGGGCAGACCAGATCGGCATCGACGGGGGCTTCGCGCGCCAGTTCCACCCCGATCTGGTGGCGCGTCTCGTAGACTGACCGCCCGCCGATGAGCGAATCGGGGCGCGAGAAATAGACATGCTCGAAGATGCAGAACCGCGATTTGCGGCGACGAAAGGGGAAATGGCTCTCGACGCCGCTCTTGGCAGAGATCACCACCATCTCGCCGGGCGCGATCTCGCGCACGAGGCGCGCGCCGATGATGTCGAGCGCGCAGGTCTCCGACGACAGCACCCAGCCCTCGCCCAACTGCCCCAGAACCAGCGGGCGCACGCCCAGCGGATCGCGCACGCCGATAAGCTTGGATCGCGTCATGGCGACCACGGAAAACGCCCCCTCGACCCGGCGCAGCGCGTCCTCCATCCGCTCGGGGATGTTGCGCTGCAACGAGCGCGCCATCAGGTGGATGATGCATTCGCTGTCAGAGCCGGATTGAAAGATCGAACCGCGCTCGATCAGTTCGCGGCGCAGCGCGTCGGCATTGGTGATGTTGCCGTTATGGGCAATCGCGGCCCCGCCCATCGAGAACTCGCCAAAGAAGGGCTGCACGTCGCGGATCTGTGTCGGCCCCTTGGCCCCCGAGGTGGAATAGCGGACATGGCCGATGGAGAGCGGGCCGGGCAGCGTTTCCATGAGGCTCTGGCGGGTGAAATTGTCGCGCACATAGCCGAAGCGGCGCGCCGAGTTGAAGCCAAGTTCCGGGTCGTGGCTGACGATGCCGCCGGCCTCCTGGCCGCGATGTTGCAGCGCGTGAAGCCCGAGGGCCACGAAATTCGCGGCGTCCGAGAGGCCGATGACACCGAATATGCCGCACTCCTCGCGCAGCTTGTCGTCGTCGAACGGGTGGGCGGGGGGCATGATGCCGGACAGGGACAAGGGCAGGCTCCGAATCCGTGGATGTCGCTTGGTGCCTCTCTTACGCGCTTGGCGGGCCGGTGTCACGAAACTATCACGAAGTGTTCTGCATTGCCGCGCGTGGGTGACGCAGGGTTGACCGGAGATCGGGTCATGTCTGATGCGAATGGGTCCGGTGCCGGGCAGGGGGCGGGCGTTCAAGGCAGAGCCCCCCCGCGCGGCTCAGCGCATTACGTCGACCGACCCCTCCAGACCACTTGCCAGGCTTGCGTCACCGCCACCGCTCGCCACCCGCGCAGCGGCTCAGGACGCGTCGCACTTGCCGACAAGCTGCTCGTATTGCGCGGTGATCCAGCCCAGCGCCTGTTCGGGCTCTTGTGAGGCCACCGCATCGGTGAGTTGCGAGAAGATCCGCGCCGAGCGGCTATCGTCGATCATGGCGATGGATTGCGCCGATATCACCGTCTCGTAGACGAAATAGGCGATCGCGACGAGCAACACCCCGCGCGCCACGCCAAAAAGGAACCCCGCCCCCTGATCAAGCCCCCCGAGCGCCGAGCGCTGCACCAGCGAGGAAAAGAGCGGCGTGACAAGCGAGGCTGCGATGAGCGCCACCGCAAAGACCACCGCGAAGGCCCCGATCATCGACAATTCGCAACTGTCGGCGATGAATTCGCCAACGACAGGGATTTCCTTGACCAGCGGCTCCACCTGCGGGGCAAAGACAAAGGCCGCGACCCCTGCCACAGCCCATCCGGCGATGGCCATCGCCTCGCGCACGAAGCCGCGCGAATAGGCCAGAAGCGCCGAAACCACGATGAAAAGCGCCACGACGCCGTCGATGATGGTAAACCCGTCCATGCCTCGTCCTGTCCCTTCCGCGCACCTATCCGGCACCGAAAACCTCACCCACGAACGACACCAGATCGCCCATCCGGGTCAGGCTGAGGCCGCTTTTGCCACCGGGTTTGCCGCCCGACGGAACGATTGCCGATGTGAAACCAAGTTTTTGCGCTTCTTTCAACCTGTTTTCGGTCTGGCCCACGGGCCGCAGCGCGCCTGATAGGCTGATTTCCCCGAAAATCACCGTCTCGGCCGGGATCGCCGCATCCTCGCGCGCGCTCAGGAGGGCGGCGGCGACGGCGAGATCGGCGGCAGGCTCGGTGATGCGCAGGCCGCCCGCCACGTTGAGATAGACATCGAGCCCGGCAAAGGGGATGCCGCAGCGCGCCTCCAGCACGGCAAGGATCATGGCCAGCCGCGCGCCGTCCCATCCCACCACGGCGCGGCGGGGCTGGGCATGGGGCGTGGGCGCGACCAGCGCCTGAATCTCCACCAGCACCGGGCGCGTGCCCTCGATGCCCGCGAACACCACCGAGCCGGGGGCAGGCGCGCCGCGCCCCGCGAGAAACAGCGCCGAGGGGTTGGCCACTTCTGCCAGCCCCGCGCCGGTCATCTCGAACACGCCGATCTCGTCGGCGGGGCCAAAGCGGTTCTTGACGCTGCGCAGGATGCGGAACTGATGCCCGCGCTCGCCCTCGAAATAGAGCACGCAATCAACCATATGTTCGACCACGCGCGGCCCTGCGATCTGGCCATCCTTGGTGACATGGCCCACGAGGATCACGCTCGCGCCGCGGCGCTTGGCAAAGCTGGTCAGCTCATGGGCTGCGGCGCGGACCTGTGACACGCTGCCCGGTGCCGAATCGATGCTGTCGGACCACATCGTCTGGATCGAATCGATAATCACCAGATCGGGGCGTTCGGCGTCGAGCGTGGTCAGGATGTCGCGCAGGCTCGTGGCGGCGGCAAGGCGCACCGGCGCGGTTTCCAGCCCCAGCCGCTGCGCGCGCATCCGCACCTGCGCGTTGGCCTCTTCGCCCGAGATATAGAGCACCGACAGCCCCGCGCCCGCAAAGCGCGCGGCGGCCTGCAACAGCAGCGTGGATTTGCCGATGCCCGGATCACCGCCCACCAGAACCGCGCTCGACGGCACAAGGCCGCCGCCCAGCACGCGGTCAAGCTCGGCCATCCCCGAGCGGGTGCGCGGCGGCGGGGGCTCCTCGGTGGACAGATCGGTGATCGTCAGCGCCGCGCCGCGCGCGGGGCCAAGGCTCTGGCTGCGCGGCCCGGACGAGAGCGGGGCCTCTTCGTGGATCGTGTTCCATGCGCCGCACGCGTCGCACCGTCCCGACCAGCGCGAATGGGTCGCGCCGCAGGCGGTGCAGGTGAATGTGGCGGAGGCTCTGGCCATGCCCGCCCACATGCCCCAGCGCGCGCCCTGCGTCAAACCCGATCTGCCGCGCATCTCTTCGGCGGCCTTGTGCGGAATGTCGATCACGGTGCCGGGCCGCCGGTGCCGGGGGCGCGGATTTTGCTTGCTCGCCCCTATAATTCGTATATTCACGAAATATGGAATCAGATATTCCCTCCCGCCTCGCCACGCTTGGCCATCCGCAGCGGCTTGCGATCTTCCGGCTGCTGATGCGGCGCTATCCCGATGCAGTGGCGGCGGGCGAGGTGGCACAGGCGTTGGGGCTGCGGCCATCGACGCTCTCGGCCTATCTGGCGGCGCTGATGCGGACCGGGCTGGTCACGCAGGCGCGCAGCGGCACGTCGCTGCGCTATGCGATTGATCTTGAGCAGGTGCGGGGCACCTTCGATTACCTGCTCAACGACTGTTGCCGCGGGCGGCCCGATATCTGCGCGCCCGCCGCCATGCACAAGGGAGGCGCGGACATGGCTGACAGAAAATATAACGTGCTCTTCATCTGCGTGGGCAATTCCGCGCGCTCGATCTTTGCCGAGACGATCCTGCGCGACATGGCAGGCGACCGGTTCACCGCGTGGTCCGCCGGAACCCGCCCCTTTTCCACGCTGAACCCGGCGGCGCTGGCGCTGCTTGCGGCCAAGGGCCATGACATCGCGCCACTGCGCGCCAAGCATGTGGATGAGTTCAGGGCAGAGGGCGCGCCGGTGATGGATTTCGTCTTTACCGTTTGCGACCGCGCCGCGAACGAGGAGTGCCCGCCCTGGCAGGGCCAACCCGTCACCGCCCATTGGGGCACGCCCGATCCGGTCCGCGCGACCGGCACCGAGGCGCAAAGGGCGCTGGCGTTTCAGCGCGCCTATGGCGCGTTGCGCAACCGCATTTCGATCTTTGCCGCGCTGCCCTTTGAGAGCCTTGACCGGCTTGGCCTTCAGGCGGCGGTGGATGATATCGGGCACCAGAGCGGGGAGGGCGCGGCATGACCACCTATGCCATCAACGGGCTGGGCCGGATCGGCAAGCTGATCCTCAGGCCGCTGCTGGCGCGGGGCGCGCGCGTGGCCTGGATCAACGACGCGGTGGGGGATGCCGAGATGCACGCGCATCTGCTGGAATTCGACACCGTGCACGGGCGGTGGGATGCGGCCTTCGGCCATGATGCGGGAGGCGTGACCATCGACGGGCTGCGCCTGCCCTTTATCGGCACGCGCGACCTGTCGGCGCTGCCGATGGGCGGGGTCGATGTGGTGATCGACTGCACCGGCGCGCACAAGACCGAGGCGGGCCTTGCGCCATATTTCGAGGCGGGGGTTCAACACGTGGTGGTCTCGGCCCCGGTCAAGGACGGGCCGATCGCCAATATCGTCTATGGCGTGAACGAGCACGAATACGACCCGGCGGCGCATCGAATCGTCACGGCGGCAAGCTGCACCACCAATTGCCTCGCCCCCGTCGTCAAGGTGCTGCACGAGGGAATCGGCATCCGCCACGGCACGATCACCACGATCCATGACGTGACCAATACCCAAACCATCGTGGACCGCCCCGCCAAGGATTTGCGCCGCGCGCGTTCGGCGCTCAACTCGCTGATCCCGACGACGACGGGCAGCGCCACGGCGATCACGCTGATTTACCCCGAATTGGCGGGCCGCCTGAATGGCCATGCCGTGCGCGTGCCGCTGCTCAACGCCTCGCTTACCGATTGCGTGTTCGAGATGGTGCGCGAGACCAGCGTGGCGGAGGTCAACGCCCTCTTCAAGGCCGCAGCCGATGGGCCGTTGACGGGCATCCTGGGTTACGAGACGCGGCCGCTTGTGAGTGCCGATTACACCAATGATCCCCGCTCGGGCATCATAGATGCGCCCTCCACGATGGTGGTGGGGGGCACGCAGGTAAAGGTATATGTCTGGTATGACAACGAGATGGGCTATGCCCACCGGCTGGTTGATGTGGCGTTGATGGTGGGGGCGTCGGTTTGACGGCACGGCCCGAGGGGTTTTCGGCCTATATCGCAGTGACGGCGGCCTATTGGGCCTTCATGCTGAGCGATGGCGCGCTCAGGATGCTGGTTTTGCTGCATTTTCACACGATGGGGTTCTCGCCTGTTCAACTGGCGTATCTCTTCGTGCTCTACGAGATCGCGGGCATGGTGACCAACCTCTCGGCGGGCTGGATCGCGGCGCGGTTCGGCCTTGCCGCGACGCTTTACGCGGGGCTGGCTTTGCAGGTGGTTGCGCTCATCGCGCTGGCGCAGCTCGATCCGGGTTGGGGCGTGGCGCTGTCGGTCGGCTATGTGATGGCGGTGCAGGGGGCCTCGGGCGTGGCCAAGGATCTGGCCAAGATGTCGGCGAAATCCGCCGTCAAGCTGCTTGCCCCTGCCGAGGATGGCGGGCTTTTCCGCTGGGTGGCGTGGCTCACCGGCTCCAAGAACGCGGTTAAGGGGCTGGGCTTTCTGATGGGGGCGGCGCTCTTGGCGGTGATGGGCTTCGCGGGCGCGGTCTGGGCGATGGCCGCCGTGCTGGCGGTGATCCTTTTGGCGGTGGCGATTGCCATGCCGCCGGGCCTGCCTGCGGGGCGCAGGGGGGCGAAATTCTCGGAAGTCTTCTCGAAATCCGCCAATGTGAACTGGCTCTCGGCAGCGCGGGTGTTTCTTTTCGGCGCGCGCGATGTGTGGTTCGTGGTGGGCATCCCGGTCTATTTCCACGGTGTGCTGTCGGATGGCAGCGCCGAGGGCAACCGCGCGGCGTTTTTCCTCGTGGGCGGGTTCATGGCCGGGTGGATCATCCTTTACGGGGGCGTGCAGGCGGGCGCACCGCGCGTGATGCGCGCGCATCTGCGCCCCGAGGCGGACTTGGTGCGCGCCGCGCGCGGCTGGGCGCTGGCGCTGCTGGTTGTGCCGGTGGTGCTCACGCTGGCCGCGCTTGCCGCGGATGGCCCGCAGGTCTGGCTCACGGGGGTGCTGGTGGCGGGGCTTCTGGCCTTTGGCGCGCTCTTTGCCATAAATTCGGCGCTGCATTCCTACCTGATCCTCGCCTTCAGCCGCGCCGAGCGGGTGACGATGGATGTGGGGTTCTACTACATGGCCAATGCGGGCGGGCGGCTTCTGGGCACGGTGCTGTCGGGGCTGAGCTATCAGGCGGGGGGGCTGCCGCTGATGCTGGGCTTGGCCAGCGCGATGATCGCCGTCTCGGCGCTGGCGGCGGGGCGGTTGCGCGCCGGGTGAGGGCGGCACGCTGCCTTGATATGCGCCAAGGCGCGGGAACCGATTTACCGGGGGCCGCTCGCCACCTCCAGCCCGTCGAGATAGAGGATATGCGCCGCCCCGAAATCGAGCCTGCACAGATCGAGCATGGCCATCCCGGCATGGGTGACGAATTCGCCATCGACCAGCCGCGCGGCGGCAACCAGCGCCTGATCCGCACCAAAGAGCGCCTTTGCTCGCCAGTCGCGCACGAGCAACCTCTGCTCGGCGGGGACGATCATGTCGCGCTCGGGCCGGCTATGGCCCAGCGATCCGGCACGGATATGCACCAGCGCCGTATAAAGCCGCTGCCGCGTAAGCCCGCGCAGCGTGACCATCCCGGCATCGCGGGTGATGACACGATCACCGGGCCGCAAATCGCGCGCGCACCGCTCGCCCTGTGCTGTCAGGATGACACCCTCGGCCCAAAGGCCGACATCCTCAACAGGGAGGCGGACGGCGAAATCGCCATCTGCACGCCCGACCGTATGCGGTTTCATGGCGTTTCTCGCTTTGTGACGACCTTATTTTTTCCCCACAATAGGGCAGGGGCGCGGCAGTCTCGTGCCTTTTTTGTGCGCATCGGGTCGTGCGCGCACGATTTGGGCTTAAACACGGGCGCGCGCCTTGCTAGAGGAGGCGTGTCTGAGCGGGTGTGGCGGAATTGGTAGACGCACCAGATTTAGGTTCTGGCGCCGCAAGGCGTGGGGGTTCAAGTCCCTCCACCCGCACCATTTCACAAACTGGGGTTTGTGAATGGGTCAAGATTTTGAACGACAAGGATAAATCCGGCGTTCGACACCCTGTCTTCCGGTCATGGACGAGCTGCTGCGCAGAGGTCGGTCTGAGGAGCGGTATGCGCAGGTGCAGCACCTCACTTCCCATATTTTCCAGGGGTTTGATAAAATCTGCCATGCCGGCGAGTCATAAAACTCGATCCACAGCCTGACCGACGCCAGTTTGATCAGAGACAGGACGTTTCGTGACGTCTTTTCGGGGAGTGGGTCAGTTTGAAATCCAGCCCCTTCGCGCGTCTACGAGGTTCCATTTGCGCACCGGGTGAGGGATCTGCCACCGCGACTACCGCATCAGAACGACCGGCACTTTGCAGGACCGGACCATCTCGGTCGTGCTCGACCCGATCACGAGGCTGCGGATGCGGCTGTGCCCGTAGGCCCCCATGACGACCATGCCGAAGCCTTCCTCGTCAACCAGCTTGCCCAGTTCGGTTTCCGGCTGGCCTGGCACGATCCGGGTTTCGGCGTCGATGCCCGCGGCCTTCAACAGCGCTTTGGCGTCCGCAAGCCCCGTCTTGATCTCAGGCGTCTCGCTGCCCACGGTCACGATCGTGATGGTCAGCCCGGCAAAAAGTGGGCTGCGCGAGATGTGGTCGACCGCCTTCATAGCGGACGCGCCGCCGTCATAGGCCACCAGCACGCTTTCGATGGGTTTGAACGCGCGCGCCGCCACGAAGACCGGACGATGCGCCGCGCGGACGATCCGTTCGAGGTTGGACCCAAGGTGCCCCTTGGCGAAATCCGCCGCCTCGCCACGCTTGCCGATCACGATGACGCGGGCTTTGTCCTCGATCTCGCCGATGGCTTCGACGATGTCGCCATGGCGCAGGCGGGTGGTGATCTCGGTCACGCCGTCCTGATCGACGATGGCGCGCGCGTCCTCGAGGATCGCGCGACCCCGGTGGCTGATGAGCTTCGCCCGTTGCGCGTCGAGTTCGGCCAGTTCCTCCATGAGCCTGGTGCGCGCACCCAGCCGGATCGCGCCGGAGAGGTCGGTCTTCTGTGGCGCTTCGCGTCGGCCCAGCACGTGGATCAGCTCGACCGGCGCTTGCGTCCTTTGCGCGATCCAGGCGGCGTGCTGGCAGACGCTTTCCGAATAGATGGATCCGTCCACAAGGGCGATGATCTTGTCTGTCATGGGTCTTTCCTCCCTCAATGGCTCATCAGCTTGTCCATGGCGCCGGGCTTGTCATGGATGGCAAGCTTGTCCACCAGCGTCTCGGTCGCTTCGTTCATGCCCACGACCTCGACCTCGGCCCCGTCGCGGCGGAACTTGAGGATCGCCATGTCGAGCGCCTGCACAGAACTGATATCCCAGATATGCGCGCGGCTCACATCGATCACCACGCGTTCAGGCGCTTCCTTGAAGTCGAAAGCGTTCATGAAATCCTCGACCGAGCCATAGAACAGTTGACCTTCGATATGATAGGTGCGCACCCGACCATCGGGGCTGATATCCGAGCGGACAGTGAAGAGCTGCGCGATCTTGCCCGCGAAGAAGATGCCCGACAACAGCACGCCCGCCAGCACGCCGATGGCGAGGTTGTGGGTGTAGACCACGGTCACCACCGTCGCGATCATAACTATGGAGGAGGACCTTGGATGCACCGTCAGCGCCTTGATCGACGACCACGAGAAGGTGCCGATCGACACCATGATCATGATCGCGACGAGCGCCGCCATCGGGATGATGCTGACCAGATCGCCCAGCACCACGACCATGAACAGCAGGTAAACACCGGCCGCAAAGGACGAAAGCCGCCCACGTCCGCCGGACTTCACGTTGATGATCGACTGGCCGATCATGGCGCAGCCCGCCATGCCGCCGATGAAACCGGTGGCGGTGTTCGCCAGCCCCTGACCCACGCATTCCTGGTTGCGGTTTGATTTCGTGTCGGTCAGATCGTCGACGATATTCTGTGTCATGAGGCTTTCGAGCAACCCGACCACGGCCACGGCGACCGAGTAGGGCAGAATGATCTGAAGTGTCTCAAGGTTCAACGGAATGTCCGGGATCAGGAATACGGGCAGAGTATCAGGCAGGGCCCCCATGTCCCCCACGGTTCGCACGTCCAGCCCGAGTGCAAAAGTCAGCGTGGTGAGCACGACGATGGTGACGAGCGGAGAGGGCACCGACTTGGTTACAAGTGGGAACAGATAGATGATCGCCAGCCCCGCAGCGACGAGCGCGTAGGTGATCCAGGTCACGTCGCGCGGGTCGAGTTCCGGCAGCTGCGCCATGAAGATCAGGATGGCCAGCGCGTTGACGAAGCCCGTCATGACGGATTTGGACACGTAGCGCATTACAAAGCCGAGCCGCAGCAGGCCCGCGCCAATCTGCAAGAGCCCCGCCAGCACCGTCGCGGCCAGCAGGTATTCGAGCCCGTGATCGCGCACCAAAGTGACCATCAGGACGGCGGTCGCGGCGGTCGCGGCCGAGATCATGCCGGGCCGCCCGCCAGTGATTGCGGTGATCACGGCGATGGAGAAGCTCGCGTAAAGGCCCACCTTGGGGTCCACGCCGGCTATGATCGAAAAGGCGATGGCTTCGGGGATGAGGGCCAGGGCCACGACAAGCCCGGCGAGAAGGTCGCTGCGGATATTGCCGAGCCACTGGGCGCGGTAAGCGTCGATTGAAATCATGAAAATCCTGTCCGATACCGGTCCGGCGCGCCCTGCGCGAGATCGGCGTGCATGTGCACCGTTGTCTGTGGTTGTCCGGCGGATCGGCGGCCGGAAGAGCCACCCGGGATCGCGCCCGGGTCCATGTTCGCTGCATCGCCGCATAGGGGAGGCAGCGGCAAAAGGCAACCTGCATGGCGGCTTGCCTGTGTCCGGCACCTGACAGATGTTGCCCGATGATGATGCGGCCTGCCGTGCAGTGCGGCGCGGCAGGCGTGGTGATCGCTCAAGGCCCAGAGCGTTTCCCGGTGTCACATCGGGCACTTTGTGTCAGGTATCGAACACCAGCCGAGCAGGAAACAAATAGTTTCAAGGATATGGCCGTATCGAGACCGGGCGGCGCTTCTCCATCTCATCCTTGCCTGCCGCCGCCGAAAAATCGGGGGCCGCCATCCGCGCCCATCCGGCCCGGTGCCCTGTTGTCACGCGTGCCTTCCCCGCTCGTGTCAGAATGACCAAAGCACGGTGTCGTCCTTCAGCATCGCGCCCGCCATTTCCGGCGGCTTGGCAACGCCGACGCCATCAAGCAGGGCCTCGGGGCCGACACCGCGACCGGGCAGGTAGATCGCGCAGACCTCGACCGTGGCACCGGCCTCCATGATCTTTTGCATCAGGCCCTGCGGGCTCATGTCGCGGGGCGGTTGCGGCGCGGTGGCGCTTGCGGGGGCGTCCTTGAGGGCGATGTCACCGCCCGGTCCGCAGAGCAGGATGCGCGTCGTGGTCCCCTGCTGAACGGCCTGCATGGTCAGCACCATGGCCATAAGCTGGGTCTGCGGCTCGGGCGAGGTGACGACGGTCACAAGCGCCTTGTCAGAGGCCTGTGCCCCGGTGGCAAGGCCCGCCACGGTTGCGGCGGCGAGAAGGGTCTTTTTCATGATGATCTCCAGTCATGAGGGTCAGATAAACAGTCGTATGAGGGTAGCAACGGCACCCAATGCGCCGATGCCAAGCAGCCAGAGCAGAACGAACCAGCCGAAGCGCCGCAGGGCAGGGGGCATCAGTGATACCCTTCCCCTGGGCGCACCTTGCCGCGAAACACCCAATAGGCGTAGCCGGTATAGGCAAGGATCAGCGGTACAAGAAACAGCGTGCCGACCAATGCGAAGGCAAGGCTTTCATCCGGGGCCGCCGCCTGCCAGATGGTCAGCGAGGGTGGCACCATCATCGGGTAGAAACTGATGCCGATCCCGATAAAGCCAAGCACGAAGAGCGACAGCGCAGCGAGGAACGGGCGCAGATCGCGGCTGTCGTTCAACCCGGTGAAGAGCGCCCAGGCAGCCCCCAGCACCAGCACCGGCATGACGATGCTGAAGGCGCTGCCGGGCAGGTTGAACCAGCGGCTAAAATAGACCGGGTCAAGAAACGGGGTGGCAAGGCTGACCAGCCCCATGAAGCCAAGCGTGGCAAACCCCAGCCACCAGGCGCGGCGGCGCATCTCCAGTTGCAGCGGCCCTTCGGTCTTGAGCACCAGCCAGGTTGCGCCCAAAAGCGCATAGCCCGCCACCACCGCCAGCCCGGTCAACACCGAGAACGGCGTCAGCCAGTCCCACCAGCCGCCCGAATAGGCCCGGCCCGTGACCTCTATGCCCTGCACCAGCGCGCCAAGGGCAATGCCCTGACAAAATGCCGCCACCAGCGAGCCGCCGAAAAACGCGTGATCCCACACCCGTTTCCAGCGCCTTGTTTTCCAGCGATATTCAAACGCCACGCCGCGAAACACCAGCGCCAGCAGCATCAGCGTGATCGGCATGTAAAGGGCGGGCATCACCACCGCATAGGCCAGCGGAAACACCGCGAAAAGCCCGCCTCCGCCCAGCACCAGCCATGTCTCATTGCCGTCCCAGACCGGGGCGACCGTATTCATCGCGGTGTCGCGGTCACGTTCCGACCCGGCAAAGGGAAAGAGGATCCCGACGCCAAGGTCAAAACCGTCCAGCACCACATAGGTCAGCACGGCAAAGGCGATGAGGCCAGCCCAGATGAACGCAAGATCGAATTCCATTGTCGGTCCTCCTTACTCGCCGGGAACAAAGGTTTTGGCGTGCAGTTGCGCGACGGGCGTGATCCCGGCGGTGCGGGTCGGGCCATCATCATCCTCGCCGCCCGTATCGGGCGCGCGGTTCATCAGCCGCAGCACGTAAAAGGTGCCCGCGCCGAAGACGAAGAAATAGACCACGATGAAGGCAATGAGCGAGGCGGCAACCGCCGGGGCCTCGACCGGGGCCAGGCTGTCAGAGGTGCGCAAGAGGCCGTAGACGGTATAGGGCTGGCGGCCGACCTCTGTCGTCACCCACCCCGCCAGCACGGCGACAAACCCCGCAGGCCCCATCGCCACGGCGGCGCGGTGCAGCATCGCACTGTCGTAAAGCCGCCCCTGCACGCGGCGCAGACCCGCCCAGATGCCAATGCCCAGCATCGCAAAGCCAATCGCGACCATGATGCGGAACGACCAGAATACGATCCCCACCGGCGGTTGATCTTCGCGCGCCACGGTATCGAGGCCAGCCAGCGGCGCGTTCAGGTCGTGCTTGAGGATCAGCGACGAGAGTTTGGGAATACCGACCGCATAATCGAGCCGCTGATTGTCCTGATCGGGAATCCCGAACAGGTAAAGCGGCGCGCCGTCGGGGTGGCTGTCAAAATGCCCCTCCATCGCCATGACCTTGACCGGTTGATGCTCCAGCGTGTTGAGGCCGTGCATGTCGCCCGCCACGATCTGAAGCGGCGTCACGATCACCGCCATCCACATCGCCATCGAAAACGCGGTGCGCGCCGTGGCGCTTGTGCGGTCGCGCAGAAGATGCAGCGCGCTGACCCCGCCGACAACAAAGGCGGTGGTGAGGTAGGCCGCCATCACCATATGCACGAGGCGGTAGGGGAATGACGGGTTGAAGACGATCGCCCACCAATCCTCGGGCACGAATTGCCCCTCGGTATTGATCCCATAGCCCGCAGGTGTCTGCATCCAGCTATTGACCGACAGGATCCAGAAGGCCGAGGCCAGCGTGCCGACCGCCACCATCGCGGTGGCAAACATGTGCAGGCGGTCGCCCACCCTCTCGCGTCCGAACAGCATGATGCCAAGAAACCCGGCCTCAAGGAAAAACGCGCTGAGCACCTCATAAGCCATCAGCGGGCCAATTACCGGGCCAGCCTTGTCGGAAAATACCGCCCAGTTGGTGCCGAACTGATAGGACATGACGATGCCCGACACGACGCCCATGCCGAACACCACGGCAAATATCTTTTTCCAGTGCTCGAACAGCGTCAGATAGGTCGCGTCGCGCGTGCGAAGCCATTGCGCATTCAGCACCGCAAGCCAGCTTGCCAGCCCGATTGTGAAGGCCGGAAAGATGATGTGGAATGAGACGGTGAAGGCGAATTGGACACGCGCCAGTGTCTCGGCGCTGAAACTGTCAAGCATGGAACACCTCACGGCTTGCGGGGCTGGCCCCGCCGGCAATCCGGCGGGGCGAGATGGTTACAGGGTCGTGGTGCGCAGGTAGGGGCGCAACTCGTCAAAGCCCTGCGGGAACAGTTTAACGGCTTCGGCATTGGGAATCGAGGTCGGGATGATGACCTTGCCGCCGGGCACCCAATCGGCCGGGGTGGCGATGCGCCGGGCATCGCCGGTCTGAAGCGCGTCGATCACACGCAGGATCTCGTCGAAATTGCGCCCCACGCTCATCGGATAGGTCATGGTCAGGCGAATCCGCTTGTTCGGGTCGATGATGAAGACCGACCGCACGGCGGCGGTTTCGCTCTCATTGGCGTGGATCATCTCGTAAAGCCGCGCGACATGGCAATCAGGGTCGGCGACGATCGGGAAATCCACCGTGGTGGATTGCGTGTCGTTCACGTCCTTGATCCATGCCTCATGTTCCTCGACACCATCGGTCGAGAGGCCAAGCGGCTTGACGTGGCGCTTGGCAAATTCCGCCGAAAGCTGCGCAGTGCGGCCGATCTCGGTGGTGCAGACCGGGGTGAAATCGCCGGGATGGCTGAAGAAGAACACCCAGTCGCCGCCGATCCAGTCGTGAAAGCGGATTGGGCCTGCGGTGGTGTCGGCGGTGAAATCGGGGGCGGTGTCGCCGATATGGATACCCATGTGATATGTTCCTTCATGATAGCGGGCGGCGCGATCTGCCCCGGCCCTGATACGAGGTGTTTAGAACGATTCTTGATAATAAGATATATAAAAAATGTAGTTTTGATGCGGCAATCTGGCGCGGCGATGACGGGCCGAATGCCGAACAGAACATAGCCATGACGGTTATTCTGGTTTTGGCCGACGAAAAGCTCTAAAAGATGTAGATCATTAAATAAGGGCAACCCAACATGCGTCTGACAAGTTACACCAACTACGCCCTGCGGTCGCTGCAACTGGCGGCGCTGAAGGCGCCTGCGTTGGTGCGGGTGGATGATGTGGTCAAGGTGCATGGGCTGGCGCGCCCGCATATCGTCAAGATCGTGCATGAATTGGGCAAGGCCGGGTTCATCGACACGCAGCGCGGGCGCGGTGGCGGCTTTCGGCTGGCCCGTGCGCCCGAGACGATCCGCGTGGGCGATGTGGTGCGCCTGACCGAGGGGCCGTTTGACGTGGTGGAATGTTTCAACCGCGAAACCAACACCTGCCCGCTGATCGGCATCTGCAAGCTGTCGCAGACCATTCAAGCAGCGACACGGGCCTTTCTTGACGTGCTTGACAGCGTGACCATCGCCGATATCGCATCCAACCGCGGCCAGTTGCTTGATCGTATCGTGCCGCTGGAAGAGGGCATCGTTTCGCCGAAACGGGCGCGCGTGTAACACTCTAGCTTTGTTTCGCATGGCGCGCGTGCGCGCCCCGCGGGCCGGGGCCGAACAGCTTTTTTCACCGCTTGGTGACTTCATCACATAAGTGCCCGCCGAAAACCTATATCTAAAGGTAAACTTTGAATCGGCGCGCGTCGTGGTGGGCAATAACAGACCCATCCCCGACCTCCGCGCCGGCCTGCTTTGATCCCGAATGACCGGAGGACCACGATGACCACTTACCCCGTTGACATGACCATCCACCCCGATGTCGAGAGCTTTTTCGACGAGGCGACCAACACCATCAGCCATATCGTCAAGGATCCGGCCTCAGACGCCTGTGCGATTGTCGATTCGGTGATGGATTTCGATCCCGCCTCGGGGCGGATCAGCTTTGATCACGCCGATATGCTGATTGCGCGGGTGCGCGAACGAGGGCTGGTGCTGGAGTGGATTCTGGAAACCCATGTCCATGCCGATCACCTGTCCGCGGCCCCCTATATCCAGCGTGAATTGGGCGGCAAGATCGGTATCGGGGAAAACATCCTGATCGTGCAGGATGTCTTCGGCAAGATCTTCAACGAGGGCACCGAGTTTCAGCGCGACGGAAGCCAGTTTGACGCGCTGTTCAAGGATGGCGACACCTACACCGTCGGCACCATGCCCTGTTTCGCCATGCACACGCCGGGCCACACCCCCGCCTGTATGACCCATGTGATGGGCGACGCGGGTTTTGTCGGTGATACGCTCTTCATGCCCGATGGCGGATCGGCGCGGGCGGATTTTCCCGGCGGTGACGCGGGCACGCTCTATGACAGCATTCAAAAGGTGCTGGCCCTGCCGGACGAAATGCGCCTCTTCATGTGTCACGATTACGGTCCCAACGGTCGCGACATCGAATGGGAAACCACCGTGGCCGAGGAAAAGGCCCATAACATCCATGTGGGCGCGGGCAAGACGCGCGAGGATTTCATCAAGTTCCGCACCGAGCGCGATGCGACGCTGGGGATGCCGCGTCTGATCCTGCCATCCTTGCAGGTCAACATGCGCGCGGGCGAGATCCCCAAGGACGGCGATGGTCGCCCGATGCTGAAATTGCCGGTCAACGCGCTCTGAACAGACGCCCGAGGGGGGGAACCATGGACATCAAGACAATAACCGACGGCCTGTCGGTCAGCCCCCAGATTGCCCCCGGCGATCTGGCGGCGATCAAGGCGGCGGGGTTTCGCGCCGTGATCTGCAACCGCCCCGATGGCGAGGGCTCCGACCAGCCGAATTTTGAGGAGATCGAGGCTGCCGCCCGTGCAGAGGGGCTTGAGGCGCGCTATCTGCCGATCACCGCCGGAATGGTGCGCGATCAGGACGCGGGTGATTTCGGGCGTGCCTTGCGCGAATTGCCCGGCCCCGTTCTGGCCTATTGCCGCACCGGCACGCGCTCGGCCACGCTCTGGTCACTGTCCGAGGCCACGCGCCGCCCGGTGCCCGAGATCCTCGCCGCGACCAAGGCGGCAGGCTATGACATGGCCGGGGTCGCGCGGCGCATCATCAATGGCGGCAAGACGCCCACCGACACGGGCGATGCCAAATTCGACGTGGTGATCGTGGGGGCCGGGGCAGGGGGCATTGCCGTGGCCGCCAGCCTTCGGGCGCGCAAGCCCGATCTGGAGATCGCGGTGATCGACCCGGCGGATATCCATTATTATCAACCGGGTTGGACGATGGTCGGCGGCGGTATCTTTAGCCCCGCAGAGACCGCCAAGACCATGGGCAGCCTCATTCCACGTGGCGTGCATTGGATCAAATCCGCCGTGGCGGCCTTCGAGCCTGCGGACAATGCCGTGATCCTCGATGGCTGCCGGGTGGTGAAATACGACCGGCTGGTGGTCTGTCCGGGGCTGAAGCTTGATTGGGCCATGGTCGAGGGGCTGGAAGAAACGCTTGGGCGCAATGGCGTCACCTCGAATTACCGCTACGATCTGGCACCCTATACATGGCAACTGGTGCAGGGGCTGAAGGCGGGGCGCGCGCTCTTTACCCAGCCCCCCATGCCGATCAAATGCGCGGGTGCGCCGCAAAAGGCGCTCTATCTCTCCGCCGATCACTGGTTCCGCACGGGTGTTCTCAACAATATCGACATTCATTTCTGCAATGCCGGTGGCGTGCTCTTCGGGGTCAAGGATTACGTGCCCGCCCTGCAATCCTATATGGACAAATACCGCGCCAAGCTTGATTTCTTTCACAACCTTGTCGCCATCGACGGCCCGGCGCGCACCGCCACTTTCGAGGTGAAGAAGCCCGACACCGAGCCTGAGCGCGTGACGATGGAATTCGACATGATCCATGTCTGCCCGCCGCAATGCGCGCCCGATTTCATCCGCGTCTCGCCCTTGGCCGATGCCGCCGGATGGATCGACGTGGATCAGGCGACACTGCGCCACAAGACCCATGACAACATCTGGTCGCTGGGCGATGTGATGAACGCGCCCAATGCCAAGACGGCAGCGGCGGCGCGGATGCAGGCGCCGGTGGTGGCCGAAAACATCGTGGCCGACATCATGGGCCGCGAGCCGGTGGCGCAATATGACGGCTATGGATCGTGCCCGCTGACAGTGGAACGGGGCAAGATCGTGCTGGCCGAGTTTGGCTATGGCGGGGTGATGAAGCCCAGCTTTCCCAAGTTCCTGATCGACGGCACAAGGCCAAGCCGCCTTGCCTGGCTATTGAAGGAACGGCTGCTGCCGCCGATCTACTGGAAGGCGATGCTGCGCGGGCGAGAATGGATGGCCAGGCCCGAAAAGATCACGGTGAACCAAAGCACCTGACCCAAACCACGCCGCCTTGATCCGGGCGGGGCGCAATCGCCCTGCCCGACCTGCATTGAAAGACCTGCCCCATGCGCCCGACACTTGCCCGCTATCTGCCCATTCTTGACTGGGGCCGCCGCTATGATCTTGGCGCGCTTGGCAATGATACGATGGCGGCGGTGATCGTCACGATCATGCTCATCCCGCAATCGCTGGCCTATGCGCTTCTGGCGGGCCTGCCACCCGAGGCGGGGATCTATGCCTCGATCGTGCCGATCATTCTTTACGCGATTTTCGGCACCAGCCGGGCACTGGCGGTGGGGCCGGTGGCCGTGGTGTCGCTGATGACCGCCGCCGCCATTGGCCAGGTGGCCGAGGCGGGCAGCATGGGCTACGCCGCCGCCGCGCTCAGCCTTGCCTTGATGTCGGGCGTGATGCTCTTGGCGCTTGGGCTGTTGCGGCTGGGATTTCTGGCCAATTTCCTGTCGCATCCGGTGATTTCGGGCTTTATCACCGCATCGGGTGTTCTGATCGCGGCCAGCCAGCTCAAGCATATCCTTGGTGTGCCTGCGGGCGGGCATACGCTGATCGAAATGCTGGCAAGTCTGGGCGCGCATATCACCGAGGCGCATGTTCCGACGCTGATCATCGGCGTGCTGGCCACGGCGTTTCTGTTTTGGGTGCGCAGGGGGTTGAAGCCGTTTCTGCGCCGCCTCGGCCTTGGCCCGCGCCCGGCGGATATCGTGACCAAGGCCGGGCCGGTGGTGGCGGTGGCGATCACCACGCTGGTGGTCTGGGCCTTGGGGCTGGACGCGGCTGGCGTGGCCATCGTGGGCGAAGTGCCGCAGGGTCTGCCGCCGCTGACCATGCCGGATCTTTCGCCGTCGCTGCTGTCAACCCTCGCGCTTCCGGCGGCGCTCATCTCGATCATCGGCTTTGTCGAATCGGTCTCGGTCGCGCAGACGCTGGCCGCAAAAAAGCGCCAGCGCATCGACCCCAATCAGGAACTGATCGGGCTGGGGGCGGCCAATATCGGCGCGGCTTTTACTGGCGGCTATCCGGTGACGGGGGGCTTTGCCCGCTCGGTCGTGAATTTTGACGCCGGGGCCGAGACCCCGGCAGCAGGTGCCTTCACCGCCATCGGCCTGATGATCGCCGCCGTGGCGCTGACGCCGCTTGTCTATTTCCTGCCCAAGGCAACGCTGGCCGCCACCATCATCGTTGCCGTGCTCAGCCTTGTGGATTTCTCGATCCTGCGCCGGGCCTGGGCCTACAGTCGCGCCGATTTCGCCGCTGTGCTGGCCACCATCGGGCTCACCCTCGGGCTTGGGGTCGAGGTGGGGGTGTCCGCCGGTGTGGCGCTGTCGATTGCGCTGCACCTGCTCAAGACCTCGCGTCCGCATGTGGCCGAGGTGGGCCTCGTGCCCGGCACCCAGCATTTCCGCAATATCCGCCGCCACAAGGTGCTGACCGATCCGACGCTTCTGACCCTGCGCATTGATGAGAGCCTGTTTTTCGCCAATGCACGCTTTCTTGAGGATATGATTCAGGACCGTGTGGCGGCCGATTGCCCGCTGCGCCACGTCGTGCTGATGTGTTCGGCGGTCAACGAGATCGACCTGAGCGCGCTCGAAAGCCTTGAGGCGATCAACGAACGGCTCACGTCGCTTGGCATCGGGTTTCACCTCTCGGAGGTCAAGGGCCCGGTGATGGACCGGCTCAAACGCAGCCATTTCCTTGAGGTGCTGAACGGCCGCGTGTTCCTGTCGCAATATGACGCCTGGACCGCGTTACGGGGTGGCGCGGAGGACGGCCGCCCTGCGCAATAACCCCATGATGGACGCAACCGCCCGCTCGCAGTGGCGCGGCTGCACCCATCCCACCGCCCGCCTGCGTCCCATGATGCACCTGATCGGCCACGACCGACAGCGACCATGCGGGAGTGACAAACTTCGCATATCAGCCCCGCTTGGCCGCTGCCCTCGTCCGGCAAGGGAATGGCGAAACGCCATCGAAAGCGCCAAGGCCGGGCCCCCCATAACCGCCGCATGAGCCGCCTCCTCGCAAGCGTTTGAAATCAATCAAACGATTTTGAATCGGACGCTCAGGGCCGCAGGACCGAGCGGCGCGGCTCCAGCGTCAGCGCCTCGGGCCAGCCGAAAAACAGCTCGATCCCGGCAATGGCCAGCCCGAGGCCGATCACGATGAGCCACAGCCGCACCGTGCGCGGCCCCGGCGGGCGGCGCGCCCAGCGCGCCATGCGCAACAGCCAGGTGATGTTCATGGGTCGGTGAACCTCACCGTGCCGATATAGGGCAGGTTGCGGTTGCGCTGCGCATAGTCGATGCCATAGCCCACCACGAATTCATCGGGGATCTCGAATCCGATCCAGTCGGCGCGGATATCGGACTCGCGGCGCGACGGCTTGTCCAGAAGCGCGATGGTCCGCAGGCGCGCGGGGCCACGGCTTTGCAGCAGGGTCAGCACATGGGCAAGCGTGTGGCCGGTATCGACGATATCCTCGACCACGAGCACGTCGCGGCCCGCGATGTCGCCGCGCAAATCCTTGAGGATGCGCACCTCGCGGCTCGATTCCGTCGCGTTGCCGTAGGAAGATGTCTCGACGAAATCGACCTCGACGGGCAGATCCAGCTCGCGCACCAGATCGGCGATGAAGATGAAGGAGCCGCGCAACAGCCCCACCACGATGAGCTTCTCGGTGCCCGCGAATTCGGCTTCGATCTCGTGCGAGAGCGCCTCGATGCGCGCGGCGATGCGCTTGGCCGAGATTAGCTTGTCGATCACATAGGCGCGCTGCGGCATGTCTTCCTCTTGAATTCCCGCCGCCAGTCTAGGACAAACCGCGCCACTGTCACGCAGAAAACCGGGGGCGTCATGCCATCTCATTCCGAAACGCGGGTGCTGCCCTACAAGGCGGCGCAGATGTATGCGCTGGTGGCCGATGTGGCGCGCTATCCCGAGTTCCTGCCCTGGACGGCGGCGGCAAGGGTGCGCAGCGTGACACCGCGCGAGGATGGTGCGGAGGTGATGGAGGCCGATCTGGTCATCAGCTTCAAGGTGTTCCGCGAACGCTTTGGCAGCCGCGTGGTGCTCTGGCCCGAGGCGCTGCGGATCGAGACCGAATACCTTGACGGGCCGTTCCGGCACATGCGCTCCAACTGGGCGTTTCGCGATGTGGAGGGCGGGTGTGAAGTGGCCTTTGACGTTGATTTTGCGTTTCGCAACAGGCTGTTGCAATCGGCGGCGGAAGTATTTTTCCACGAGGCGATGAAGCGCATCGTGCGCGCCTTCGAGACCCGCGCACAGGCGCTTTATAGCTGAGGGGTATCGCGCGCGAGGGATTTGAGGCGGTCCGCCGCTCTGACAGATCAGAGATCCTTGCCCCGCAGGTCGTGCAACAGCATGAGCCCCGCCAGCACCGCCGCCAGCACCCCCAGATGCGCGGGCATCGGCGTGCCGTCAAAAAGCTGGCCTATCGGGATCGCCAGCGCCACGCTGCCGAGCGTCGCGACCGCGCCGGTCACGCTTGCGGCCATGCCGGCAATCGCGCCCATCGGGGCCATTGCCAGCGCGTTGAGATTGCCAAGGGTAAGGCCTGCTTGCATGAAAACCCCGGTTTGCCAGACAAGGAACACCGCGAATTGCGCCCCCGGCGGCAGGCCGATGACCCAGGCGAGGATCGCCAGCGCGGTCAGTCCCACCTGCACCCTGAGCGCGCCGCGCACCATCCGCACCATGCCCAGCCGCCCGACAAGGCGCGCATTCACAAGGCTGGCGCTGCCCGCCACCAGCGCCATGCCGAAGAACCACAAGGGAAATTCGGCACCGCGCCCGAAGGTGATATCAAATGTTGGCTGCACCACGCTGAGCGAGGTGAAAAGCGTGGTCATCGCCAGCATCTGCACGGCGATGGCGCGGCGGGTGACGGGATGCGCCACCACGCTGCGCGCCGCGATGACGAGCGGGCGCAGGCGGAACCGGCTGCGGCGCGCGGGCGGCAATGGCTCTGGCAGGCGCAGTATTATCCAGCCTGAGAGCAGCGCGGCAAAGACGATGAAGGCCGCGAACACCGCCCGCCACCCCGCCAGCGCGATCAGCCCCGCGCCGATCAGCGGGGCCATTGCCGGGGTCAGCGCGAATACCGTCATCACGAAGGACATCAGCCGCGCCATATCGCGCCCCGAGGCGGTATCGCGGATGATCGCCAACGACACGATACGGAACGCCGCCGCCCCCAGCCCCTGCACCGCGCGCGCGAAGAGCAGCGTATCGAGCGCGTCTGCCGCCATCGCCAGCGCCGCACCGCCAATGTAGATCGCTGCCCCCCATAGGATCACAGGGCGGCGGCCATAGCTGTCCGACAGCGGCCCCGCGAGCAGCGTGCCGACGCCCAGCCCGGAAAGAAAGGCGGTGATGACAAGCTGCGCGCGGTTGGGGGCCTCGGGGCTGAGATCGGCGGCGATGTGCGCGAGGCCGGGCAGCATCGCGTCGATGGAAAACGCCACCGTGGCGGCCATCATCGCCATCAGGGCGATGAATTCCGCGCGGTGCAGGGGCGCGTGCGGCGGGATGGGCGGTGCCGTGACGGGGCCTTGCGGCGCGGGGGGCGGGGTATCACGCATGTGCATGGCTTGGCACATCGGCGGCGGCAAGGGAACGGGCAGGGTGCCCCGTCACGGCGCGATCTCGCGCCAGCGCCCCGGCGCGAGACCGTCGAGCGCCCATTCCCCCACCCGCCAGCGCACCAGCCGCAGGGTGGGGTGGCCGATATGGGCCGTCATGCGCCGCACCTGCCGGTTGCGCCCCTCGGTGATGGTGATCTCCAGCCAGCAATCGGGCACCGATTTGCGAAAGCGCACCGGCGGATCGCGCGGCCAAAGGGCAGGCGGGTCGATCCGGCGCGCCCGCGCGGGGCGCGTGGGGCCGTCCTTGAGCGTAACACCTTGGCGCAGGGCGGCAAGGGCTGCGTCATCGGGCAGGCCCTCTACCTGCACGAGATAGGTTTTTTCCGCCTTGTAACGGGGGCTTGCGATGCGATCCTGAAGTTTCCCGTCATCGGTGAGCAGCAAAAGCCCCTCGCTGTCGCGATCCAGACGGCCCGCGGGATAGACGCCGGGCAGGTCGATGAAATCCGACAGCGTCGCGCGGGGGCCGTCGGCGCTGCCCCGGTCGGTGAATTGCGAGAGCACGCCATAAGGCTTGTTGAAGAGGATGAGGCGGGCCATGCCCGCCTCATGCCCGAGTGCGCGCGCGGCGGCAAGGCTCAGTTATGGCCGGGGCGCAAGCCCTCGCGGATCTTGTAGGTCCAGGGCAGGCCCGCGTTGCGCCATCCGTTCACGTCGCGCGCGCCGCTCTCGCCCTTGTCGCCCTCGAACCCGTCAACGATATTGTAGAGATCGATGGTCACGCCCGCATCGACCAGTCTGGCGATGGCCGCCGCGCTGCGCCCGCCCGAGCGGCAGGTTACCAGCACCGTGTCGATGCCGCGCGCGGCGTCGCTGCCGAGCCAGGCGTTGAATTCATCGACGAAGCCGGGATTGTCGATCATCTTGTAGCTGCCCTTGTCGCTGAATTCCGGCTCTGCCGGGAGAAACTGCGCCGGGATATGGGCGGCGGTCGGGGTGGCATAGCCGATGAGCGTGATCTCGGCGGGTGTGCGCACGTCGATGAGCGCGACATTGGGGTTGGCTTCCAGCACGCGGGCGGCATCGGTGGCGGTGATATAGAGGCCGGGGGCGGTGCGCTTGCTGTCGGGCAGGCTGTCGGCGGCAACCGGTGTGGCAAGCTCCAGCGGCGCGGCGGCAAGGGCCAGCGGCCCGAGCAGGCCGCCCGCGATGAAGAGTGCCGCAGCGGCGCGGCGGCAGAGGTGGGGCAGGGTGGTCATGATGGGTCTCCTAATACATTCGATACAGGGAATGTATCCCCGCCGCCGGGCGCGCACCTTGACATGCATCAAGCGCGCCGCGCCCGTCACCCTGTGGCGGGCATCCCCCGGCTCAGAGCCCCCCGTATCCGCAGGTCCATCGCGTCGCGCAGCCCGACGAATATATCTCGGCGGCGCAGTTTGAGGCCGGGCATGATTTCATGCGCCGCCTTGTCGGGCGACCTGGCCCTGGCTGAGCCCTTGCCACCGCTTGATGCTTGCCCCACGTTTCCCATCAGTCCAACCCGCGAACAGGAGAGGCCCATGCCGATCAGGAACCGCTTTGCCGAATTGCACGACGACATCACCGCGTGGCGGCGCGACATGCACGAACACCCCGAGATCCTCTATGACACGCACCGCACCAGCGCACTGGTGGCCGAAAAGCTGAAAGGTTTTGGCTGTGACGAGGTGGTGACCGGAATCGGCCGCACCGGCGTGGTGGGCGTGATCCGGGGCAAGGCGACCGGCTCGGGCCGCGTGATCGGGCTGCGGGCCGACATGGACGCGCTGCCTATCCATGAGGCGACCGGCGTCGACTATGCCTCCAAGACGCCCGGCGCGATGCATGCCTGCGGCCATGACGGGCACACCGCGATGCTCTTGGGCGCGGCGCAATATCTTGCCGAGACGCGCAATTTCGACGGCACCGCGGTGGTGATCTTTCAGCCCGCCGAAGAGGGCGGCGCGGGCGGCAAGGCGATGTGCGAGGACGGGCTGATGGAGCGGTTCGGCATCCAGGAGGTCTACGGGATGCATAACTGGCCGGGCCTCCCGGTGGGCAGCTTTGCCATTCGCCACGGCGCGTTCTTTGCCGCGACCGACCAGTTCGAGATCGTCGTGACGGGCAAGGGCGGCCACGCCGCCAAGCCCCACGAGACGGTCGATACCACCGTGATGGCCGCGCATCTGGTCACGGCCATGCAGACCATCGCCAGCCGCAATGCCGATCCGGTCGATCAGATGGTGGTCTCGGTCACCTCGTTCCAGACATCCTCGAACGCGTTCAACGTGATCCCCGCCTCGGTGCTCCTCAAGGGCACGGTGCGCACCATGAGCACCGCGATGCGCGATCTCGCGGAGGCGCGTATCCGCGCGCTGGCCACGCATGTCGCCGCAGGCTTTGGCGGCGGCGCCGAGGTGAGCTATCATCGCGGCTATCCGGTGATGGTGAACCACGAGGAACAGACCGAATTCGCGGCCTCCGTCGCGGCCGGGGTCGCGGGGGATTGCGCCGACGCGCCGCTGGTGATGGGCGGCGAGGATTTCGCCTTCATGCTGGAGGAACGCCCCGGTGCCTATATCCTGTTGGGCAATGGCGATACCGCGATGGTCCACAACCCCGAATACAATTTCAACGATGATGCCATTCCGGCGGGCTGTAGCTTCTGGGCGGGGATCGTCGAGGAGCGGATGCCGGCCTGAGCGTGGCTGCGTCGGGATGCGAGTATTTTTGGCAAGATGAAGTCGGGGCGCGCCGGGGATCAACGCGCCCCGAGGCGTGTCAGGCCCCGAAAACGCGGGCAAAGATCGTGTCGACGTGCTTGGTGTGATAGCCCAAGTCGAATTTCTCTTCGATCTCGGCGGGGTTGAGGGCGGCGGTCACTTCCGGATCATTGAGCAACTCGGTCTTGAAATCAACGCCCGTCTCCCAGACCTTGAGCGCGTTGCGCTGCACGAGCCGGTAGGCATCCTCGCGGCTGACGCCGGCCTGGGTGAGTGCCAGAAGCACGCGCTGGCTCATCACGAGGCCGGGGAACTTGTTGAGGTTGGCCAGCATGTTCTCGGGGTAGATCAGCATCTTGTCGATGACGCCGGTGAGGCGGGCAAGGGCGAAATCGAGCGTGATCGTGGCATCGGGGCCGATCATCCGCTCGACGGAGCTGTGCGAGATATCGCGCTCGTGCCAGAGCGCCACGTTTTCCATCGCGGGCACCACCATGCCGCGCACCAGCCGCGCCAGCCCGGTGAGGTTCTCGGTCAGCACCGGGTTCTTCTTGTGCGGCATGGCCGAAGAGCCCTTTTGCCCCATCGAGAAGAATTCGGCCCCCTCCAGCACCTCGGTGCGCTGCATGTGGCGGATCTCGATGGCGATATTCTCGATCGAGGAGGCCACCACGCCGAGCGTGGCGAAAAACGCCGCGTGGCGGTCGCGCGGGATGACCTGCGTGCTGATCGGTTCCGGCGCAAGGCCCAGCTTGGCGCAGACATGCTCCTCCACCCGCGGATCGACATTGGCAAAGGTGCCGACCGCGCCGGAAATGGCACCGGTGGCAATCTCGGCGCGCGCAGTGTGCAGGCGCGCGAGGTTGCGGTCCATCTCGGCGTAAAAGCGCGCGAAGGTGAGGCCCATCGTGGTGGGCTCGGCATGGATGCCGTGGCTGCGCCCGATGCGGATGGTGTGTTTATGCTCATAAGCGCGGCGTTTGAGGGCGGCCAGAAGCGCCTCGGTATCGGCAATCAGGATATCGGCGGCGCGGGTAAGCTGCACGTTGAAACAGGTGTCGAGCACGTCCGAGGAGGTCATGCCCTGATGCACGAAACGCGCCTCGTCGCTGCCGACATGCTCGGCCAGATGCGTGAGGAATGCGATCACATCGTGCTTGGTCTCGGCCTCGATTTCGTCGATGCGGGCGACGTCGAACTCCACATCGCGGGCCTTCCAGACGGCTTCGGCATTTTCGCGCGGGATCACGCCCAGATCGGCCATGGCGTCGCAGGCATGGGCCTCGATCTCGAACCAGATGCGGAATTTCGTGGAAGGCTCCCAGATCTGGACCATTTCGGGGCGGGAATAGCGCGGGATCATCTTGTCGTCCTTTGGCGGATGGGGTTTGCTGCGCTTCTAGTGGCAGAGGCGGGCCGCGGCAAGGCAGGGAGGGCGCGTGCGGCAATTGGCGGATTTCGAGGGCGCGTGGCGGTTTGAGCGCCGCGTGACCAAGGCGGGCGGTGGGTTGACGCAGGTCACGGGCCGCGCGGTCTGGACGCGCGACGGCGCGGGCCTTGTCTGCGAGGAGACGGGCGAGATGCGCGTGCCCGGCCATGCGCCGATGCAGGTGATGCGCCGCACGCTCTGGGGGCCGGGGCTATGTGTGGCCTTCGAGGACGGGCGCCCCTTTCATACGGTGCCGCCCGAGGGCGGGGCGGTGGCGCATTGGTGCGACCCTGACCGGTATGACGGCGATTATGATTTCGGCCAATGGCCCGATTTCCGGGTGCTGTGGCGTGTGACAGGTCCACGAAAGGACTACCAGATGGTGACAGAGTATCGGCAAGAGGCCCCATGACCCCGATCCTGCAGGAAAAAATCCCTTATGACGTGACCGCCCTGCGCCCGTTGCCGGGGATTGCGCCGCTCAATATGGCCGAGTGGCTGCTGGTGGATGAGGCGTTCGCGCCGCAGATGATCGAGCGCGCGCGGCTTTTGGCCGAACGCCGTGCCGATGTGCTGGCCGTGACCGAGGGCGCAGGGCCGGCGGTGGACGAGCTTTTGCAATTCGTGCTGGACTGGCTACGCGATCACGGGGCGGGTTACGATATTTCCGCAAATGCAGTGCGGCGGCCCGATGGGGTGAGCGTGCCGATAGACCGCGCCGACCCGATGCTGACCCTCGGCCATCTGGTGCAAGAAGACCTGTGCATCATGGAAAAGCGCGGGGAGGAGCATGTGCTCACCGCCGCTGTGCTGTGCTTTCCGGCAAGCTGGCGATTGGCGGAGAAGATCGACCGCCCGCTGGTGGCGATCCATGTGCCGGTGCCCGACTATCCGCAGATCGCGCCGCGCGTGCAGCGATTGTTCGACGGGGTGCAGCCGGGCCGCCCGCTCTGGCGGTTCAACGCGCATGGCTATGGCGATCCTGCGCTCTATCACCCCTCGCGCGAGAACGTCGAGGAAGCGGCGCGCGCGCGCCTGCCCTACCTGCGCTCGGAACGGCAATGCGTGCTGCGCCTGCCGCAAACGCGGGCCTGTGTGTTCTCGATCCACACCTATGTGATGGCGCGGTAGCGCAGGCGAGGCGGCCCCCCTGCGCGCGCGCGGCGATCAACGGCCGAGGGCCGCGTTGTCGTCGAGCCTGGCGCGGTGGCGCGCAAGCGCGCCGTGAGTCCGCGCGGGGGGCAGACTGCGAGTATCCGCTTGAGGCCCCCCCCCCCGCCTCACTCACCCGATGATGGCGTTGAACGTGGCCGAGGGGCGCATCACCGCTGCGAGTTTCTCGGCGTCGGGGTGGTAATATCCGCCGATATCGACCGGCTTGCCCTGAGGTGCCGCCAATTCCGCCACGATCTGCGCCTCGGCATCGGCCAGCGCACGCGCCACCGGGGCGTATTCGCGGGCAAGCTCTGCGTCATCCGATTGCGCCGCCAGCGCCTCGGCCCAGTAGCGGGCGAACCAGTAATGGCTGTCGCGGTTGTCGGGCTCTCCGGCCTTGCGCGAGGGCGAACGGTTGTGATCGAGGATGCCTTGGGTCGCGGCCTCTACAGTCTCGCCCAGCACGCGGGCGCGGGCATTGTCCCTGGACTGCGCGAGGAACTTGAGGCTTTCACCCAGCGCGCAGAACTCGCCAAGGCTATCCCAGCGCAGGTGGTTTTCGGCCAGCAACTGCTGCACATGCTTGGGGGCCGAGCCGCCCGCGCCGGTCTCGAACAGCCCGCCGCCATTCATCAGCTTGACGATGGACAGCATCTTGGCCGAGGTGGCCAGCTCGAGGATCGGGAACAGATCGGTGAGATAGTCGCGCAGCACGTTGCCGGTGATCGAGATCGCGTTCTCGCCCCTGGTGATCGTCTCCAGCGAGGCGCGGGTGGCCTCGCGCGGGGCCATGATCTCGAAGCGGTCGGCCACACCCGCAGCATCGAGGATCGGTTTCACATAGGCGATCAGCTCGGCATCATGGGCGCGCGCCGCATCCAGCCAGAAGATCGCGCGATAGCCCGTCTCCTTCTGCCGCTCGATGGCGAGCTTGACCCAATCCTCGATCGGGGCCTTGTTGGCCGAGGACGAGCGCCAGATATCGCCCGCCTCAACGCGATGCTCGTGCAGCACCGTGCCATCGTCGAGGATCATCCTGACCGTGCCGGCCTGCGGGATTTCAAAGGTGGTGGGGTGGCTGCCGTATTCCTCGGCCTTTTGCGCCATCAGGCCGACATTCTGCACCGTTCCGGCGGTGGCCGGGTCGAGCTTGCCGTGTTCCTTGAAAAACGCGATCGTCTCGTCATAGACGGTGGCGTAAGAGCTGTCGGGGATGACGCAGGTGCAATCATGCTCCTTGCCATCCGGCCCCCAGCCCTTGCCGCCCGCGCGAATGAGCGCCGGCATGGAGGCATCGACGATCACATCAGAGGGCACGTGCAGGTTGGTGATGCCCTTGTCGCTATCGACCATGTAAAGCGACGGGCGCTCGGCCATGCAGGCGTCTATTGCGGCGATGATGTCGGCGCGGTCCTTGACGCGCGCCAGCAGATCGCCAAGGCCGGAGTTCGGGTTCACGCCAAGGGCTTTCATGTCGTCGCCGAAACGCTCGAAGACGGGCGCAAGATAGACGCGCACGGCATGGCCGAAGATGATCGGGTCGGAGACCTTCATCATGGTGGCCTTGAGGTGCAGCGAGAAAAGCGTGCCCTCGGATTTGGTGCGCGCGATCTCCTCAGCGAAGAACGCATCAAGGGCGCGCGCGCTCATATAGGTGGCATCGACCACGGCACCCTCGGGATAGCTGACTGTTTCCTTGAGCACGGTCTCGCCCTCGGCGGTCTCGAGCACGATCTTGGCGGTCGCGGCGCGGGGCAGGGTGGCCGCGCGCTCGTTGGCAAAGAAATCGCCCTGCGACATGGTGGCGACGCGGGTCTTGCTTTGGGCCGTCCAGTCGCCCATCGAATGGGGGTTGGCTTGCGCGTATTTCTTGACGGCACTCGCGGCGCGGCGGTCGGAATTGCCCTCGCGCAGCACCGGATTCACCGCCGAGCCCTTGAGCGCGTCATAACGCGCGCGCGCGGCTTTCTCGGCCTCTGTTTTCGGCTCGTAGGGGTAATCGGGCAGCGCATAGCCCTGTGCCTGCAATTCGCGGATGGCGGCCACAAGCTGCGGCTCGGAGGCCGAGATATTGGGCAGCTTGATGACATTTGCCTGCGGCGTCTTGACGATCTCGCCAAGCGCCTTGAGATCGTCGGGCTGGCGCTGATCCGCGCTCAGGTGATCGGGAAAGGCCGCGAGGATACGGCCCGCGAGCGAGATATCGCGCGTCTCGACGGTAATGCCCGCGCTCGCGGCAAAGCGGCGGATCACCGGCAGAAGCGAGGCCGAGGCAAGCTCGGGCGCTTCGTCCACCTTGGTGTAGATGATGTCGGGGGTATCCGTGTTGGCCATCTGAGGCTCCTTTTCGATCCGGGGTCATGTCCGGGTGAGTCACCCGCTTGCGCGTCTCATAGCGGAAAAGCAGGGCGCGCGAAAGATAGTATGCGACGGTATACACAAAGAAATGCGCAGAATATTGCATAGGCGTGCGAACAGGCCGGTTTGGGGCCTGTCACCCCGCCCGCGCTTTGGTTTGCCGCCGGTGGAGTTTCGCGGCGCGATGGCTTGGAGATCCCCGCCTTTGCGGGGATGCCTTGGTTATTGGCCGAGCGCGTCGCGCAGCAATGCAAGCGCGTGATCGCGGCTCAGGCGGCGCACCTCGGCGCGGCCCGGTGCGCCGAAGTCCTGCGTCTCGGTGCGTGTCGGGCGGCCCGTCATCGCAAGGCCGAAACAGACCCGGCCCTCGGGCTTGTGCTCTGAGCCGCCCGGCCCGGCGATGCCGGTGATCGACACGGCAAGTTGCGCGCCGCTATGGGAGAGCGCGCCCTCGGCCATCTCGCGCGCGACCTGTTCCGACACGGCACCGTGGGCGGCCAGCGTGGCGGGGGCGACGCCGAGCATTTCGGTCTTGGCGGCGTTGGAATAGGTGACGAAACCGCGATCCACCACCGCCGAAGACCCCGCCACATCGGTAAGGGCCACCGCGACCATGCCGCCGGTGCAGCTCTCGGCGGTGGCGATCATTATGCCATGTTGTTTAGCTATATCAATGATTTGCGCGGCAATGCTCATGTGAATACCCCATGCGCGAGCCATGCCCCGAGGATGACGCAAAGCGCCGCCGCGATCCCTGCGAGGATGTCGTCGAGCATCACGCCAAGCGCATCACCCCGCCTGTCGGCCCGGCCGATCGGCCCCGGTTTCCAGATGTCGAACAGACGAAAGGCGAGAAAGGCCACGACCCAACCCGGCCAGAGCGCCGTGAGCGCCACACCGACATGGGCCGCCCCGATGGAGACGGGCAGCAAGGCGAGCCATTGGCCCGCCACCTCGTCGATCACGATCTCGGAGGGGTCTTGGTTATCTTTTCCCTTTGTTTCCAAATGCGTGGCCCACCATCCTAAAGCAAAGCCTACGACCACGCCGAGCGCCAGCAGGACCGGCCCGCCAAACGTATGGAGCACCCAGGCGGCGGGAAATGCGGCGAGCGAGCCCCAAGTGCCGGGCGCGGGGCGGATATGGCCAACGCCGAAAAACGTTGCAATCAAATGGGTTATGCGCATGTCTTCACCAATGTGACCACGGTTTGCGCGGCGATCCCCTCACCCCGGCCGGTAAAGCCGAGACGCTCGGTTGTGGTGGCCTTGACCGAGATACGCTCGGGCGCGACGCCGGTGATGGCCGAAAGCGCCGCGCGCATGGCCTCGGCATGGGGGCCGATCTTGGGGCGCTCGCAGATAAGAGTGACGTCCATGTTATTGATATTAAATCCTTTTTTCGCTGCAAGCCCGACCGCGTGCCGCAGGAAGATATGGCTCTCGGCCCCTTTCCATTGCGGATCCGAGGGCGGGAAATGCCGCCCGATATCGCCCTCCGCCAGCGCGCCATAGATGGCATCGGCCAGCGCGTGCAGGCCGACATCGGCATCCGAATGGCCCTGAAGACCGCGTTCATGCGGCACGGCGACACCGCAGAGCATGCAGGCATCCCCCGGCCCGAAGCGATGCACGTCAAAGCCGGTGCCGGTGCGAATATCCATCTGCCCTCCAAGGATGCGGCTGGCCCGGTCGATATCGCCGGGATGGGTGATCTTGAGATTGTCGTCATGGCCAGCAGTGATCGTGACCGCCATTCCGGCGGCGCGGGCGATGGCGACATCGTCGGGCGCATCGCCCTGATGCACGCGGTGCGCGGCGAGGATAGACGCAAAATCAAAGCCTTGCGGGGTTTGCGCGGCAAAAAGCCCGTCGCGGTCCTGCGTGCCGGTGACGCGGGCATCCATCCCGGTCCAGAGCGCATCGGTCACGGGCAGCGCGGGGGCGGCGGCGGGCGCGCCCGCGGCAAGTGCGTCGAGCACGCCCCACACGACCGTCGCAGGCAGGGTGGCGCGGGCGGCGTCGTGGATCAGCACATGGCGCGGGGGCGTGCCGTGCCGGGCGAGATGCTCCAGCCCCGCGCGCACCGAGGCGGCCCGCGTGGCCCCGCCCGCCGTCACCTCGACGCCTTCGGGCGCGCGGTCCATGTCATCGGGGTGCAGCACAAGAACGGTGCGGGTGACAAAGGGCGCGAGCGCCGCCAACGTCCAGTCGATCACGCGGCGGCCCGCGAGGGGCTGCCATTGCTTGGGCAACGCCCCGCCCGCGCGGGTGCCCCTGCCTGCGGCGACGATGAGGGCGGCAACTGTCATGACCCTTGATTACGGCGCGGCGCGCACAAGCGCAATGGCCGTGAGATTGCCGCATTTTTGGGCAATTGCGCCGGGCCGGGTGCGGAATTGGGCCTTGTTGCGTTGTGCGCGCCGGGGCGAGGGGCTAGAACGAGGGCGCTGCACAAGGATTGGGCAAGGATGTTCACACTCGCCGACAGATGCATTGCGCCGCCGGTTCTGCTGGCTCCGATGGCCGGAATCACCGACCTGCCGTTTCGCACCCTGGTGAGCGGGTTCGGCGCGGGGCTGGTGGTGAGCGAGATGATCGCCAGCCGCGAGATGCTGAGCGCGCGCCCCGGCGTGCGCGAGAAGGCAGAGCTTGGCCTTGGCGCGGCCAATACTGCGGTGCAGATCGCGGGCTGCGAGGCGGGGCCAATGGCCGAGGTGGCGCGGATGCTGGCGGGCGAGGGCGCGCGGGTGATCGACATCAANNCATGGGCTGCCCGGCCAAGAAAGTGACGCGGGCGCGCGGCGCGGGGGCGTCGGGCTCGGCGCTGATGCGCGAGCCCGATCACGCGCTGCGGCTGATCGAGGCGGTGGCGGGGGCGGTCGATGTGCCGGTGACGCTCAAGATGCGGCTGGGCTGGGATCATGCCAGCCTCAACGCGGCAGAGATCGCGCGGCGCGCCGAGGGCGCAGGCGTGGCGATGATCACGGTGCACGGGCGCACGCGGTGCCAGTTCTACGAGGGCTGCGCGGATTGGGCGGCGATCGCGGAAATTTCCCAAGCGGTCAACCTCCCGGTCATCGCCAACGGCGATATTGTCGATGCCGGATCGGCCAGGCGGGCGCGGGCGGGCGCGCGGGCGGCGGGCGTGATGATCGGGCGCGGCGCGCGGGGGCGGCCTTGGGTCTTGGCGCAGGTGGCGGCCGCGCTTTACGGCACGCCCGCGCCGGTGGTGCCGCGCGGCGCGGCGCTGGCCGAGATGGTGGCCGGGCATTACGAGGCGATGCTGGGTTTTTACGGGGCGGAGCTTGGCGGGCGCGTCGCGCGCAAGCACCTGGGCTGGTATATGGATCACGCGGGCACGCCGGCGCATCTGCGCCGCGCGGTGCTGACCGCCGCACCGGCTCGGGTGGCGCGGCTTTTGCCCGAGGCGTTCGGGCTTCGGTGCGCGGCATGACCGAAGAAGAGCCGCTCTGGGCCTCGCTGCCGATTCCGGCGCTGGTGGTCGATGCGAATGACCTGATCGTGCGGATCAACCCGGCGGCAGAGGGGTTTTTGCTGGTGTCGCAGCGCGCGGTGGCGGGTGAGCCGCTCTGGGACCGGCTGGCGGTCGATGCGCCGCTGGAAGAGGCGTTCGCGCGTGCCAGAGAGAGCGGCGCGCCCTTGTTCGTCAATGATGTGGATATCGGCACCGGGGCACGCGCGCCGATATTGTGCAGTCTTCAGGTGGCCCCGCTGTCGGGGGCGCCGGGGCAGATGCTTGTGCTCTTGTCCCCGCGCGAGCTTGCCGGGCGCATGGCGCAGAAAAGCGGCGTGAAGGCCGCTGCGCGCTCGGCCATCGGCATGGCCGAGATGCTGGCCCACGAGATCAAGAACCCGCTGGCGGGGATCACCGGGGCGGCGCAGCTTTTGTCGATGACGCTGACGGCGGAGGACCGGGAGTTGACCGATCTCATCGTGAGCGAGAGCCGCCGCATCGTGGCGCTTCTGGACCGGGTCGAGCAGTTCGGCAATGTCATTCGCCCGGTGCTGCGGAGGGTGAACCTGCACGATGTGCTCGACCGGGCGCGGCGCTCGGGGCAGGTGGGATTTGCCGCCGGCATGACCTTCATCGAGGATTACGACCCCTCGCTGCCGCCCGCGCTTGGCGACGGGGATCAGCTTTTGCAGGTGGTGCTCAACCTTCTCAAGAATGCCGCCGAGGCCGCGCCGGGGGGGCGTGGCACGATCCGGCTGCGCACCTATTACGACGGCGCGTTGCGGGTGCGGCAGGGTGACGGGGCGGGGCAGGCGCTGCCCTTGCAGGTCGAGATCATCGACGACGGCCCCGGCCTGCCGCCCGACATCGCCGAAGAGGTGTTCGAGCCGTTCGTGTCGGGGCGCGAGAACGGCACCGGGCTGGGGCTGGCGCTGGCGGCCAAGATCATCTCGGAGCATGGCGGCTGGATCTCGGTCGACTCGGCACCGGGGCGCACGGTGTTTCGGATGTCGCTGCAACGCGCGGATGCGCAGGACAAGGAGGGCTAAGGCATGGAGGGCACGGTTCTGGTCGCCGATGACGACCGCACGATCCGCACGGTTCTGACGCAGGCGCTGACGCGGGCGGGGTGCCGGGTTCATGCCACCTCAAGCCTGACCACGTTGATGCGCTGGGTCGCCGAGGGGCGCGGCGATGTGGTGATCTCGGATGTGGTGATGCCCGATGGCAACGGGCTGGAAATGCTGCCCAAGATCGCGCAGGACCGGCCCGGCCTGCCGGTGATCGTCATCTCGGCACAAAACACGATCATGACCGCGATCAAGGCCGCCGAGGCCGAGGCATTCGACTACCTGCCCAAGCCGTTTGATCTGCCCGACCTGATGAAGCGCACGGCGCGCGCGCTGGCATCGCGCGAGCGTGGGCCTGCGCGGGCCGCGCCGGACGAGCGGCCCGAGGAATTGCCGCTGATCGGGCGAAGTGCCGCAATGCAGCGGCTCTACAAGGTGGTGGCGCAGGTCATGCACAGCGATCTGCCGGTCATGATCTGCGGCGAATCGGGCACCGGCAAGTCGCTGGTGGCGCGCGCGATCCATGATTATTCCGACCGGCGCAGCCTGCCTTTCGTCACGGTGACGGAGGCGGATCTGCACGATCTCGACGGGCCGGCGCAGGTGATGGCGCGGGTGCGTGGCGGCACGCTGGTGCTCGACGAGGTGAGCGACCTGCCGCCCGAGATACAGGGCCGCGTGGTGCGGATGATGGAGGCTCCGGGCGAGCACGCGCCGCGCTTCATGGCGACAAGCCGGGTGCCGGCCTCGGCCGCGCTCGACGAGGGGCGGCTGCGCGAGGATCTCTATTACCGGCTCGGCGGGGTGGTGATCGAGGTGCCGCCCCTGCGCGAGCGGATCGAGGATATCGGCCTCTTGGCCGAGCATTTCCTTGGCCACGACCCGCGCCCCGGCACGCCCGAGCGGCATTTTTCCGGCGATGCGCTGGAGATGATGCGCGCCTATAGCTGGCCCGGCAATGTGCGCCAGCTTGAGAACGCGGTGCGCCGGATCGCGCTGACCGCGCAGGGCGAAGAGGTGGCCCGCGCCGAGATCGCCGCCATCATCGGCACCCAGCCGCGCGCCGAGCCGGTGATGCAACCCGGCCGCAAGGAGACGCTGACCGGTGCCGTGGCCGCGCATCTGCGGCGGTATTTCGACCTGCACGGCACCGACCTGCCGCCGCCGGGCCTGCATGGCCGCATCCTGCGCGAGATCGAGGCCCCGCTGATCGAGATCGCGCTGGAGGCGACGGGGGGCAACCAGATCCGTTGTGCCGAACTGCTGGGAATCAACCGCAATACGCTGCGCAAGAAGATCACCGATCTCGATATTCGCGTGACTCGCCGTCGCAAATTGATGTAAACAGGCAACAGACCTGTGACAATCAGGGCGCATATCCGGCGATGACCCCAAGATATTGTGGTATCGCCCGGTTGCGCCCGCCGCATGATGGGGGGATTTCGTGGCCGGGGTGACACGCGCATTGCGTGCAGGCCGGCGCGGCTGGCTTCGGCCCGGTCGTGTCCGGCAGTTGCGCAATTGGGGCGCTCTGGGCCTTGTGCTGGCCGGCCCCGCGCTTGCGGTGCTCACCTTCATGGTGATGGGGCCGCTTGACCGGGGGGCCGGATCAGAGGCGCTTCGGCTGGTGCTGCTGTCGGACATGATCTATGTGCTGATCGTGGCGGGCCTTGTGCTGCAACGGGTGGCGCGGATGATTGCCGCGCGGCGTTCGCGGTCGGCGGGATCGCGCTTGCACCTGCGGCTCACGGGCGTGTTCGCGGTGATGGCGCTCTTGCCCACGGTGGCGGTGGCGGTGTTCGCGATGCTGTCGATCAACATGGGGCTGGAGGCGTGGTTCTCAGAGCGGGTGGGCCGCGTGGTCGACAGCTCTGTTGCCGCAGCCCAGGCCTATGAGGAAGAGCACCGGCGCGACCTGCTGGCCGATGCAAAGGTGTTGGCGCGGGTGATCGACGGCACGCGCCGCGCCTCTGTTTTCATGGATGACGGCGATATCCGGCAGGTGCTCTCGTCGGGGCAGCGCGAGATTCAGCGCGGCCTCAAGGAGGCGTTCGTGATCGACGGCACCGGCGAGATCCGCGCCCGTGGCGAGCGCTCCTACCTCTTTGATTACGAGCGCCCGTCGGCGGCCGAGATCGCCGAGGCACGCGCGGCGGGCGAATTGGTGATCCGCGACTGGGACAATGACGAGTTTCGCGCGCTGGTCCCGCTTGATGCCTTTGCGGACCGGCTGCTTTATGTCAGCCGCACGGTCGATGGCGACATTCTCAACCTGCTGGACGAGACACAGGAAACGGCGGTCTTTTACAAGCAGCGCGAGAGCGAGCGGGGCCGCGTGTTGTTCGAGTTCGGGCTGGTCTATTTCGGCTTTGCGCTTATCCTCATCCTGGCGGCGGTGTGGCTGGGGATGTGGTTCGCCGAGCGTCTCGCGCGGCCCGTGGGGCGGCTGACAAGCGCGGCGCAGCGCGTGGGCGAGGGCGATCTGGAGACGCAGGTGCGCGAGGAGGACGACGATGACGAGATCGCCGAACTGGGCCGCTATTTCAACCAGATGACGCGGCAGTTGAAGGGCCAGCGCGACCGGCTTTTGGCCAATACGCGCCAGATCGAGCGGCGGCGCAGGCTGTTTGATTCGGTGCTGGGTTCGGTTTCGTCGGGGGTGGTCGGGCTCGATGCGCTGGGGCGGGTGACCTTTGTCAACCGCGCCGCCGAGCGGTTGCTCGATTGGCGCGAGGATCAGCAATCGCTTGAGCTGGCGGTGGCTGTGCCGGAATTTGCGGCTCTGTTCGCGCGGCTGATGCAGGCGCCCGCCGGGTTCGTGCAGGGGGAGATCGCGGTGACGCGCGGGCGGCGGCACGAAAACCTGCTGGTGCGCATGTCCACCCGCGCGGGCGAGGGCGGGCGGCGTGAGGGTTACGTGGTGGCCTTTGACGACGTGACCGAGCTTGTGAGCGCGCAGCGCATGGCCGCCTGGGGCGACGTGGCGCGCCGCATCGCCCATGAGATCAAGAACCCGCTGACGCCGATTTCGCTCAGCGCCGAGCGCATCAAGCGCAAGTTCTCGCGGCAATTGCCCGAGCAGGAGGCGCAAAAGCTGGGCGAATTGACCGACGTGGTGGTGCGCCAGACCAACGACTTGCGCCATATCGTCGATGAATTCTCGAAATTCGCGCGGATGCCGCAGCCCAAGACGCGGGTCGCGAGCCTTGCATCGGTGTTGCGCGAGGCGGTGATGTTGCAAGAGGCGGGCCAGCCCGATACCCGCTTCGATCTGCATCTGTGCGAGGCGGATCTGATGGCCGAGATCGACGCCGCGATGATCGGGCAGGCGCTGACCAATCTTATCAAGAATGCGGGCGAGGCGATCGAGAGCCTCTATGAGGCGGGCGTGCCACAGGGGCATGTGCCCACCATCCGTATCGAGAGCCGGGTGGAAGAGGGCGCGGCGGTGATCGTGATTTCCGACAACGGCATCGGCCTGCCGGAGGATCGCGCACGGCTTTTCGAGCCCTATGTGACGACGCGCGCCAAGGGCACCGGCCTTGGCCTGCCGATCGTCAAGAAGATCATCGAGGAGCATGGCGGCACGCTTGTGCTCGAGGATGCGGACCCGTTTGCGCAAGGAGCCCCCGCCGGGGCGCGCGCGGTGGTGCGCCTGCCGTTGTGCGAGAGCGGTGCGGCACATACAGAGGCCCCTGCGGCCGAGTAAGGATGAGGTGAGGGTGGTATGAGCGATATTCTGATCGTCGATGATGAACGCGACATTCGCGAGTTGATCTCGGATATTCTCGATGACGAGGGCTATGCCACGCGGATCGCCGCCAATTCCGACGAGGCGATGGCGGCGATCGGGTCCGAGCCGCCGGGCCTCCTGATCCTCGATATCTGGCTCAAGGACAGCCGGATGGATGGCATCGACATTCTCAAGACCGTCAAGCGCGACCATCCCGATATCCCGGTCATCATCATCTCGGGTCATGGTAATATCGAGATCGCCGTGGCGGCGATCAAGCAGGGTGCCTATGACTTCATCGAGAAGCCGTTCAACATCGACCAGCTATTGGTGGTGATCCGGCGCGGCATGGAGGCAAGCCGCCTGCGCCGCGAGAATCAGGCGCTGCGGCGGCGCGAGATCGCGCCCTCGCAGATGCTGGGCAGCTCACCTGGGTTCCGCGCCCTTATGAGCCAGCTTGACAAGGTCACGCGCTCCAACGGGCGGGTGATGCTGACCGGCCCGTCGGGATCGGGCAAGGAACTGGCCGCGCGCTATATCCACGCCAATTCGGCCCGCGCCGAGGCCCCCTTTGTCACCGTCAACTGCGCCGCCGTCGCCGCCGAGCGCATGGAGGAGGTGCTGTTCGGCTGCGAGGCGGCGGAAACCGGGGTCAAGGCGGGGCTGTTGGAGCAGGCCAATGGCGGGGTGCTCTATCTCGACGAGGTGGCCGATCTGCCCGCGGGCACGCAATCCAAGATCCTGCGCGTGCTGGTGGATCAGACATTCACGCGCGTGGGCGGGGCCAACAAGGTCAAGGTCGATCTGCGGGTGATTTCGTCCACCAGCCGAGATCTTGAGGCGGAAATCGCCGAAGGCCGCTTTCGGCGCGAGCTTTATCACCGGCTCAACGTGGTGCCGATCCGGGTGCCGGGGCTGGAGGAGCGGCGCGAGGACATCCCGCAGCTTGCCGAGCATTTCATCGAGCTATTGCACGAAACCCAAGGATTGCCCCGGCGCGCGCTGAGCGAGGAGGCGGCGGCGCAGTTGCAGACGATGGGCTGGCCCGGCAATGTGCGGCAGTTGCGCAACGTGATCGAGCGGGCCTTGATCCTTGGCGATGGCGGCGATGCGATCGCGGCCTCCGAACTGCCCGGCGAGGCGGCAGCCCTGTCCGAGGCGGCGCGCGTGATCTTGTCGGGCAGCGTGGCCACGATGCCGCTACGCGAGGCGCGCGAGGCGTTCGAGCGCGAATACCTGATGACGCAGATCAACCGCTTTGGCAGCAATATCAGCCGCACGGCGGAATTCGTGGGCATGGAGCGCAGCGCGCTGCATCGCAAGCTCAAATCGCTGGGGATTGTGCCCCCCGCGCGCGGCGAGCGCGACGATTCCGCCGCCGCAGAATGAAGGTCAGAGGTTGTCGCGCACGTGCCAGCCGCCGGCGTGCAACCGCAGAGGCCCGCCACCGGTAAACGCAAGGATCACCGTGGCCAGCATCGCGGCGACAAGCTCGACATGCGGCACCGGGTTGCCGAAAAGCACGATCGCGGCACCGAGCACCACCATGCCCGTGATCGCGATCACGCGGCTGTAGATGCCCAGCAGCAGCCACAGGCTTGTCATCGCGAAAAAGCCGAGCGCGATCGTGTCGAGCAAGGGGGTGTGGGTTCTGATGCCGAAGCCGAATGCCCCGATCGCCCCGTTTGACAGATGTTCGATCACATGGGCCATGAAGAAAACCGCAAGCCACAGCCTGCTCAGGAGGCCCGCAGTCTGGATAAGTGCCTGGTGCATCACGGCCCCGTCTTTTTGTTCTGTTTGCAGTCAGGGTGACGCCATGCCCGCCGCAATTCAACCTCTAATTGTGCGAACGTGGCTTTGCATATCGTGCAACTCCTCTGCCGGGTTGGGCAGAGCGGACATATGGCGCAAGATCCAGCTCACGACGGCGCGGAGATCTTCGTCGTCGCTCCGGCTCTCGTGATAGATGAGGTGAAGATCGAGCGTCACATCCAGCCCGCTGCCCGGAACATGCACCAGATCGGGCGCATCCCCGGCCATCACCGTGGGCAGCACGCAGGCCAGCCCGAGGCTTTGCATTGCCGGGATGATCTGGGAGAAACTGTCGGCCTTGAGCGCGGCCTCGCGCCCGAAGAAGGCACGCCGGGCCGCGGCATATTGGGCGGCGTAGCGGTCGGTGAGGCTGGCCCAGCCGTCCCCTTTCCGCCAACCGCGCGGCGCATAGAGCGCGAAGGGAAATACCCCGCAACGCCGGGTCTTGAGCCGCCCCCTTTCGGGCGGGGTGAACACGAGCGCCACATCCGACATGCCAAGACCGGCCTCGTAGACCCGGGTTTCAAAGATCGGGCGCAGATGCGCGTGCGTTTCCCACAATGTGCCCAGGGCGGGCACGAGCAAATGCGAAATGATCGCCGGCAGCGCGCCGATGCGGATGTCGCGGGCCTCGTCGGGGGCGCTTTCGATCACGCGGGTCAACTCGGAAAAGATCATGCCATCGGCATGTTCGAACGTCTCGATCAAGGCCGCGAGGCGCGGGTTGACAATCCATTCGCCATCGGATTTCACGAAAGGCGCGATCCCCAGCTCGGCGCGCAGGCGCGCCATCTGGCGCGATACGGTCGAGGTCGTGGTGTCAAGCTCCTCGGCGGCGCGGGTCATAGACCCGCAGCGATGCACGGCCAGAAGCACGTGCAGATCGTCAAAAAGCCGGGCGTAGGAGATGGTTTGACGCGACAGGGGCACTCTATTTTCGCTCCTTTCCAACAGAACGGGACCCTGGCACAGGGGATCGGGGCAATCGGTGAACACAGGTAAAACACAGTGCAAATGGCCTTTATTCTGACCAATACAAGCCCTGCGATTGCATGGCGGCCATGATCCACACGCCGCGCCGGCCAAAGGGCGCGCACATCCCCTCTGAAGGGTATCACACGATGACAAACTGCGTCAAATTCGGCACGTTTGCCACCTGCGCCAAAGGATAGGGGGGCGCGGGGACAATTCGATTGACCGGTTTGCGGGGTTCTGTCATGCAGACGGCCTCAATCAGGTCGGGACAAGCGGCATGAAGGTCATCATCTGCGGAGCCGGTCAGGTGGGTTGGCAGATCGCGCGCCACCTGTCGGGCGAGAACAACGACGTAACGGTCGTCGACAACAATCCCGAACTGGTGCGCCGCGCCACCGACACGCTTGATGTGCAGGGCGTGACGGGATTTGCCTCGCATCCCGATGTGCTCGGCCGGGCGGGGGCAGGTGATGCCGAGATGATCATCGCCGCGACCTATTCCGACGAGGTCAACATGGTCACCTGTCAGGTGGCGCATTCGGTCTTTGGTATCCGTCGCAAGATCGCGCGGCTGCGCGCGCAGACCTATCTCGATCCCGCCTATACCGATCTTTACCGCCGCGATCACATGCCCATCGACGTGATGATAAGCCCCGAGCGCGAGGTGGCGCAGGCGGCGCTGCGGCGGCTGGCGACGCCTGCCGCGTTCGATACCGAGATGTTCATGGGCGGCGAGGCGCAGCTTCTGGGGTTGCGGCTTGACGATGACTGCCCGGTGCTCAACACCCCGCTGCGGCAGTTGAGCGATCTTTTCTCGACGCTGCGGGCGGTGGTGCTGGCGGTGCGGCGCGAGGGGCGGCTGTTTGCGCCGGACCCCGGCGACCAGCTTTTCGAGGGCGATGATTGCTATCTCTTTGCCCCCGTGGAGGACGTGCCGCGCACGCTCGAGGTGTTTGGCAAGGCGCAGACCCGGCAGGAGCGCGTGGTCATCATCGGCGGCGGCAATATCGGCCTGTCGGTGGCGCAATCGCTGGAGACGCGCGCGGGCGGGCGCATCCGCGCCAAGGTGATCGAGAGGGACCGCGCCCGCGCCGAGCGCGCGGCCGACGCGCTTGAGCGCACCATCGTGCTGCATGGCGACGGGCTGGGGGCGGCGATTCTTGCCGAGGCGGGGATCGCGCGCGCCGATGCCGCCCTTGCCGTGACCGATGACGACAAGACCAACATACTCGCCGCCGTGCGCGCCAAGGCCGAGGGCTGCCCCTTTGCCATCGCGCTCATCAACGACCCCACGCTGGTGCCGCTGATGGAGCCGCTGGGGATCGACGCCTATATCAACCCGCGCGCCACCACAGTAAGCTCTATCCTGCGCCATATCCGGCATGGCAAGGTGCGCGGCGTCTATTCGGTGGGCGATGCCGAGGGCGAGGTGCTGGAGGCGGAGGTGATGTCGACCTCGTCGATTGCCGGGGTGGCGCTGCGCGATGTGGGCTTTCCCGAGGGGGTGCTGGTGGGCGGCGTGCGCAAGCCCGAGGGCATTGTCAAGCCCAGCGGGGCCCTGCGGATCGAGGCGGGCGATGTGGTGGTGATCTTTGCACTGGCGGCGGATGTGGCGGCGGTGGAGCGGCTGTTGCAGGTGTCGGTGGATTATTTCTGACGCCATGACCGCGCGGCTTCTCAGATTTCCGCTCATCCTGATCCTTGCGGGGATTGCCGCGCTGATGATGTTTCTGCCGGCGCTTGATGCGCTGATGCGCGATGATACGAGCGTGGCGCGGGCGTTTTTCTACGCGGGGCTTCTGGGCCTTGCGGCGGTGGTCTCGGTGGGGCTGGCGATTTCGGACCGTGTCGCAGGGCGAGAGCCCACCGATGCGCAGCATCTCGGGTCGTTGTTGCTGGCCTATCTGCTGTTGCCGCTCTATCTCGCGCTGCCCTTCTACGAGGGGGTGGGCAACACCACCTATCTCAACGCCTATGTCGAAATGGTATCGAGCCTGACCACCACCGGGGCCACGATGTTCGGGGCCTCGGGGCGGATCGTGGACAGCCTGCACCTGTGGCGCGGGCTGGTCGGCTGGGGCGGCGGGCTGCTGATCTGGATATCGGCCTCGGCGGTGCTTGCGCCGATGAGCCTTGGCGGGTTCGAGGTGACGGTGCGCGCCGAGCCGGGGCAGGACGATGCCGTGCTGGGCCGGTTTCAGCGCGCCCGCCCGACACGGCGCGTGGCGCTGGCGGCGCGCACGCTGACACCGATCTATCTGGGGCTGACGCTGGTTCTGTGGATCGCGCTCATGGCCGGGGGCGAGCGCGCTTTTGTGGCGCTCATCCATGCCATGTCAACGCTGGCCACGAGCGGGATTTCCTCGGTGGGCGGGCTGCATAACGGGGCTTCGGGGCTGGGCGGCGAGATCGTGGTGTTCGGCTTCCTGCTCTTTGCGCTGTCGCGGCTTACCTTCTCGTCCGATACGGTGACGACGGCGCGGTCCGGCCTCTTCAACGATCCCGAGTTCCGGCTGGGCCTCGCTCTGGTGCTGACGGTGCCTCTGGTGCTCTTCGCGCGGCACTGGATCGGCTCGATCGAGGTTGCGGAGGCGGCGCGCCCGGCAGAGGCGCTGCGCGCGCTCTGGGGGGCGGTGTTCACGGTGCTGTCCTTTCTCACGACCACCGGGTTTGAAAGCGCCGACTGGCAACAGGCGCAGGCATGGTCGGGGCTGGGCGCGCCGGGTCTTATCCTGATGGGGCTGGCGATGATCGGCGGCGGCGTGGCGACCACGGCAGGCGGCGTGCGGCTCTTGCGGGTCTATGCGCTCTATCTGCACGCGCGTCGCGAGTTCGAGCGGCTGGTGCATCCCTCGTCGGTGGGGCGCGCCTCTGGCGTCGGGCGGCGCATCCGGCGGCAGGGGGCCTATATCGCGTGGATATTCTTCATGCTTTTCGCGCTCACGCTGACCGCGATCACGGCGCTTCTGGCGCTGGCGGGGCTTGATTTCGAGGGGGCGCTGATCGTCGCGCTGGCGGGCCTGTCAACCACCGGGCCGCTGATTTCGAGCGCGAGCGATGTGCCGATCCGGCTGATCGAGCTTGGCAGTTTCGGCAAGCTGGTCTTCTCGGGGGCGATGGTGCTGGGCCGGGTCGAGACGCTGGCGCTGATCGCGCTCATCAACCCGGCGGCGTGGCGCGAATGAGCGCATCTGAATTTCGGGCTGGAAACCCGGCCCGCCTCGGGACATACTGCGCCAGACCTGAGGTGAACCTGGTGCCGTGAACGGCGCCTGCAAGAATAAAGGGCAGGGATATAATGGCTTCGGATCGTCAGAATTTGCAGGATGCGTTTCTCAACCATGTGCGCAAGGCCAAGATTCCGGTCACGATCTTTCTTATCAACGGGGTGAAATTGCAGGGTGTCATCACCTGGTTTGACAATTTCTGCATCCTTTTGCGCCGCGACGGGCAATCGCAGCTTGTCTACAAGCACGCGGTCTCGACCATCATGCCGTCGCAGCCGGTTTCGCTCTACGAGGGCGACGGCGAAAATTGAGGGATCATGCCCGCCCTGTGACACGGGCCCTTGTCCTGCATCCCGAGATTGTCAGCGGCCCCGGCACGCGCGACAGCGCGCTGGCGCTTGAAGAGGCGGTATCGCTGGCGCATGCGCTGCCCGATCTGGAGGTCGTGGGGGCCGAGGTGGTGCGCCTGCGCAAGCCCGATGCCGGGCGGCTTTTTGGCAAGGGCAAGCGCGAGGAGCTGAAGGCGCTCATTGCCGGGACCGAGGCGGCGCTGGTGCTGGTCGATGGCCCGCTCAGCCCGGTGCAGCAACGCAACCTGGAGCGTGACTGGGACGTGAAAATCCTCGATCGCACCGGGCTTATTCTCGAGATTTTCAGCGACCGGGCGGCGACGCGCGAGGGCGTGTTGCAGGTGGAAATGGCGGCGCTGTCGTATCAGCGCACGCGGCTGGTGCGCGCCTGGACCCACCTGGAGCGGCAGCGCGGGGGGCTGGGCTTTGTCGGCGGTCCCGGCGAGACGCAGATCGAGGCCGATCGCCGCGCCATCGACGAACAGCTTGTGCGCCTGCGCCGACAGCTTGACAAGGTGGTGCGCACGCGCGGCCTGCACCGCGCCGCGCGCGCCAAGGTGCCCTATCCCATCGTCGCGCTGGTGGGCTATACCAATGCCGGGAAATCCACGCTTTTCAATCGCCTGACCGGGGCGGATGTCGTCGCCAAGGATATGCTTTTTGCCACGCTCGACCCGACGATGCGGCGCGTGGCCCTGCCGCATGGCGGCCCGGAGGTGATCCTGTCGGACACGGTGGGCTTCATCAGCGATCTGCCCACCGAGCTGGTCGCCGCGTTCCGCGCCACGCTCGAAGAGGTGCTTGAGGCCGATCTCATCTGCCATGTGCGCGACATCTCGCATCCCGAGACCGAGGCGCAGGCGCGCGACGTGGCCTTGATCCTCGACGGGCTCGGCGTGCGCGCCGACACGCCCCGGATCGAGATATGGAACAAGATCGACCGGCTGGAGGCACAGGCCCGCGACGCGGCGCTGACCCAGGCCGCGCGGGCCGATCATGTGCAGGCCGTCTCGGCGGTCACCGGGCAGGGGGTTGCGGCGCTGGTGGCGGCGATGGCAGAGGCGCTTGCCGAGGCGCGGCACCTGAGCGATGTGCATCTGCGCTTTGACGAGGGGCGCAGGCGGGCATGGCTCTATGACAAGGAGCTTGTCGAGGCCGAACGCCAGACCGAAGAGGGGTTTGACCTCACCGTGCGCTGGTCGGCCCGGCAAGAGGCGCGGTTTCGCGAGATGTAAGGGCCGGGAGATGGCCTGAAGCGGACGGTCGCCACCCGCCCCGCGCGGCTCATCGCCTGATTGGGCCTGATTGGTGAACGACCGCTCCAGACCCCTCAATATCCCCGCCAGATCCAGCCGCCGCCAAGCACACGGCTGCCCTCGGTCTCGTAGACCACGCAGGCCTGGCCGGGCGAGACGCCTTCCTCGGGGGTGAGCAGCTCCACCTCGGCCTCGGTCTCTGACAGCGGCCGCAGCACCGCCTCGCGCGGGGGGCGGGTGGAGCGCAGCTTGACCGAGACATGCCACTCAGCCCGTGCGCCGAGCGGCTCATCGCCCAGCCAGTTGATCTCGCGCACCGGCACGGTGCGGGTGGCCAGCATCTCCTTGGGGCCGACGATCACGCGGCGACCCTCGACATCGAGACGCACCACGTAAAGCGGCTCCTCAAGCCCGCCGATCCCAAGGCCACGCCGTTGCCCGATCGTGTAATGGATCACGCCCTCATGCCGGCCAAGGATGCGCCCGCCGGTATCGACGATCTCGCCCGGCTCTGCCGCGCCGGGGCGCAGCTTTTCGATCACGCTGGCATAATTGCCGTCGGGGACAAAGCAGATATCCTGGCTGTCGGGCTTGTCGGCCACGATCAGACCGTGGCGGGCGGCAAGCGCGCGGGTTTCGGCCTTGGAGCCGAGATGGCCCAGCGGGAATCGCAGAAAGGCAAGCTGTTCGGGCGTCGTGGAGAACAGGAAATAGGACTGGTCGCGTCCTGCATCGGTGGCGCGGTGCAGTTCTGGCCCTCGCGCGCCGATCTTGCGCTGGATGTAATGGCCGGTCGCCATGCAATCGGCATCGAGATCGCGGGCGGTTTCCAGCAGGTCGCGGAATTTCACCCGCTCGTTGCAGCGTATGCAGGGCACCGGGGTGGCCCCGGCGAGGTAGCTGTCGGCGAATTCGTCGATCACGGCGTCGCGAAACACCGATTCGTAATCGAGCACGTAATGCGGAAAACCGAGGTCTTCGGCCACGCGGCGGGCGTCGTGGATATCGCGGCCCGCGCAGCACGCGCCCTTTTTCGCCAGCGCCGCGCCGTGATCGTATAGCTGGAGCGTGACCCCCACCACGTCGTAGCCTTGGGTGGCAAGTTCTGCCGCGACCACCGACGAATCGACGCCGCCCGACATCGCGACCACCACCCGTGTCTCCGATGGTGGCTTGGCAAAGCCGAGGGAATTCAACGGGCTGTGCTTGTCGAGGGGCATGGGGTCTCCGATCAATATCCGGCAAAATATAGGAAAATCCTAAGCACTCTCAAGGCCGGGTTTCACCGCCCGTTAAGCCTGTCGCGGCATCCTTTGATGCGCATCAGCAAAGGGGTGAGTGTGATGTATATCAAGAAGGTGGACGGGCCAAGGGCGGTGACGCTTGGCGATGGGACGGTATTCAGCAAGGCGGATCTGCCGCCGCCGGATACCGAGCGATGGGTGGCCTCGCGCAAGCTCGCAGTGGTGCGCGGAATCGCCTATGGGTTGATTTCACGGGCCGAGGCGCTGCGTATCTACGGGTTGAGCGATGAGGAGCTTGATGGCTGGGCACGCAACGCGCGCGAGCGTGGTATGGAAGGCCTCAAGGTGACTGTTGGCAGGAGTTCTGGACAACCAGAGCGATAGTTTGCAAAATGTTCCGTGGTTGGTAACGCGCGATTAACCATTTCTGTTCAGGGTTGTGAACATGTCGATGCCACCCAACGGAGAAACGTTATGCGTGTATTGCTCGTCGAGGATGACCCCACCACCTGCAAGAGCATCGAGATGATGCTCGGCCATGCCAATCTCAATGTCTACACCACCGATCTGGGGGAGGAGGGGATCGACCTCGCCAAGCTCTATGATTATGACCTGATCCTGCTCGATCTGGGGCTGCCGGACATGAACGGGCACGAGGTGCTGCGGCAATTGCGACTGGCGCGGATTTCAACGCCGATCCTGATTCTCTCGGGCGCGGATGACACCGAAAGCAAGCTCAGGGGGTTCGGCTTCGGGGCCGATGACTATCTGACCAAGCCGTTCCACCGCGAGGAACTGGTGGCGCGCATCCATGCCATCATCCGCCGCTCCAAGGGGCATTCGCAATCGGTGATCCGCACCGGCAAGATAAATGTCAACCTCGATGCCAAGACGGTGGATGTGGCCGGGCACACGGTGCATCTCACCGGCAAGGAATACCAGATGCTCGAATTGCTGAGCCTGCGCAAGGGCACCACGCTCACCAAGGAGATGTTCCTCAACCATCTTTATGGCGGCATGGACGAGCCGGAACTCAAGATCATCGACGTGTTCATCTGCAAGCTGCGCAAGAAGCTGGCCGAGGCCACCGGCGGCGAGACCTATATCGAGACGGTCTGGGGCCGGGGCTATGTGCTGCGCGATCCCGAGCCGGGGATGCGCGACGGCCCGGCGCTGGCAATGGGGGCCTGAGGGTCTGGTATCTGGACCTCGCCCCGCGCGCGCCCTATCACTTTGTTGGGCGGATCACGGAGGGGCCGATGCCGGAGGATATATCTGTCGAACGCCTGACCGAGGCGCAGGCCAAGGCAGAGCTTGCGCGGCTGGCCGAGGCGCTGGCCCGCGCCGATGCCGCCTATCACACCGACGACGCGCCGGTGATGTCGGATGCCGATTACGATGCGCTCAAGGCCCGCAACATGGCCATCGAGGCGCGCTTTCCCGCACTCAAGCGCGCGGACAGCCCGTCGGACAGGGTGGGGGCCGCCCCCGCCGAAGGCTTCGCCAAGATACGTCACGCGCAGCGGATGCTGAGCCTTGGCAACGCCTTTTCCGCCGAGGATGTCACCGAGTTCGACGCCCGCATCCGCCGCTATCTCGGCCTCTCCGACGCCGCCCCGCTGGCCTATACCTCCGAGCCCAAGATCGACGGGCTGAGCCTGAGCCTGCGCTATGAGCAGGGCCGCCTTGTGCAGGCGGCGACGCGCGGCGATGGCGAGGTGGGCGAAAACGTCACCGCCAATGCCCGCACGATCAAGGACATTCCCGAGGTGCTGGAGGGCGCGCCCGATATCCTTGAGGTGCGCGGCGAAGTCTATATGAGCCATGAAGATTTCGAGGCGCTCAATGCGCGGCAGGCGGCGGCTGGGGCCAAGAGTTTCGCCAACCCGCGCAACGCCGCCGCCGGATCGCTGCGCCAGCTTGACGCGGCGATCACCGCCGCGCGCCCGCTGCGTTTTTTCGCCTATGGCTGGGGAGAGATTTCCGCGCCGCTGGCCGACACGCAGATGGGCGCGATCGAGCGGCTTGCGGCGCTGGGATTCCAGACCAACCCGCTCACTCGGCTCTGCGATGGCCCCGCCGCGCTCCTCGCCCATTACCGCGAGATCGAACAGGCGCGCGCGACGCTCGGCTATGATATCGACGGGGTGGTCTACAAGGTCAACGATCTGGACCTTCAGGCGCGGCTTGGGTTTCGCTCGACCACGCCGCGCTGGGCCATCGCGCATAAATTCCCCGCAGAACTGGCCTGGACGCGGCTGGAGGCGATCGACATCCAGGTGGGCCGCACCGGCGCGCTTTCCCCGGTGGCGCGGCTTGCCCCGGTCACGGTGGGCGGCGTGGTGGTGCGCAATGCCACGCTGCATAACGAGGATTACATCGCCGGGCGCTCGGCCACGGGCGGCACGATCCGCGAGGGCCGCGATATCCGCGTGGGCGACTGGGTGCAGGTCTACCGCGCGGGCGATGTGATCCCCAAGATCGCCGATGTGGATATTGCCAAGCGCCCCGCCGATGCCGTGCCTTTCGCCTTTCCCACCACCTGCCCCGAATGCGGCTCGGAGGCGGTGCGCGAGCCGGGCGATGCGGTGCGCCGCTGCGTGGGCGGGCTCATCTGCCCCGCGCAGGCGGTGGAGCGGCTCAAGCATTTCGTCTCGCGCGCGGCGTTCGACATCGAGGGGCTGGGAGCGAAACAGGTGGAGGCCTTCTATCGCGACGGCTGGATCAGGGAGCCGGCGGATATCTTCACGCTCAGGGAGCGCTATGGGCCGGGCTGTCTCACGCAGTTGAAGAACCGCGAGGGCTGGGGCGAGAGAAGCGCGAAGAACCTCTTTGACGCCATTGAGGAGAAACGTAAAATCCCCTTTGCGCGGCTGCTTTTCGCGCTGGGCATCCGCCATGTCGGCGAGCAGGCGAGCACGCTCATTGCGCGCAATTACGGCACATGGGGCGAATTCACCGCAGCGATGGACAATGCCCGCAACATGGACGGCCCCGAATGGGAGCGGCTTCTGGGGATCGACGGGGTGGGCGCGGTGATGGCGACAAGCCTTGTGCAGGCCATGACCGAGCCGCATGAGCGCGCGGGCATCGACCGGCTGGTGGCGCATCTGGAGGTGGAGGCGGCGGCCGCGCCCGATACCTCAAACAGCCCGGTTGCGGGCAAGACTGTGGTGTTCACCGGCACGCTGGAGCGGATGACCCGCGCCGAGGCCAAGGCGCGGGCCGAGGCGCTGGGGGCGCGCGTCGCGGGCAGCGTGAGCGCGCGCACCGATATCCTCATCGCCGGGCCGGGGGCGGGATCAAAGGCGAAAAAGGCCGCTGATCTGGGCGTCGAGGTGATCGATGAGGAGGCCTGGCTCGCCCTGATCGGCGCGCAATGAGCACCCGGCCGCCGATCCTCTTCCCGCTGTTTGCCGGGATCGAGACGCTTGACGGCGTGGGGCCGAAAACCGCGCAACACCTTGCCGCGCTTGATATTACCCGCCCGCGCGACCTGCTCTTGAGCCTGCCCGTCTCGGGGGTAGATCGCCGCCGCCGCGCCACCGTGCAGGGCGCCGAGATCCCCGGCGTGGTCACCGTCGAGGTGGTGGTGGGCCGCCATCACGCGCCCGCCCGCCCCTCGGCCCCTTACCGCGTGGTCGTCGAGGATGCCGCCACCAGCTTTCACCTGGTGTTCTTTCGTGCGCGCGAGGACAATCTGCGCCGCCTGCTGCCAACTGGCGCGCGGCGGGTGGTGTCGGGCAAGGTGGAGCTGTTCGACGGGGTGGCGCAGATGGTGCATCCCGATCATGTGCTGCCGGTGGAAGAGGCGGGCGAGATCCCGGCCTTTGAGCCGATCTATCCGCTGGCGGCGGGGCTGACGCAGCGGGTGATGGCGCGCGCCGTGCGCGCGGCGCTGATGCGCGCGCCGCGGCTTGCCGAATGGATCGACCCGGCGCAAAAGGCACAGGCTGGCTGGCCTGACTGGCACGATGCGCTGGTGGCGGCACATGGGCCAAAGGCGGCGCAGGATCTGGCCCCCACCGCGCCCGCGCGCGCGCGGCTGGCCTATGATGAATTGATGGCCCATCAACTGACGCTGGCGCTGGCGCGCGCGCATCTGCGCCGCGCCAAGGGGCGGGCCACGGTGGGCACAGGCGAGATGCAGGCGCGCGTGCGCGCCGCGCTGCCCTATGCGCTCACCGGGGCGCAGACCCGCGCGATCGCCGAGATCGCCGCCGACATGGCCGCGCCTGCGCGCATGAACCGGCTGTTGCAGGGCGATGTGGGCGCGGGCAAGACGCTGGTCGCGTTCAAGGCGCTCCTGATCGCGGTCGAGGCGGGCGGGCAGGGGGTGTTGATGGCCCCCACCGAAATCCTCGCGCGGCAGCATTTCCAGGGGCTTGCGCCGTTGGCCGAGGCGGCGGGCGTGCGGCTCGACATCCTCACGGGCCGCGACAAGGGCGCGGCGCGCGCGGCCAAGCTTGCGGCGCTCGCGGCGGGAGAGACGGATATCCTGATCGGCACCCATGCCGTGTTTCAGAAGGATGTGGAATTTGCCGATCTGCGGCTTGCCGTGGTCGACGAGCAGCACCGATTCGGCGTGCGCCAGCGGCTGGAACTGGGACAGAAGGGCGCGCGGGCGGATGTGCTGGTGATGACCGCGACGCCGATTCCGCGCAGCCTGTCGCTGGCGCAATATGGCGACATGGATGTGAGCGTGCTCGATGAAAAGCCGCCCGGACGCAAGCCGATCACCACGGCGCTTGTCGGGATGGGGCGCATGGATGAGGTGGTGGATCACCTGCGCCGGGCCATTGCCGAAGGGCGGCAGGCCTATTGGGTCTGCCCGCTGGTGGAGGAAAGCGAGGCGGTGGATCTCTCGAGCGCCGAGGAGCGGTTTCGCCGCCTTCACGCAGCATTGGGCGAGGGGCGTGTGGGGCTGGTCCATGGCCAGATGCCCCCAGAGGAGAAGGACGCCGCCATGGCCCGCTTTCAGCGCGGCGAGACAGCCGTTCTGGTGGCCACCACGGTGATCGAGGTCGGCGTGGATGTGCCCAATGCCTCGATCATGGTGATCGAGCGCGCCGAGAGCTTTGGCCTTGCGCAACTGCACCAGTTGCGCGGGCGGGTGGGGCGCGGCACGGCGGCCTCCACCTGCCTGCTGATGTATCAGCCGCCGCTGTCCGAGAGCGGGCGGCGCAGGCTCGAGACCATGCGCGAGACCGAGGACGGGTTTCGCATTGCCGAGGTCGATCTGGAGATGCGCGGCGCGGGCGATCTCATCGGCACGGCGCAATCGGGGCTGCCCCGGTTCCGCGTGGCCGATCTCGAACGCCAGGCGGCGCTGATGGCCGTGGCGCAATCGGATGCGCGCAAGCTGCTGGCCGACGATCCGGGCCTGACCTCGCCGCGCGGCGCGGCGGCGCGGGTGCTGCTGTGGCTGATGGAGCGCGATCAGGCGATCCGGCTGATATCGGTCGGGTGACAGTTTGTTCTCTTATTGTTCTTGACTTTGCCGGGCGGATGTGAGAACAATCAGGCAACATCAGATCGGAGGGGTTCAATGCTACACCAGATCAAGACATCCGCCGCCCGCGCCGGGGATACCATCCTTGGCGATGCTGCCGGGGCCTGCGCGCTTGCGGTGATGCTGGTGGGGGCGCTTTACCTGCCGGTTGTGTTCTGACGGTTTCGTTTTCTGCCTGCCGGTGTGCGGCCTTGTGGTGCCCTTGTCCCTGATCGGGCCCCGACGCCTGCCTGTCCCAAACCATGAGGGGGCCGCCTCTTGCCCCCGGTGTCCATGACAGGGCCGCGCCCGGCCACTTTACCGCCGCCGTTCAAGCGAACGCGCGGCGGTTTTTTATGGGACATGCGCGCAAGAGGCGGCCGTCCGGTTACGTGAAGACCCGCTACCGGGGGCTGGCGTGAGGCCGGGCCTGCCTGAAATCTGCCAAACCGCCATCTCGGCGCAGCCGGACGCACGGATCAGATGGCCCCTCACAGTTTGTGCGCGACAATCCAGGTGTTTGCACAATTCATACGACCCCGGACGCGAGCGTCCGGGGCCGGTCTCCAGAGTATGTTGCTCAAAGCCGGTTCTCACTTTTGGGCAACATGCGCTCGAAAGGCTGACAGGAAGGAGGGGGATCAGCCCTTGGAGAATTCCGGGTAGGCCTCCATGCCCATCTCCGACATATCAAGGCCGTTGATCTCTTCTTCCTCGCCCACGCGGATGCCCATCGTCGCCTTGAGGACGAGCCAGACCACCGCCGAGGCCACAAAAACAAACCCGCCGATCGCCGCGATACCGACGATCTGTGTGCCAAAGCTCGCATCGCCATTGTAGAACGGCACCGCCAGCGTGCCCCAGATGCCGGCAATCAGGTGCACCGGGATTGCGCCCACCACATCGTCGATCTTGATGCGGTCGAGCATCGGCACGGCGATGACCACGATCACCCCGCCAATGGCCCCGATCCACAGCGCGCCAAAGAGCGTGGGCGCGAGCGGCTCGGCGGTGATCGAGACCAGACCCGCCAGCGCGCCGTTGAGCACCATCGTGAGGTCGGGCTTTTTATACATCACCTGCGTGAGGATGAGCGCCGTCACGCAACCCGCGGCGGCGGCCATGTTGGTATTGGCGAAGATGCGGCTCACGTCCGTCACATCGCCTACCGTGCCCATGGCAAGCTGCGAGCCGCCGTTGAACCCGAACCAGCCCAGCCACAGGATGAACGTGCCGAGCGTGGCAAGCGCCAGGTTCGAGCCGGGAATCGGGATGACGCGGCCTTCCTTCGAATACTTGCCGATACGCGGTCCGAGGATCAGCGCGCCCGCCAGCGCCGCGAAACCGCCCGCCGCATGAACCAGCGTGGAGCCCGCGAAATCGGCAAAGCCCATCTCCGACAGCCAGCCGCCGCCCCACTGCCAGGACGCCTCGATGGGATAGAGCACGCCGGTCAGCACCACGACGAAAATCAGGAACGGCCACAGCTTGATGCGCTCGGCCAGCGTGCCCGAGACGATCGAGGCGGTGGTGGCGCAGAACATCAGTTGAAAGAAGAAGTCCGAGCCGACAGAGGCATAATCAAGCGAGGCCGCCGCCGCCTCGAGCCCGACCGGCTCCAGTGCGGTGATCGAAAACCACGGCCCCACCACGCCCGCGATCCACCAGCCATCGCCGGGATACATCAGGTTGAACCCGATCAGCCAATACATGATCGCGGCGATGGAAAAGAGCGCGATATTCTTGGTGAGCTGCATGGTGACGTTCTTGGAGCGCACCAGCCCCGCCTCGAGCATGGCAAAGCCCGCCGCCATCCAGAACACCAGAAAGCCGCCGATCAGGAAAAGCAGCGTGGTAAGGATATAGGGGTTGATATCGGGTGCGGCCTCGACCGCCTCCGCCGCCTCCTGCGCCAGCCCAAGGCCGGGCAGAAGCGCCACCAACGCGGCGATGCCGAGTGTCTTTTTCAGGGTCATTTTCTTGTCCTTTCCCTCGCGCAACTCAGAGCGCGTCGTCATTGGTCTCGCCCGTGCGCACGCGCAGGGCCTGGGCGATGTCGAGCACGAAAATCTTGCCGTCGCCGATCTTGCCGGTGCGCGCGGCTGTGGCGATGGTTTCGACCACCTGATCGGCCATCGCCGCCGAGACGGCGATTTCAAGTTTGATCTTGGGCACGAAGTTCACCGCGTATTCGGCCCCGCGATAGATCTCGGTATGGCCTGACTGCGCGCCAAAGCCCTTGATCTCGGTGACCATCATGCCGCGCACACCGATGCCGGTAAGCGCCTCGCGGACCTCCTCGAGCTTGAATGGTTTGATCGTCGCGATGATGAGTTTCACGTCTTCCCCTTTCGCTTGGTCGCGCGCGTCATCCGTGCGCTTTGCAGATGCAGCAAAATCGCTCTGCCCCGGATCGGAAAGGGAATTGCAGGCCAAGGGGCGGCCAGAGCCGGGGTGAGTGTTCAATATTTGTGCAAAACCACACAGATGCCTGTATTGTGGGCGAAATGATGATGTGGCAGGGGCACCTCGGGGCCTCTACATTCCCCCGGTCCTGCGCTAGACTGGCCACGGACCGACAGGCAGACAGGGCCGGGCAGGGCAGGCATGAGCAGTTCAGGACGACGCAAACCGCCGCTGGCGGCACCAAAACGCACAACCGGCGGCAGCGCACGCAAGGCCAGCACCCGCGCGCCGCGCCGCCGCGCGCGGTCGCGCAACCCGCTGGTGTGGCTTATGCGCGCGGTGCTGGGGGGTATCTGGCGCCTCGTCTGGGGGGTGGGCTGGCGCGTGGGCGTGGCGGTGTCGCTCGTCCTCGGGCTTGCCGTGGCCTATACCTATACCACTCTGCCCGCCTACTCGACGCTGGTTGACGGGCGGGCGCGCGGTTCGGTCACGCTTCTGGATAGCGCGGGCGAGGTCTTTGCCTGGCGCGGTCATCAGTTCGGCGGCGTCGTCACCGCCGACACCGTCAGCCCGCATCTGAAAAACGCCGTGATCGCCACCGAGGATCGCCGCTTTCATCTGCATCCCGGCGTGGACCCCATCGGCATCGCCAGCGCCATCCGTATCAACCTGCGCGAGGGGCGCGGGCCGCTCTCGGGCAATGGCGGCTCGACCATCACGCAGCAGACCGCCAAATTGCTGTGTTTCGGCGAAGACTATGACGCGGCCCGCTGGCAGAGCGAGGCCGAGTATGTCGCCCATTGCAGGCGGTCGTCGATCTGGCGCAAGCTGCGCGAGGCGGTCTATGCGCTGGCCATGGAGGCGAAATACTCCAAGGACGAGATCCTGACGATCTACCTCAACCGCGCCTATCTCGGGGCGGGGGCCTATGGGGCAGAGGCGGCGGCGCAGCGCTATTTCGGCAAATCGGCGGCGACGCTCGACGCTGCCGAAAGTGCGATGATCGCGGGGCTTCTGACCGCGCCCTCGACGCTCGCGCCCACGGCCAATCTCGAACGCTCGCGTGATCGCGCCTCGGTGGTCATCGGGCTGATGCGGCGGCAGGGCTATCTCAGCGATGAGCAGGCCAGCGCCGCGCTGGCTCGCCCCGCGCGCCTGTCGGAGGCGGCAGAGCGCAGGGCGGGCGGCTATTTCGCCGACTGGGTGATGGGCACGGGCCCCGAATTCCTGACCCGCGACACCACCGCCGATGTCATCATCCGCACCACGCTTGACGCGCGCGTGCAGCGCGCGGCCGAGGCGGCGATGGAAACGGTCTTTTCCGACAAGGTGCGCGACGGATCCAAGGCGCAGGCGGCCATCGTGGTGATGAGCGCCGACGGCGCGGTGCGGGCAATGGTCGGCGGGCGCGACACCACCGCCATCGGTGCCTTCAACCGCGCGATCATGGCCAAGCGGCAGACCGGTTCGGCGTTCAAGCCCTTCGTCTATGCCGCGGCGCTCGATCTTGGCGAGAGCGCCAACAGCGTGGTCGTCGACGAGCCATATTGCCTTGACATCCCCGGCTCGGGCCGCTGGTGCCCCGAGAATTACACCCGCGATTACAAGGGCGCTGTCACGCTCACGCAAGCGCTGGCGCAGTCGATCAACGTGCCTGCGGTCAAGGTCGCGCAGCGCACGGGCCTTGACAAGGTGCGCAAGGTCGCCAACGATTTCGGCATCGACAGCGATATGGCCGACGGCCCGGCGCTGGCGCTCGGTGCCTCCGAGAGCACGCTTCTGGAAATGACCGGGGCCTATGCGGGCATTCTCAACGGCGGCTCGTCGGTCACGCCCTACGGGATGACCGATCTGCGGCTTCTGGGCGAGGACAGGCCCCTGATGGCCCGCGAGACCGGCATCGGCGAGCGGGTGATCCGCGACAGCGCCGCGCGCGAGCTGGTCTGGATGATGAGCCAGGTGGTCGAGGCCGGGACCGGCACCCGTGCGCGCCTGCCGGGGCGCGAGGTGGCGGGCAAGACCGGCACCACGCAGGCTGCGCGCGACGCGTGGTTTCTGGGCTTTACCGCCGATTACGTGGCCGGAGTCTGGATGGGCTATGACGACAACACGCCGCTGACCGGCGTCACCGGCGGCGGCCTGCCCGCCGAGATCTGGCGCGAGACGATGCTGCGCGTGCACGAGGGGCTGGAGCCGCGTCCGCTGCCGATGCAGCGCCCCGCGCCGCCACCCGCCACCGCGACCGCGCCACCGCCCCGCCTCCGCGCACCGGGGACAGGCGGCAACCCGATCGAGACCATCTTGCGCAGCATTTTCGGGAATTGACGCGTCGCCGCCGGGTTCAGGGCCTTGTTCAGGGCCTTCGCGCGCGGGATCGGACCGCCCCCTGACGGACCGACAGGCCCCGAACCTGCCGGGTGCCGCGTGCGATCATGGCGTGCCCCGCATATCGTTTCCGGGGCCGCAGGCCGACGCGGGAGGGGGGCCGGGTGTTCCCGGCCCCGTTGCGATCAGGCCGATTTGGCGAGGTTGCGCAGCACGTAGTGCAGCACGCCGCCATGCTCGACATATTCCTTCTCGATGGCGGTATCGATCCGGCATTTGAGGGTGATCGCCTTGGTGGTGCCGTCGCCATAGGTGACCGTGCAGGCGACCTCCTGCAAGGGTTTCACATCCGCCAGCCCGGTGATGGTAAAGCTCTCGTCGCCCTTGAGCGCCAGCGTCTTGCGGGTGTCGCCGCCGGTGAACTCGAACGGGATCACGCCCATGCCCACGAGGTTGGAGCGGTGGATGCGCTCGAAGCTCTCGGCGATGACCGCCTTGACGCCCAGAAGGTTGGTGCCCTTGGCCGCCCAGTCGCGGCTGGACCCCGCGCCGTATTCGATGCCGCCAAAAATCACCAAGGGCGTGCCTGCCGCCTGATAGGCCATCGAGGCATCGTAGATGCTGGTCTGCTTGCCGTCGGGCCCCAGCGTGTAGCCACCTTCGACGCCATCGAGCATTTCGTTCTTGATGCGAATATTGGCGAAGGTGCCGCGCATCATCAC
>DISF01000056.1:11251-90412 GCA_002421985.1 Roseovarius sp. UBA6217 | reverse complement strand
CCAACTGCGCGGATGGCACGCCATCCTTGCAACAGCCCCGCGCCAAGGCGCGAGGATCGAGAGGCGGCGCGCTTATGAGGGCGGTCGCGGTTTGTGGGACTGGCCTGTTATCGGATTGAGATGCGCCCGGAACGGCTGGTCGGCCGCATGGCCGGACCCGTCGTCAGCTGCCCATCGCGCGTGCGTCGAGATCGTCGCGGATCTCGGTCAGCGCCGACAGGCCGCCTTCGATCGCCACATCGGCCAGCCGCGAGACCCGCCAATCGCCCGCGTAGCCGCGCTGCAGATAGGCGGCGACCAGCTGAAACCCGCTTTGCGGCCAGCCGCGCGGCGTGTCGATCAGCACCAGCTCGGCGATCCCGAACCCATGCGCGTTCAGATCTCGCAGCCGGGCCTTGGTCGTGATGTTCACGATCGGCACGAGCCACACGATATGATCGGCCACCGTCATCGCGTGCTGTGTGAAGTCGCGGATCTTCGACCAGGGCGGGTTGGTGATGATCCAGTCGACCTGCGCGTCCCATTCCAGGAAATCCCGCCCGTCCTCAAGGTCGCACCAGGACCGCTCGAGATGCGCGGGCAGCTGATCATGGAATGCGCCCGCGCCGCGCGCCGGATCGAGCACGCGGCCAAAAATCCGGTCGGCAAAGTGACCGATGACCGCGGCCGCAAGGGCAGGGGGCGTCATCACGCGATCCCGGTCTGGCGCGTTGCGGGCCGGAACGAGCCCCGGCTTCTTCGGGCTCGAGGCGGCTTTCACCGCGTTCCGGATCCCGAGCATCGCCAACACCCGCAGCAGCGTCTCGACCCGACCGGTCAGATCCCGCTCCAGCGCATGGATCGTCGGCCTCGAACACCCGACCCGGATCGCGAGTGCGCTCTGGCTCAGGCCAGCGGCGCGCCGCCGCTCGGCCAGGGCCGGGCCGGCATGACCCTCCTCCGTCCAAGACCAGCGCAGTTCGAGCGCCGGCAGCACCCGCGCAAGCGAGCCAATGCTGCCGCGGCCCCTTTCAAGATTGCGAAGGGCGGGGATACTGATGCCCGCTTCCATGGCGACGGTGGCTTGCGTGAAGCCGATATCTCGGCGGCGGGCGCGGATGGGGAGAGTGAATGGTGTCAAACTATGTTTCTAAAAGTGGCGTCAAAAATGGAATGATAGTTTTGCACGATTTGACGGCTGGGCGCGAGGCCGGAAATTCCAACTTCGTGTCTTGAGGCGGTCGATCACCGCATGTCGTTCCCAGGGAAGAGCGCGACGGTAACCGCCGCGTCGTGCGCTTCCTCCGTTCGACCCCGCCCTTGGTTCAAGCTGGGGAACATAATCTCAGCCCTCGGGGAGGGGCGAGAGCGCCGTCGCCGTCGGATGGGGCGGGTCCCGCCGTGTCCACCGTTTGAAATGAATCGGTCGGCGGGTTTGACGCTGGTTCCCTCTTGCCAGCCTATCGGCTTCGCTTAGGCTCAGGACCCATTAATCGGCTTGCACCGGCGGCGGCGGCGTGATTCACGCTCTCCAACTATGGGGGGCATGATGAGCAATCTTTTCTGGCTGACTGACGCGCAAATGGCGCGCCTCCAGGCATACTTTCCGAAGAGCCATGGCCGGCCTCATGTCGATGACCGGCGCGTTCTGAGCGGAATAATCTTCATCAATCGCAATGGGTTGCGCTGGTGTGATGCGCCGAAAGAATATGGCCCCGCCAAGACACTCTACAACCGCTGGAAGCGCTGGAGCGAGATGGGCGTGTTCGCGCGGATCTTCGAGGGGCTGACAGCCGAAGCGGCGGAACCGACAACGATCATGATCGACGCGACCTATCTCAAAGCGCACCGCACGGCCTCGAGCCTGCGGGCGAAAAAGGGGTATGTGGACGGCTGATCGGTCGAACCAAGGGCGGAATGAACACCAAGCTGCACGCGGTGACCGACACACTTGGTCGTCCGATCCGGTTCTTCATGTCTGCGGGCCAGGTGAGTGACTACACCGGTGCGGCAGCCCTTCTCGGTGGCCTGCCCGCCGCACAATGGCTGCTCGCCGATCGAGGCTACGATGCCGACTGGTTCCGAGAAGCCCTGCAAGCCAAGGGGATCAGGGCCTGCATTCCCGGTCGCAAGGCGCGCAAGGTCCCAGTCAAATACGACAAACGCCGATACAAACGTCGCAATAGGATCGAGATCATGTTCGGCAGACTCAAGGACTGGCGACGCGTAGCGACCCGCTACGACAGATGTCCGAAGGTCTTTCTCTCTGCTACCGCTCTCGCCGCTACCGTGCTGTTTTGGTTATGAGTCCTGAGCCTAGGGGCATATCGCGCGCAGCCATTGCCCTGATAGGCGCTGGCGGTGACGCGCCCCCGCTCAAGCGTTGCACGATAGGTGCAGGCGCGCACGCCTTCATGAGGGGTTGTGCCGATGGTCACCAATTTGTTGTTGATCAGAACGGTGTTGGGCGAATGGAACACATAGGTTTCGCGGAACGACCAGACTGCCTCGCTCCGCGTCCGCTCAGTCGGTGGACCGATGATGGCGACCACCTCTTCGAGCGACCTGCCGTTGAACTGCTCTTGTCGCGCGGTGATTTGTTCGGGGCTTTCGCAGGCGGCGAGGATGAACAGAAGACCCCCGAAGACCGCAGCGCGGTGCGGGCGGCGGTTGCCAGGGGTGGTCGACTGTTTCATGATCATTGCAAGGCCTCCCAGGCTTTCGTGAACCCCGCCAGGGAGAGGGCAGGTGTGACAGGCGTGCGGGCCGCATCGTAAAAGGTGATCTGCATCTCATTGCCGCGCTTCATGGCGGCGAGAACATTCGGCGTCAGCTTCACGCCCGCATGGCACCCGGACGTGTCGCAGATTTCAAAAGGCAGGACGGCCTCTGTACCTTCGTCGATGCGATACCGCCAGCCTGGGCTCAGAAGAATGCCGAGCGGAAAGCTGATCAGCAGTGTCGGGTCATCGCCCTTGTAAACCCGCGCTTGCAGAATGGCGCGGGCGGTTGCGGGTTGCGCCACGGTTTGCGACATGCGGCAGGGTTGATCGGCCTCGCAGGCAACCTGCCAGTCGGCATAGACCTGTGGTGACAGGGCGGTGTTGGGGCCTGTTGCCTGGCCCTCCTCTTGCGCGAGCCCCCCTGTCGCCCCCAAGCTCAGCGTCAAGGCCGCGGCTGCGAGACAAGCCACAGGTGTTTGCAAGGTTTTGCGCGTGAGATGTTTCACCTTGATTGCCCGCATGAAGTGTAAGAGATGATTTGCCGAAAAGTAACGGGTTTTGACATGTGTGACCACAGGATTTGCGAGTGCGGGCATGGAGATGGGCCGGAGACTGGGTCGGAACGCCCGTTTGTGTGCCCGGTGTTTGCCGTTGCGCCCTTAGCGTGCCTTTGCCCCCAGCCCGCTGTACTGGCCCTCTGTGTTCTGACCACGCTCTCGGCGCCGTCCGCTCTGTTGGCCCAATCCGTGATCCCCGATGGCGGCACGGCGACGGGCATTACCATCGGCTCCGCAGGTCTTGTGACCGTGGACCTCGCCCCCGCGGACACGGCCGCGATCAGCCACAATACCTATTCGGCGTTTTCGGTGCCGAGCGCCGGGGTCGATCTTGACAATGCAAACGTCCAAGCGCGTACGATTGTCAACGAGGTCACCTCGACCAATATCACCCGCATTGAAGGCCCACTGACAGTGATCGGTCCAAAGGCCGACGTGATCATCGCCAATCCCAATGGGATCGCTGTCAATGGCGGGCGCTTCCAGAACACCGGTAATGTCGCGCTCAGCACCGGAAGCCTGGACCGCAGCGCGACGAACCAGGTCACGACATCCGTGGCGACTGGCGCCATCGAGATCGGCCCCGGGGGGCTCAGTGGCGCGATGGAAGAACTGGCGCTGATCTCGCGCTCCCTCAAGATCGACGGTCCACTGCGCTACGACCTGCCCGGGGCGGGTGCGCATCTCAACATGATCACGGGCGAAAGCACAGTGAGTTTTGACCGGCTGCGCGGCGGGTTTGGCCAGGATGGCAGCGGGCAACTGCCTTGGGCAATGGTGACGAACCGCGGCGCCGGGGCCACCGATGCCGTGATTGTCGATATCACCGGCAATGGCTCGGTGTCCGCGGGCCGGATCAACGTGACGGTCACCGACCAGGGGGCGGGAGTGCGCTTTGCGGGCGATCAGCTCGCGGTTGCGGGTGGGTTTCGGCTGACCTCCTCGGGCAGGCTGGAACTGTCGGGCAGCAGGATCGCGGCCCAAGGCTCCGTGAATGTCGCGGCCGGAAACATCGCCCTGACCTCGAGCGAAGCAAAACGTGCCGAGATCACCTCCGCGGAAAGCGGCGTCACCATTGAAGCGCGGTCAGGCGACATTGACCTTGGTCAGGCGCGCCTTGCAGGCCGGATCGTGGCGTCAGATAATCTGGCCTCCTCGGGTGGGGTGACGCTTTCGGCCACGGGCGACCTTATCGCGTCCAAAGATGGAGAGCGCGGCGCTGAGTTGACCTCAGACGCAGGCGATCTGCCCAATGCACAAAACGCCAGCAACGTCGTGCTGATCGCTGATGGGGCGATCCGTCTTGAGGGCCTGGGCGTGACCAGCACCGATGATCTGCGCGTGACCGCGGGCGGGCCTGTGACCTTCTCAGACGCCTTCGGCGAGATCGGCGGCGATCTGCGGGTGTTTTCCAATGCGGGGCTCAGCTTTGATGCCTCGGTGCTGACATCTGCGAGCGATATTCGCCTCGAAGGGTCAGCGCTGCGCTTTGGCACGCAAAGGCCGGACGAGGCGCGCACCGAACTGATCGCGACCGAAGGCGGCTTCACGATGCGCGCGAATTCGGGGGATATCCTGAACTACGGTAGCCTCCTTCAGGGCAAGACCGCCACCTCGGGCGATCCGGACTCGCTCGGCGCCATGACCATCTATGCGGCAGGGGACCTGCTGAACCGCAGCCTGTCGGTCAATCGACTGGCCGTGGCCTTTGGTGAGGACGACGACCTTCATATCGAGACGGGCGGAGATCTGCGCAACGAGACGGGGCGGCTCTTCTCCAACGCGGGCATCACCCTTCGGGCGGGTGGCGACATCCTGAACGAGACCCTCTTCACCGAAGAAGCCGCGCCCCTGAGTGTGACACGCAGCAAGGGATCCCGCTTCGCCTCATCGCTCTTTCTGAAGCGCAGCCGGAATACAGAGGTTTCTGCCGATTTTGGTGATCAGGCCATCGCAGGAGAGCAATCCTTTATTCTGGGCATTGGGGATGTGTCGCTTGCGGCACAAAACATCCGCAGCACGGGCGCGGATATTACCGGCGCCAATGTGACGCTTCAGGCCAGCGGGGCCGTCACCAGCGACGCCCGCCAGATCGGGCAGGTGGATTTCCGGCAATCGTGCAAGTTGTTTTGCCGCACTTCTGGCACCTCATCCTTGCGCTTTGTTGGCGGCACGATCACGGCGTCTCAGGCGCTCTCCATCACGGCGGGTGAGAGCGTCAGCAGCCTTGCAGGAACCCTGAGCGGGGCCAGTGGCATCACGATCACAGCGCCGACGACGAAGTTTGTGCCAGCATTCTCGCCACAACTGATCGAACACCCGGCGGGCCTCACCGGCTGGTTCCAGGGGCGCCGGGGGTATCTTTCGGGAGATTACAGCTTTGGAAGCCTACAAAGCACGGGCGGGGATATCACTATTGACGGGGACGCGGATCTTGGCGGGGCGGATCTTTTTGCGACAGGCGATGTGGTGATCACAGGCACCCGAATTGAGTCCGCTCCACCCACGCCACCACTGCTCTTTGAGCGTCGTCCCATCGGCCTGATGTGGAACGTCTTCGACTGATGCGGCGCTTGCGACATACCCTGCTGGTCGCCGCACTTGTGGTATCGGCGCTGCCGTCCGCTGCACAGGAGGGCGACCCGGGCGCACGTCTTCTCGAAGAAACCCGCCGCCAGCGCCAGATGGAAGAGCTGGCCCGCACCCCTGCAGGCCAGGAGGTCACCACACCGGACGCCAAAGGCCCGGTGGTGGAGAGCCCATGTTTTCCGGTCGATGCAATCACGGTCACAGGAGCCACGATCTACAGCGAGCGCGATATCGCCCCGATCATCTCGACTTTTTCGGGCCAATGTCTGGGGCAGGCAAGTATCACCAACCTTTTGGCCCGCATCACGGCGCTCTATGCCGATGCTGGCTACATCACCACCCGTGCCTATGTGCCAGCACAGGACATAAGCACCCGACACCTGACCATCGAGGTGCTTGAGGGCCGTATCGAAGCCTATGGCTACCAGCAGGTCGATGCGACAGGCAACGCCCGACCCGGACCACCCCGCAAGATCACATCCGCCCTGCCGCAACGCCCGGGCGAGGTGTTCCAATTGCGCGATCTGGAACACGGGCTCGAGCAGATGAACCGGCTGCGCTCGTCGGAGGTCAACGCCAATCTCACGGCTGGCGAAGCGCCCGGAACCAGCCGAATCATCCTTTCCGAGACGAAGACCGACACCATTCGCGGCACGATCGGGGTCAACAGCCGCGGCAGTGAGGCAACCGGACGCACACAGGTGAGCATCGGGCTCGAGGCCGACGATCTCTTGCGCCTCAACGATGCCTGGACGCTGAGCTATTCCGGCTCCCGCGATACCAATGCGCTGGCCTTCGGTGTCTCGGTGCCTTACCGCAAGTGGCTGTTCTCCCTGAACGGGTCCTATTCCGAGGAGCTTTCGCCGGTCACGGCCACCTCTGACCTCCTCACCCAGACCGCCAGCGTCAATCTGACAGCCGAGCGGCTGCTCTATCGCAATGCGCGGTCCAAGTATTTTGCCTATGGCACGATTTCCAGCTACTGGAACGAACGTTACATTAATATCGTCGCTCTGACGCCCCAGCAGCGCTCTGCGGTCAGGCTGGGTCTGCGCCAGGAACATCGGCTCGAAAAGGCGGTGATCTCCGCCGACACATCCCTGTCCTTCGGCAGTCGTGCTTTGGGCGCGGACTGGGAGGCTGCGGGCCTGCCATCAGGGAACCCGCGCGCTGATTTCGCCAAGTTGGAAACCCGCCTGACCTATATCCGGCCCTTCGAGAGCGGGCGGCAGCTCTCAATGTCGCTGGTGGGGCAGATGGCCAATCGCCCACTTTATGGCAATGAGCAGCTCTCCATCGGTGGCTGGGACTCCGTGCGCGGCTATGCCGGGTTCAGCGTGGCCGGCGACAGTGGCGTGTACCTGCGCAGCGAGTTGAGCTTTCCGTCTACACCGCTTGATCTGCGCAAGTTGGGCGACCCCCTCGGCGAGAGCCGCCTAAACCCGTTTCGGGAAGCGCAAGGGGGTATTCGCAGCTTTGCTTTCGTCGATGCAGGGCATGTTTATGCGCGGACGACCGGGGCGCACCAGAACCTCTTCAGTGTGGGGCTTGGCCTCTCCACTCAGGTTGGCAAGACCACGCTCAATGGCGCTCTGGCGATCCCCCTCAAGGATGCGGGCGGGCAGAAGGCCGGAGATGTGCAGGCCTGGATTGGGCTGACGCTGAAGGCGTTTTGAGGGGGCGATGGAACTTGCTTGCTCAGAAAACCGTCTTGTTGCTTGCAAGGGTCTCCAGAACACGGCCCGGCAATAGGCCCAAATGCGGTGTCAGATGTCAGAAGTATGTCCGCCTCAATAGAATCTACTCGACAGTCAGATTACGCGCTTGTTATCTGCGGCTATTAGGTTTGATGAAGAAGAGTTGTTGAGAGGTTTGACTTTGGTCCGTTCGATGTGTCTTTCCAGGGCAATTCTATTGGCAGTTTGCGCTTTTTTTGTCTTTGCCCTGCCGCTTTCGGCCCATGAAGACGGCGTGCATGTGAGCGACGGCCTGGCAGCACTGAATGCGCAGGACGTTGAAGGCGCCGTGGCGGCGTTTCAAGGGGCATTTGATGAAGGTAATGCAGACGGGGCTTTCTATCTTGGGCGCATGCTGGAATTGGGCATCGGCGGAGGCGCCAATCTGACTGCTGCCGTCGGCCTTTACCGGGCGGCGAGCGATCTAGGGTCAGCCGCGGCGATGAACCGGCTGGGCGTTCTGCATATCCAGGGCAATGGGGTGTTGCAGGATTACACGGAAGGTGCACGCCTCGTTTGCGCCTCCGCAGAGAAGGGCGATGCTAACGGGGCTTTCAACTGCGGCACGGTGCTGCTTCAGGGACTGGGTGTAAGCAAGGACGAGGTCAAGGCCTACGACTGGTTTGGCAAGGCGGCCGAGAAGGGTCACGTGGCGGCCATGAATGCGCGGGCGGCCGAATTGATTGAAGGCAAGTATGTGGCGCGTGACGTGGCCGCGGGCCTGGCTCTCCTTGAGCGTTCGGCTGCGCGTGGCGATGCGGCGGGGCTTTTTGCACTGGGCCAGATGCAGGCTGCGGGCATTGCAGGTGATCCTGACTTGATTGAGGCGCACAAGAACCTCAACCTGGCGGCAGCGCTTGGACATTCTGAAGCGGCTGCTGCGCGGGCGGGGATCGAGGCAGGTATGAGTGCGGAAGAAATCGCTCTGGCGCAGGATCGCGCCCGGGCCTGGCAGCCCGTTGTTGATGAACAAGCTTCAGTGACTGAAGGACAGTAAGATGATTGGTTTGAGCAAACGCGCATCGCGGCGGGTCGGCAAAGCTCTTCATGGCTTTGTGACGGTTGTGTCCTCGGCCTCGATTGTTGTGAGTTCGGTCTCCGCGTCCTTTGCGCAAAACATCATCGTGGATCCGTCGGCACCCGGGACGTCTTTCCTGCAGTCCAGCAACGGCACGCCGCAGGTCGATATCAAAACGCCGCAGAGCGGGGTCTCGCTCAACAGGTTCACCGAGTTCAATGTTGGGAATAACGGTCTCATCCTGAACAACTCGACCACGAATGGCGTGAGTATTATCGGCCAGAACGTAACCGCGAACCCGAACCTGATGGTCTCGGGGCCTGCGAGCACGATTGTGACCGAGGTAACGGGCACCGGCCCTTCGACAATGACTGGCAAAACGGAGGTCTTCGGGAAGAACGCGGCTGTGATCGTTGCCAACCCGAACGGGATCGTCTGCAATGGCTGTGCGTTTCTGAACACCACAAGCTCGACCTTGACCACGGGCAAGCCGATGGTGAGCGGGTCGCGTGTCGATCTGGCGGTGACCAAGGGCACGGTGACGATTGGACCCAGCGGATTCCAGCCTGGTGCGCAGGGCGGGATCATCGGCCGCCATGTTATTCTGACGGGGCCTGTTGTGACCTCCGCCCAAGGGGCCGGCAACGATCTTCTGGTGTCGGGCGGAGCGCAGCGTGTGCAGGGTCTGAATGGCGCGGATCTTTCGGCCTCGCCCATCGTGGCGGCTCCAAGCACGATCGCGAAGACCTCGCCCTTTGCCATTGACGCCGCTGAAACTGCTGCGATCAGAGGCGGAGATGTGGTGATCCGAAACCCGGAAGCGGGACAGGGGGTCAACCTTTACGGGGCCGCAGACAGCCGCTCTTTCAGCGCCTCCTCCGGGGGTAATCTCTTCTACAAGGACATCGATGCCGACACAACGGTGTCGCTTGCGGGCTCGGAACTGCGCCAGTACGGGCAACTCACCGCAGGAGGGGACGTCACGATTAATGGCCGGGCCTTCACGCTTTATGATGGCCGGGTGATCGAGACAGCCGGGGATATCACGATCACCGGCGAAGAATTCGTGGTGATCGCGGGCGAGGTCTCGGGCGACAACGTGAGCGTGGATGTGACCACGGGCACGCTCACGAACACCGGCTTCCTGATGGCAGATGGTGATCTGACGGTGATTGCGGGTGAGAATGTCAGCCAGCAGCGCCAGATTGCGCGGGAATACGACATCTATTTCGATCCGGCGCTGCAGCAATATATCCAAGCCTATTATGCACAACTGGCTGCGGGCGGTCCCGAGGCCGATCTGGCAGCGGAAATGATTGAACGCGCAAGTCGGCATGAGTTGGTGGCGGAATATATCGAAAAAGGCGCCACGGCGACCGGCACGACTGTCACCATCAGAGCGGATGGCGATATCACCAATGAAGGCGGGGCGATTGCCGCGACCAGTGATGTGCGCCTGACGGCGGGTGCGGACATCCTCAACACCTATCTCGCCCTGCGTTCACGGCTTGATGCGGAAGACGGGTGCTCGGGCGAGAATTGTGGCTACCGCACGGATTTCCACGCGGGCGAGATTCTGGCCGGGCGCGATCTGATCCTGACGGCCGGGCGCGACATTCGCAACGAGGCCAGCGATATTGCTGCAGCGGAGAAGCTTGCACTGACGGCCGGGCGCGATGTGATCGCCTCCCTCAAGAGCTCGAGCTACACGGCGACGGGAGCCGTGTCGCCCTCCACGACGCTGACCGATCAAGAAACCGTGCTGGCACCGTCCCGGATCATGACGCTCTATGGTGATCTCGATATTATGGCGGGTCGCGATCTGCTTCTCACGGGGTCCCTTCTGTCGGCGGGCGACGATCTGACGCTTGATGCAACCGACCGGGTCACGCTGACGAGTTACACCGGGGTGGAGAGTGACTTCCGGGTGGCTGAGACCCGCGCGCGCGTCTGCAAGATCGGGAATTTTTTCTGCTCCTGGGTGAACAACAAAACCGTCACCGCAGATGGCACTGTGTTGGCCACGGCAACCTCGAACCTGGTGGGCGACGTAATCCGCGTGACGGCTGGGCAGGATCTGACCCTGATCGGGGCGCGACTTCTGGCCGAGAGCGACCTGTCGCTCACCGCGACGGGCGGCGCTGTGCTGATCGATGGCGCAGACCTGCCAGGAGACATTGCACGTGAAGGCTCCAAAGGCCCGCAGCTTGTTGAGCTGGATGCGGCTCTGGCGCAGAGCCTTTTTGGCCCCGCCGGGCGCACGACAACCACCGCGACCGGAGAGGCTTACATCGCCTTCCTGCAGGAAAACGATCTTCTGACCGCGGTGGAGGCGCTGCGTCGCGCGGGAAGCGGCGCAGACATTGAGGGTGCGGCGCGGGCGGTAGGCGTGCAATCCTATGTTTCGCTGACGGATAACTCCAGGCTGGATACTCTGCGCAAGGAAGCTGAAGCGGGGATTGCGGAGATCTGGTCGGAGGCGGCATCCGAAATCGCTGCCCATGACGCGGACGTGGCGGAGTTCCACGATGTGTTCCGCTCGGAACTGGCTGAACTGGAAGATCGCCTCGGCGACACGCCCTCTGAGCGTCAAGCAGATCTGGCGGTTGCGCTTCGGGAGGTCACGACGGATTACACTGCCGCAGTTGCTGCGGTAGAGACCACTTATCGGGCAGCACTTGCAGCCTCTCAGGCGCAATATGGCGCGCTTCTGACCCGGACCGAACGCCGTTACCGTACTGAGGGCTATGGCCTGTTCCGTCATCTGAAGTATTACTACGTCACAGTGCCGAACCCCACCTATGTGAACCTCAAGGCTGCCGCCGATGCGCGCGCACTTGCCGACCGCACCGCTGCGCTCAATCGGGCTGCCTCCGAGAAACAGGTGAACACGGCGCTCGTTCGGGCTTCCTTTACGGATACTGGCATTCGCGATGAGATTGAGGCGCTGAATACGGCCTTCACGACGCAATTGAGCAGTTTCGGTGGCCAGAAGACCGCTCTTGTCGCCTCCCTCAATGGCAAGCTGGGCGAGGCGATGCGGCGCGCGGGCGAGTTGCTGGAGCAAGAGGCGGAAAGCGATGGCCTGCGCGGGGACGCGGTTGCCCGGGGCTCGGTCGTTGAAGGCGAGAAATCGCTGGCGTCCGCCCTGACCAATCAGGCGTTTCCTGAACTCTCCCTCACCGAAAACGTGGTGACCACGGCAGCGGGGCTGATCGAAAACCGGCGCGATGGTGACGAGCTTCGCACAAGGCTCGTCACGAAAATCCGTGATGTCGGCGAGTACCGTGATGTGCCCTCCACGCGGCAGGAAGTACGCTACACCTATACCTGCAGTGGGTGGGGTAAGGGCCAGTATTGTCGCAACGTGCGATCCTACGTGACGGTCCCTGTCTCAGAAACCCGTTGGGTCGTCACCGGCACAGAAGAGTATCAGGCCGAGGAAAGCTATCTTGATGGCACGCCCTCGCGCAGAGCTTTGATATCTTCCAACAAGGCCGCGCAGGATGCTTTTCTCAATGCTACGGCCTGGCGGTTTGGCTCTGGCGGGACGCAGAACACCGGCAGCGACATTCCCTGGAACCAGCTTCTGGCGAATGGTGGCGACCTGACGCTGACGGCCTCGACCGATCTGCTGATCGAAGATGGCAGTGTGCGGGCCGAGGGGCTCCTCAACACGACGTCGCTCGGCAATTCCGCGCTGCGCAGCGTGGATGTCACCGCCGGAGATCTGCGCCTCGTTGCGGGTGGTGCGCTTGGCGCTGAGGCCCTGTATCTTGAAACCCCCGGCAATGCGTCGCTGTTTGGTGCGACCGGTGTCGCAATCACACCGCGGGCCTGGGAGTATCGCGTGACGGATACCAAAGCCCCGATCACGGGGCAATTGGCGGCGAAGAATTGGGGCATTCTCGCGGGCCAGACCCTCGTCTCGCAGGAACTCTCGCAAGTCGTGGTCGAAGGCGATCTAGATCTCAACACCCTGGGCAACCTGACCGTCGGCGGCACTCGGGTCGATGTCGGTAATGACCTGACCATGACCGCCTCGGGGGATCTGCGCCTGACCGCGCCGAGCTCGGCCATCGAGTATCACGTGGGCGGCGATCGCAATGGCACGGACCTCTGGGATGTGCGGGCCCACAAGACGGATATTACCGCGGGCGGGGATGTGCTGGCCCGTGCGGGCGGTCTGGCCTTCCTTGAGGGCACGGGAATTGCGGCGCAAGGCGCGATCGATCTGGCTTCAGGGGGCGATCTCATTCTCTCGGCTGCGCAGGACGTGCGGGAATACCGCTATCGGACCTATTCGAAGAACTGGTTCCGCACGAAGAGCTATCAGCTCTCGGAAACGCGCGTCACCAATGACGGGGCCGATCTTGTGGCCGGCGGCGATATCGACCTCGAGAGCACGGGCGGTGATCTCACCACGGCGGGAGCCCGGATCGAAAGCCGCGGTGGCGATATCAACATCTCCGCGACCGATGGCAATATCTATGCTGGCACCTTTACGGATGTGAACCGCCGCGAGGCGATCTCCAGGAAGTCGACCTTCTTCGGGCTCTTCTCCTCGAACTCGTCAAGCCTGATCGACACGCGTCGCGCCACAGGCACCGGGGCGCTGGCCTCTGCCAACCTCTCGCTCGTCTCGGGCGGCAATACCACCCTCATTGGCGCAAGACTTGCCGCAGGCGGTGATCTCAACCTCAATGTCGGCGGTGACCTGAACATTCTGGCGGCCATCGACAGCGAGCGGCGCGAGTTCTTCGAGAGCAAGGTGGGCGCGATCCTCGCCACCACCGAGACCGAGCGCTCCAACCGGGAAACCGCCATCCTCACCTCGCTGAGCGCGGACGGCAACATCAACTTCTCGGTCGGTGGGCAGACCTATCTGACGCTCTATGCCAAGCCGGGCGAGGCCAGCGCGAGCGTGGCCGACCTCTACCCCGAGGAGCTTGAGGCCCTCGCAGGGCTTGTCCTGCTGGATCAGGAGCTGCTCGACGAATACTTCTACGACAAGACCAAGGCCCTCTCGCCCGCCTTCACCATGGTGCTGACCATTGCACTCACCTCGGGCTTCGGGAACCTCATCGGCGCGGGGATGAAAAGCTCTGCTCTCGCCACCAACACCGGCCAATTGACCCACCTGGGCAAGGCTGTCGCCTCCATGGCCGCCTCGACTACCGTCGGCATCGCCAACGGCACGGTGTCGGGGGAGTTGGACCTCGGCCAGATCCTGCGCAATGCCGCCATCTCGGCAGGGACGAGTTATCTGCAGAATGCGGTCAATCTCCGGGCTGCCGGGGACACAACCGGGGCCGCAAGCGCCCAGGCGGCTGGAAACGCCGCCAACCAAGCCGCTAACGCGCTCGGCAACCGCACCTTCAACCTGCTGGGGGGAGAGGCTTGGGGTGCAGGCCTCACTGACCCGCTTCTTGGCTTTGGCAAGAACCTGACCGTCGCGAATGTCCTCGAAGGCGCCTTCGACGCATCCATCGGGGCCACCATCCAGACCACCGCCTATGGCGGCAGCTTCGGCGATGCCTTCAAGGGCTCGTTCATCAACTCCGTCGTGGCGCTTGGGCTTGCCGATGCGCAGACCGGGATCGGTGGGATATTCGAGGGCGGCAAGAATGGCGGCGAGGGATCGCTGGGCCATGTGCTGCTGCACGGGCTCGCGGGCTGCGTGGCGGCGGAAGCGCAGGGCGCAGACTGCGCCGCAGGGGCGGCAGGTGGGATTGCGGGGGCGATCTATGCGGGGACCTTGCAGCCGAACATGTCGGCTGCGGATCGGGAGGGGGCGCTCAATAGGGCGCAGCTGATCGGGGCCTTCGCTGGATACCTGTTCTCCGGCGGTAAGGCCGAGAACGTCTCGGTCGGGGCCGCCGTGGCGCAATCCGGGCTTGCGAACAACTACCTCACCCATGATGAAATCGGTTTGCTCCAGCGGGAGTTGAGCGATTGTGCGCAGTCGGGTGATTTTGCTGCATGCCGCGTTCGGGTGCTTAAAGATTATATCGAGATCAGCACAGCCCATGAGCAGGAGTTCGCAGCTTGCACAACAGACCAGTGCCGGGCCGATCACCTCGCCCGCATCGCCGTTGCGGATGGTGTGTTCAACGACATTCTCTTTAATCTGAACACATCGGATTACGAAGGCCTGCAGCTTGCGGCTCTTCAGTATCAAGGTGCCGATCAGATCGATTGGACACCGTCGCAGGTTAACGCCTTCAATCAGCGTTTGCGGTCCGAAACGGCGTCAACGCTCTGTTCGGGCTCTGTCAGCAGTTGTGACATGTCGGTCCGCGCGGAACTGGAAGCCTGGGGTGCTTTGTCCGGGGAAGAACAGGCGACGCTCAATGGAGAGCGGGTTGCCATCCTCGCCGATCTGGAACGACAGGCCCGCGCGGAAATTGGCCGGGATGTTTGCTCTTCAGGCATGAGCGCCGGCGCTTGCTCCACAGCCATTGATGCCGAGATCGAGCGGCAACGCCAGAACGGCAACCGGATCGGCGGCGCCATCGATCTCGTATTCGGCGGCACGGAAATCCTGGGTTCCGTTTACCTCTGCGGACAGTCTGCCGGTGTGGCCTGCACCACCGCATCGCTCGCCCTGGCCGCGCACGGGACCGATACCTCCATCGCAGGCGCACGTGCGCTGATCACCGGTGAAGGCGCACTGCCCATGGGCACACAGCTTCTCATGCGCACAGGGCTCAGTGAAACTCAGGCGTCGCTTGCCTACGACCTCATGGTTGTCGGCTTCGAGCTGAACGCGGTCAGGGCCATCGCGCGACAGGGCGATACCGCCCTCAGGCAGACGCATCAAGCGTTCTGGGATCGCGTTGAAGAGGCTCGTTTCAGACAGGAGCAAATGCTCGCCAATGATACTGGCTACAACGTCAGTCCTGCAGCTTGGGATAATTACCCAACAATTGGTCGAGACGGCACATACTTGACCGATGAGGCGGCGATAACCAACATCTTGGGACCAATCAACTCAGGTGGCGAAACGGTCATTTCTGCTGCGCAGGCGTCACAGCTTGAGCTGGCTATGGGGCTACAGCGCGGCTCTCTTTCTGATGGTTTCAAGATCAGGAGAGTGACGGAGATAAACGCGATGTCTCCTCGCAGTCCCATTGTTGGAAATGAGTATTTCTTGGGCGCAGGCCAACACTTGCCAGGTGGCGGTCCTGAGATGGTCGTAAACGCCATCCCAACCGTTGATACCCAAGGTGTGACAACTATCACCAGTGTGGTGATCCGATGAAGTTTGTTCAATCATCTGAAATTCCAGTCAAAGTGAGCGAAGCGTCTGGGAGTCGAGTTGCCGTCGCAGTGTATGACATGAACTTATTGCCTAGCCTTGAGAAATTAGGGTTCGAGATTCAAAGGGATAGTGACAACATAACCGCGTCCCTAGAGAGCCAATCTGCAGAACACAAAGCTCAAATCTTTACAGCTTTAATTGATTTGGGGGCATGCTTTTCGTTTGGCCCTGGTTGGTCTCCTTCGGAAGTCGTTTTGTATTTGCGTGACCTTGGACTGATTAAAAGAAAATTTAAGCGGGTCTCCTGGTCTGGGGCAGGAAAACCGCCAATAGTTGACGAACTATAGACATCTTTAACGTTCCGCTTCGGTAAGCCCTCCATTCTTAGCGGGGTGCATCTGGTCTGCCCCTGGCAGGTATACTTCTCGCCCTCGGGCTCCCAGGGTTGGCGGGCCGGAAGCAGCGGAGGAGAAAAAACGGAGATCGGGGAGCGGCTTGAACGTGAGGCTAAGGCATTTTCCGCGCCACATTGTCGTTTGGTGGTAACGGTTCAGCGCAGCGCCACGGTCTCTCTGGTCCGCTCAGCTGCGCATGACCGACAATTACGCGCATCCCGATCACGACATTTCAGACGTCAAGCTCGATCAGATCAGTCCTGCCTGCCCCCCAATTCGACCGCTTCGACCGACTGATCCACCTGCGAGACGGGTTGCAGGTGAGGGAATAGGACGGCAAGCTTTGATTATGCGGTGGTCGTGTTGGACATGGCTTTGCGTCTACCGACGAACAGGAACCGCCGCTTTTCAGTGGGATGGACGCACCAAAATCCCTTGAAGAAATGATCAGGGATAGGATTCGAGATACGTCAATAAGAGCCACGACTGAACGCCCGCGAGAGCGCGAAACAGTGTTCAAATCCTGCTCCCGCAACCATCGTTACTTGCCTCACGCCCGCAGCAACCCTGCGGGCGTTGGCATGTGTCGATAAACCACCATCACACAACGACAAAATCGCACCCAACGCGCCATGGAGCGCGATCACATGGCCATTCGGCGCGTCAACGTCAGGCGTCAGAACAAGGCGTTCGATCAGGCCGCGCAGCAGGTCAACCGCCTCCGGCCTGGACGCAGGGTCGTTCAGCGCCTCGGCCAGCGCCGCAACCTTCCGCGCGTAGATATCCGAAAGCCCCGGATGCAGGGCGACGGGGTCTGGCTCGGGCAGGGCGCTGAGTTGCGCCTCAAGAGTGGCCCGCTCCGCCTCCAGCCCGTCCATCTTTGCCTTCATGCTTGGATGGAACATGCCCGCCGTAATGGCGCTGACAATATTGTCGATCTCGCGCACCACCTTGCCGAGTCGGCGCTCCGCCTCGCCGCGAGCTGCCAGGGCGTCGAGGCGTTCCTTTTGCACCTCACGTTGAAACTCTGCGATGAAGGCGGCGATGAGGTCGGGATGCATCAGCCGATCCTTCAGCCCGGCAAGCACACGTGCTTCCAGATCCACGCGTTTGATCGTCTTGCGGTTCTCGCAGGTGCCCCGGTTGCGTGCCGCCGAGCAGCCATAGCGGCTGTCGCTGATCATGATGTAACCCGCGCCGCAACACCCGCAGGTCAGGAGGCCCGACAGCAGGTAGCTTGCCCGCCGCCCGGCCTCGCTGCGGGGCGCGGCGGAGACCTCGTCGCGCGCGTCAATGATATCCTCCCGGATCGCACCTTGCCGTGCCTTCACCCGCTGCCAGAGCCCATCGTCGACGATGCGCAGGTCCGGCACCTCTTCGATGACCCTGGCCTCGGGCGGGTTCGGGCGGGCCTGCCGCTTGCCGGTATCGGGGTCTTTGACGAAACGCTGCCGGTTCCACACGAGCCGCCCGATGTAGAGCTCGTTGTTCAGGATCCCGGTGCCGCGTTTCCAGTTTCCGGAAATGGTCGAGAACGACCAGCTGGCGTCGCTCCTGCCGCCCGCGCGCGGTGGCGCGATGCCGTCGCGGTTGAGCTCGATCGCAATCGTGCGCGCGCTCTTGCCGCGATCGTATTCCGTGAAAATCCGCCGGATTACCTCGGCCTCGGTCGCGACGATCACCCGATCGCCGGTCGTGTAGGTGCCGTCGGGCAGCACCTGGCGGTCGAGGCGATAGCCATAGCTGATCCCGCCCGCCGATTTACCCGCCTTCACCCGCCCCTCGAGGCCCCTACGGGTCTTATCAGCCAGGTTGCGCAGGAAAAGCGCGGACATGGTGCCACCCAGCCCGATGTGCATCTCTGAAACCTCGCCCTCGGCCTGGGTGACCATCGCGATGCCGAGGTAGCGCATGTGTTTGTGCAGCCCGGCGATATGCTCCTGGTCGCGGCTCAGTCGGTCCAGAGCCTCAGCCACCAGCACATCAAAGTCGCCCTGCTTTGCCGCCTGTTGCATGCGCTGAAACTCGGGGCGCAAGTGCGTCGCCCCGCTCATTGCCTCGTCCGCGAAAACCTCAACAACCTGCCAGCCCCGTTCCTCGGCCAGCCTCCGGCAGATCCGGACCTGGTCGGTGATCGAGGCTGCCGACTGCATGTCGGTGGAATAGCGCGCGTAGATTGCGGCGCGCTTTGCCCTAGGCGTGGTCATGCGTCAGTCCTCCCTTTGAGCCGCAAGAAGCTCCCGCGCCGCCTGCCGCGCGAGGAGCCGGGCCAGTTCGATGAGGGCAGGATGCGGGGCATTCTCGAGTCTGGCAAGCACGGGGTCGGCAGCCGCGGCCGCGGGGCGCTGTTGCGCCCCCGCTTGCTCCTGCTGTTCCCGTTTCCTTGCCACTTTTGCGTTCCGTCCGCTGCGCGATCGCTGTGGGCATCACAATAGCAGCGGCGAACCGGGCGGGGGCGGCAGCGAAGCGTCGCTGCTGCGCGAACATGTGGATAACCTCTGGAAATCACGGAAGATTCCCTCTGTAGAGGGCGCGCAGAGAAGGTGCGGGTGGCGCGGGCGGCAGCGCGGCGCGCGGCGGGGGGTTGGTCAAAGTTATTCCAGACGGGAGTTCTCCGGAATTTGGGGGGGCTGGGGGCGAGGTTGGGCCTCGGTCGGGGGGCTGGTGGTGTCGGTTTCTGTGCTGCGAAAGAAGGCGTGCAGGTCTTCGCCTGCAAGCTCACGCTCGTCTTCGAGGCGGGCGGCGAGCGCTTCGACGGCACCCTGATGCTGCCGGATCAGGGTGCGGGCTTGGGTTCGTGCTGCTCATTGGCCCGTCAACGGATCCGAGCGAACCCGAGCCAGTGCCGGAGCAAGCCGAAGTGAATGACGGCCCGGGCTTTTGAGCCCCAATGAACGCGGTTCTTTAGGTCAGACTACGTTGGATGATGGCCGTGTGGGGCTCGAGCGTCCGACGTCTGGGAACGGTATAGCATGGAACTTTCGGGGCATCCCTGATTTCAGGCCAGGTTGCCTTTTCGCGGGGCTTGCCGCCCCGCACCCCGCCCCCTCGAAGCCTTCACCTACGCAGCAGCCCTTCGAAGCCAGATCATCGAGATGCGTCCTTTGTGCCCCACGTGCTCGCCCATGCAACCGAAATTACGGTTTCCACACGTGGACCCTCCGTAATTTCGGTTGCATGGGCTCCGCGCGCGGTGACCTTTGTCCGCATCCGACGACCTGGCTCCGACGCAGCAGCTTGCCAACGGTTTCACGCCATCGTCTCGCAGGACCTTCATGCCTTTCTCAAAACACCCGTGGGAGCCGCTCCACAACGGGCAGGAGCGCGGTCATCGTCGAGGCCTCATCGTAATTTTCGTCATGCGCATCTTTTCCGACATGGCCAACGAGGTCACGGCGGAGCTTGTCGGTGACGGTCGCGTCGCGCTTGAGGAATGAGATCACGTAGTGGCGGAAGGAGTGGAAACACAGCCCTTCGGGGTTGCCGTCAAACTGGATGTCGAGCGCTTTGTCCCAGTTGTAAAAGATTTTGTCGCCGAAGGATTCGGTGTCGTTCGTCGAGATGAGCTCTGGAAAGATCGCGCGTTCTCCTTTGGCCCGCGCCTTTGCAACGTGTTTGAGCAGGCCGAGATCAACAAGATGCGGGTGAATTGGGATGATGCGTTCGGAAGAGAGGGTTTTCACCCCTCGGTTTGCATTGTCACGGATGTGGTAGCAGGGGATTTCTTCGATGACGTCAAAGTCTTCCGGCGCCAGCCCCAGCACCTCTTCGCGCCTTGCGCCGCTGTAGGCTGCGAGGAGCGGCCCCCAAAAGAGGCCATCCTTCAACACGAGCTTTCCGGGAACATGGCGCCGCTTGTGATTGGTGCTGCCTGTCCAGATCGGGTGTTCGAAGAGTGTGCGAACCTGCTCCGGTGAAAACGCCGCGCGCTTGTCGCGGGCACGTTTGGTTTCGCGCACACGCAAAAGCTCGATCTGGATATCGCCAGAAATCTTCAGGTTCTCGCTTCTCGCCACGCGAAAGATGAGTGAGAAGCGATCAAGGTGGCCGTTGATCGTGCGCGCCGAGAGCCCAACCTGGTCCTCTGGCAGGGTTTTCGCGCGCTCAAGAATTTCCGCAATGCTGCGTTCGGAATCCTTTGGGCTTTTGCCGTAGGATTTGGGCAGGTTTTGCAAGACACCCTTGAAATATTTCAGATGCTGCTGGTCGATATCGGTCACACGCTCGACGCCCGTCGCCGCGATGAACAGTTTGGCGCCCGACACGAGTTGCTTGCGGGTGTCGATCTTGATGCTCTTGCGGTCCTTGTCGGCATTGATGCGCTCGACGAGCGCCAGAAGATTCGGGTCAAAGAGCGGCCTTTGCAGCGCGCTTGCCCCGAGGGGGGCCATTTGAGGGCGCGGCAGAGGGGTGATTACCCCCGGATCGGGCAGGGGGGCTGGCAGCGGCACCTCGCCTGGCGTGCTTGTCGAAAAGCCCTCAGGCAAGCGCGGGCTTTGCACCAGCGCCAGCGCAAAATCGCGCGCCCAGTCAAGGTGGGGGTCAGGCATGGCGTTCGATGCCTGCCATGCTGCCGCTTTCCCGGCAATCAGGAACTGGCGCAACTGCAAGATGGTCATGGCCGACGGGCGCTCTTGCAGCTTGGGCGCGCCGAGTGCCGCCGAGAGTGCCTCGCGTGCGGCGGCGATCATCTTGTTCACGCCCGCTTCCGAGGTCACATCGCGCCCGAGCAGGTCGAGCATGCCCGCCAGAGCGGCCAGATCAGGCGCGCTTGCGCCCTCGGCATCGAGAGTGCGCGCCTCGGCGGGGCTAAGCGCGGGGTTCAGTCCACGTTCAGCAAACAGGCGCCAGGCCTGCGCCGTCGCCCAATCATAACGGGGATCATCGGCCGCGCTCATCGGATCGAGCCGCGCGATCATGCGCTGTCGCTCAACTCGATGCAGCTCGGTCCGGATGACGGATTCGAGCCAGGCCTTTGCCTCGGCGGGGGACAACTCGCCCAGTGTGATTGCGTCGAACATCCTGTTGCTTTCGTAGGTCAGTCTGCTCGCCAATATACGCGCGATCGCGCGGTCATGGGTGCGCAACGAGAGCTGCAGATGTCGGGTTTTTGTGGAAAACCCCGGCCACCGCCGGCGCCAGGTCCACATGGTGCCGCGCAGGAAGAGGTGGGTTGCCATTCCCATGGATCGGTCTCCGATTCAGAGACGACCGAGCCGAAGCTGCGTGATCTTGTGCTACAGTGCTGTGCTACACTGTGAGCGCCAAAAGCACTGCTTTCCTTTTAAATCAAGGACTTGCGGTGGGATTTGGCTCCGGCGGTAGGGATCGAACCTACGACCAATTGATTAACAGTCAACTGCTCTACCGCTGAGCTACGCCGGAACACTTCGGCCGTATAGCAATGCGTTTCGGGGAGGTCCAGAGGGTTTGTCACAAAATCTCAGGGTCTTTTGCGCATGGCGGAGGGCAGGCTGAAGCGGGTCTGCGGGGTTAGGGGGGCGAGGGGTTTGACCTGCGATTTCTGCATCAGGTCAAGCAGATGGGCGAGGGTGTTGCGGGCGGCGGCGGGCATCAGGGCGGTGGGGGTGTCGGTGTAGATGCGCGCGGCGAGCATGTGCGCGCAGGCGGGGCCATCGGAAAGCGCCGCAAGGATCGCGGCCTCGCGCGCGTCGCGATGGGCGAGCAGCCAGCCGATGCGCGCCGCCGGGTCCGCGACCGGAGCACCGTGACCGGGCAGCAGGCGCGCGGGCCTCGCCCCGGCAAGGCGCGCGCAGGAGGCGCGGAACTGTGTCAGATCGCCATCGGGCGGCGAAATCAACGTGCTGGCCCAGCCCATCACCAGGTCGCCGCTGAACATCGTCTCACCCGACTGAAAGCACATGTGATTGCCGAAATGCCCCGGCGTCCAGTGGGCGGTGATCTGCCAGCCGTCACCCGTCACGATCTCGCCATCCGCGAGCGGCACATCGGGGGCAAAACCGGCATCCACCCCCTCGCCGCCGCCGATTTCGCCAGCCTCGGCCAGCCCTGTCATCACCGCACTGCGGCCCGCGCGTGCATCACCATAGGCCAGCACCGGTGCGCCGGTCTCGGCCGAGAGCCTTGCTGCCAGCGGCGCGTGATCGAGATGGGCATGGGTGACAAGGATATGGCTGATGCTCTGGCCGGGGCCAAGCGCGCCGAGAATCGCCGCGAGATGCGCGGGATCATCCGGCCCCGGATCGATCACCGCAAGGCGGCGGTGCCCCAGAAGATAGGTATTGGTGCCCCAATGGGTCATCGGCGAGGGGTTGGGAGCGAGGATCGCGCGGATCCCGCCGCCAAGATCGCGCGGCGCGCCCGCGGGCGGGGCCATATCCGAGGGGTTGGGGTCGGTCATTGCGGTCTCGCTCTTTCATCCCGGCGCGGTCAGGCGTAAGTTTAGCCATGTCGTTTCGCTGGTTCAAACCCTATCTGCCCCGTGGCCTTTATGGTCGTACGACGCTGATCCTGCTCTTGCCGGTGGTGACGCTGCTGCTGGTGGTGTCGGTGGTGTTCATCCAGCGCCATTTCGAAGGGGTCACCCGGCAGATGACCCAGACCATGACGCGCGAGATACGTCTCGTGCTCGATACCGGGGATGGCTCGATTGCCGAGAGGCTCGGGATCGACGTGCAGACCGTCCCGGAGGCGGACTTGCCCAAGGGGGACACGCGGCTTTGGTATGATTTCTCGGGCATCGTGGTGGCGCGCGAGTTGCACGCAGCCTTTCCCGGCGTGTTGCGGGTGGCGCTTGCCGATGATGACAAGGCGGCGCTCTATTTCCGGCGCGACGAAGGGCTGCTTCGGGTGGTTGTCGATCGCCGGCATCTTTCGGCGCGGCAACCGCATCAATTGCTGGTCAACATGATGGTGTTCGGCGCGCTGATGACGGTGGTCTCGTTTCTCTATCTGCGCAACCAGTTGCGCCCGATCACCCGGCTGGCGCAGGCCGCAGAGGCGTTCGGGCGCGGGCGGCATGTGCCCTACCGGCCTGCGGGCGCGACCGAGGTGCGCGCGGCGGGACGGGCCTTTGTCGATATGCGCGCGCGGATCGAGCGGCAGATCGAGCAGCGCACGCTGATGCTGTCGGGCGTGAGCCACGATCTGCGCACGCCGCTCACAAGGTTGCGGCTGGGGCTTGCCATGCTCGACGAGGACGAGGCCGCGCCGATGCTGCGCGATGTCGATGACATGCAGCGCCTTGTCGACGGGTTTCTGGATTTCGCGCGTGGGGCGCAAGAGGACGAGGCAGAACCGGTTGATCCGCTGGCGCTGGTGGCTCGTGTGGTGGACGACTTGCAGCGCGCCAAGGTGCCGGTGGCGCTGATCGCGGCAGAGGGGGAGGGCACCATCGCGTTGCGCCCCGATGGAATCAGGCGCGCGGTCGAGAATCTTGTCACCAACGCGGTGCGTTATGGCACGCGGGCCGAGGTGTCGGTGGTTCTGTCAGAGCACAGCCTGCGTATCCGGGTCGAGGATGACGGGCCGGGCATCCCGCCCGAGAGCCGCGAGGAGGCGCTGCGCCCCTTCGCCCGGCTGGAGCCCGCGCGCAACCAGAACCGCGGCACCGGCGTGGGCCTGGGCCTGTCGATCGTGGTGGATGTGGCGCGCGCCCACGGGGGAAGCCTGCGAATGGGCGAAAGCGAGCGTCTGGCTGGGCTTTGCGCCGATATCGTGATCGCGCGATAACGGCGCAGGCTGTCCTTTTGAGGCGGTCCTGTTCAGCCGGTGCGCCGCTCGTCAAGGCTCAGCGCGATGAAGCCGGGCACGTGATCGCCCATCCCGACGACCCTCGCGCCGGTGTCGCCGCCCCTGTCACCGCCCCGCGTGTGGCGCTCCTTGCGCTCGACGGGGGGCGTGTCCTGCCGGGGCGCGGGCGGGCGCTCGTCAGTGGCGGGGGGGGCTGTGATCGGGGCCGGGGCGGTCTCGGCGATGACCGGCTCGGGGGCGGTGTCGGGCGCGGCGTCGGTCTTGCGACGACTGCTGCCACGGCTTCGGCTGATGCCACGGCTGCGCCCGGTGTTGCTGCTGCGCTCGGGTTTCGCGGCCGAATGGTCATCGGCCAGCGCGGCGTCAAGCTCGTCCTGCGCGGGGCGCGGGGCGGTGGGATCGGCGAGCCGGGGGATGGTCTTCTGGATCAGCGCCTCGATCGCGGCCAGCGCCTTTTCGTCGCGCGGATTGCAGATCGTGATTGCCTTGCCCGCGCGGCCTGCGCGGCCGGTGCGCCCGATGCGGTGAACGTAATCCTCGGGGTGGCCGGGAACGTCGTAGTTTATCACATGGCTGACCGCAGGCACATCGAGCCCGCGCGCGGCCACGTCAGAGGCCACGAGAAAGCGCAATTCCCCGGCGCGGAACCCGTCAAGCGTGCGCGTGCGCTGGCTTTGCTCGAGGTCGCCGTGGATGGGCGCGGCGTCATAGCCATGTTTCCCGAGCGATTTGGCGACCACGTCCACGTCGATCTTGCGGTTGCAGAAGATGATCGCGTTGGTGCAGGCCTCGCCCTCGGCGTCGATGATGGCGCGCAGCGTGTCGCGTTTCTCGGAATCGGCACGCTCGCGGCGCGACGGCTTTATCATCACCACATGCTGGTCGATGGTCTCGCTTGCGGTGGCCTGCCGGGCCACCTCGACGCGCACCGGCGATTGCAGGAAGGTGTTGGTGATGCGCTCGATCTCGGGCGCCATGGTGGCCGAGAAAAACAGCGTCTGCCGGGTAAAGGGCGTCAGGCTGAAAATCCGCTCGATATCGGGGATGAAGCCCATATCAAGCATCCGGTCGGCCTCGTCCACCACCATGATCTGCACGCCGGTGAGCAAGAGCTTGCCGCGCTCGAAATGATCGAGCAGGCGGCCCGGCGTGGCGATCAGCACGTCAACGCCCTTGTCGATGAGCTTGTCCTGTTCCTTGAAGCTGACGCCGCCAATGAGCAGCGCCTTGGTGAGCTTGAGATATTTGGAATAAGTGTCGAAGCTTTCGGCCACTTGCGCCGCCAGTTCGCGCGTCGGGCAAAGCACAAGACTGCGCGGCATCCGCGCGCGGGCGCGCCCGCGGGCCAGAAGCGACAGCATCGGCAGGGTGAACCCGGCGGTCTTGCCGGTCCCGGTCTGGGCAATGCCCAGAACGTCGCGCCCTTCGAGGGCAGGGGGGATGGCATCGGCCTGAATGGGGGTGGGCGTTTCGTATCCGGCCTCTTGAACGGCCTTGAGAACCTTGGGATTGAGGTTGAGATCGCTGAATGTGGTCATGTGTATCCGCTTTTTGCGGACACTTGCCTTGGCCCGCACATCTGTGTTCGGGGCGCGTGCAACCATTGCACGACCGGCCCTTCCCGGACCGCCCGCTGCGCCTGCCTTACATCATGTGCAATGGCCGGTCAACTCGGCCTCTCAGCGCGTCTCGGGGAAGTGGCGCGCGCGTTTCGCGCCCAGATCCAGGGCGATGGCATGGAGGTGGCCATGCGCCTTGAGTCGCGCGCGCAGGTCCGGTGTGGCCACGCAGACCTCGTGCCAGAAGCGCCGCAGCGCCGCCTCGCCGCCCGCCGCCTCCAGCGTGCGAAACAGCGCGTGCATGTTGAGCCCGCTGCCGTCGGGGGCGGTGGGTTTCAGCCCCTCGCGATACGAGCCTTGGGCAAGGCGATAGGCATAGGTGGCGCGCCAATGCGCCCAGTCGGTGGCGTGCAGGTGGCACAGCCGGGTAGCGGGAAGCTCGGGCGGGCTTGCGTCCATCTCGCGCCCGATAAAGGCGTTGTGGATGCGCATATGCACCCCCGGCACGCCGGTGCGCACAAAGACCTTGCCCGCGACATGGCTCAGGAAGCCGCCGTTGAGATGGGCCCCGTGCACGGGATAGATCGCCTCGGTTTCCACACGGCGTTGCCCCGGCAGGCGGGCGCAGGACTTGAACCACGCCACCCCCTCGGGGGGCGGGTCGTCGGGGTCGGGGGCGAGCGCCTCGACGGGGCGCACCCGCGCGCTGAGCACGTCCTCGGGCAGGGCGGCAAGCTGCGCGGGCAGGGGGGCCTCGGGCCAGAGGAATTCATCCACGTCGATATGGGCGAGCCAATCCACCTGCGGGCGGCGTTGCAGGCAATGGCTGGCATTGAGGCTCTGGCGCGGCTGATGCGCCTCGGGGCTGCCCTTGCGGCGGCGGCGTCTCCAATAGTCCTCATCGCACAGGATCACCCGGCATTTGGGATGATCGCGCAGCGCCTGCTGCGCTTCCGGGTTGGGCGCGTCGAGATAGACGTGCACGCGGTGCGCGCCCAGATCGAGGTGATGGGCGGCGAAATTAAGGATGTCGCGGGCGGGGGCCTTGATCGTGGCCACCACGCCCCATGTGGGTGATCCGGTCATGGCGCAAGGATGCGCGGCCCGCGCGGCGGGGGCAAGGGGGCAGGTGCCGCGACGCGCGGATTGGGGTCGCGTCTTGGCCTGAAGGGGACGTTGAAGTATTCCCCCGCGCGGAATCGAGGCGTGCTTGCACGCCGCCGCGCGAGCGCCCGACCGCCCCCCCGGGCGGGCGCTTTTGCAACGTATATCACCCCGTAATTGTTGCAGTATTTTGCACCATAAAGCGCGCCCCACAAATGTTGCAGCGCCCCCCCGCGGTCGGGCACTGCGCGGCTCCTCAAACGTTGCGCTCAACGACCGCTCAAGGCCATTCCCGGAGCTTTCCGCGTGACGTCCGAAGCCCGCCGCGCCCCGAACAGACGCCCCTCCGCCCGCTCAGTCGAACTTGCGTGAGGGGGCCAGCACCGTGGCCTCGCCGATGAGCACCTTCTTGCCGTTCACCAGACACCGGCAATCAAGCTGCACGCGGCGTTTGCCGTGCTCGATGCCCACGACTTCCACCTCGGCATGAACCATGTCGCCGGGGCGCACGGGGGCGAGAAATTTCAGCGTCTGGCCCATGTAGACGGTGCCATGACCCGGCAGTTGCTCTCCGATTACTGCCGAAATCAGCCCGGCGGTGAGCATCCCGTGGGCGATGCGCCCCTCGAAAATGGTATCCTGCGCGTAATCATCGTCGAGATGCACCGGGTTGCGGTCGGTCGAGACCTCGGCGAACATTTCGATATCGCGATCTGTCACCACCTTTCGCAGATGGCGCACCATGCCCATCTCGATATCCTCGATGCAGATCGTGCCGCGCGGCATATTGTCCAACATTCGCCCCTCCGATTCGTCCGCTGCGCAATTATGAGGCGAATAACGGCCCCAGTTTGGAATTTTATTACTTTGCGGGCGCAGAAAGATCAACCCCTAATCCCTTATCGCAAATACCCGATGGTATATTGCGGAGAGACGTTTTGGCTTTGCAGATAGGTGCCGAGCGCCGCCTCGTCGGGCTGGTGCGACGTTCTGGTATCGGTCGCGGCAAGGCCGCCGGTGATGAACAGGGAATCGATATCCTCACCCATCGCGCCGAGAATGTCGGTCTGCGCGCCGTCGCCGATGGCAAGGATACGGGCATTGTCCACGTCGCGCCCGATCTCGGCGAGGCGGCGATGGGCCAGATCATAGATCGGCGGGTGCGGCTTGCCGAAGTAAAGGCTTTCGCCCCCCATCTCCGTGTAAAGCCGCGCCAGCGCGCCCGCGCACCATTCGCGCACCTCGCCGCGATCCACCACGATATCGGGATTGGCGCACAGGAGTTTCAGCCCCTTCTGCCTGGCATAAAGGAATTGCGGGCGCATCACCTCGGGGGCGGCCAGCGGGTCGAACGGGCCGGTGCAGACGATGCCCTCGGCCTCTTCAAGGGGCACGGGGGTGACCTCAACAGGGGTCTCGATCACCTTCATCGGCTCGAAGAACAGCTCTTCCTGCGGCTGGCCGATGAACCAGACCCGCGCGCCCACCACGCCGCGAAACATCGCGGCGCGGGCGCTGTCGCCCGAGGTGGCGATGGTGTCCCAGGCGTCATCCGGCACGCCGAAGGCGCGCAATTGCCGCTCCACATCGTGGCGCGGGCGCGGCGAGTTGGTCACCAGCACCACCGCGCCGCCCGCCTTGCGATAGGCCACCAGCGCGGCGCAGGCCGCAGGCAGGGCGCGCACCCCGTCATGCACACAGCCCCACAGATCGACGAACAGGGCGTCGTAGCGGGGGGCAATCTCTGACAGGGCGTTGATGAGGCGGGTCATGGGCGGCTCCGTGATTGTTCGCGGCGCAGATATGGCAGGGTGCCCGCGCTTTGGCCAGCGCCCATGGCCAAGCGGCGTGGGGCGTCCTGAAGCAATTTCAGAAAAAGTTGAGAGACTTTTTCGGTTCGAAATTGCGACAACTCAATCATTTAGAGTGTTTTGGTGTTTCAACGAAAAACCGAAACGCTCTAAGGTGAGACCATGACGGAACGCATCATCCACAGCGAAAGCGATATCGCCGAGGGCACGGCGCATCTGGCGCGGGTCTGCCCGCGCATGGCGCACGCTTGCGATCTGGTGGGGGCGGTGCCGCTGCGGCGGCGCGAGGACGGGTTCGCGGCGCTGATGGGGGCCATTGTCAGCCAGCAGGTAAGCGTCGCTGCGGCGCGCGCGATCTCGGCCCGGCTCGATGCGGCGGGCTTCAGCGGGCCGCGCATCATCGCCGCCGCCAGCGAGGAAGATTTGCGCGCCGCCGGTCTCAGCCGGCAAAAGGCGCGTTACATACGCGCGCTGGCCGGGGCCGATCTCGATTACGCCGCGCTGCGCATGGCCCCCACCGAGGAGGTGGTGGCCACCCTGACAAAGGTGCCCGGCATCGGCGTCTGGACTGCCGAAATATACGCCATGTTCAGCCTTGGGCGCGCCGATGTCTTTGCCCCCGGCGATCTGGCATTGCAGGAATCGGCGCGGCTGCTTTATGGCCTGCCCGAGCGGCCCAAACCGGCGGCGCTGCGGGCGATGGCCGAGGATTGGGCACCGTGGCGCGCGGTTGCGGCACGGATATTGTGGGCCTATTACCATGTGGCCAAGGACAGGGAAGGGATTGCATGACACGGGTGTTGAAGGCGGGGCGCAAGCCCCCGAAATCGGGGCAGGCGCGCTCTGCGGTGGTGTTTTTGCACGGCTATGGTGCGAACGGGGCCGATCTGCTGGGCCTTGCCGATCCGCTGGCCGAGCATCTGCCCGACACGCTTTTTGTGGCCCCCGACGCGCCCGAGAGCATCCCCGGAATGCCCTATGGGTTCCAATGGTTCCCGATCCCCTGGATCGACGGGTCGAGCGAGGAAGAGGCCGAGCGCGGCCTGATGGCCGCCGCCAATGACCTGAACGCGTTTCTCGACGCGCTGATGGTGGACGAGGATTTGCTGCCCGAACAGGTGGTGCTGTTCGGCTTTTCCCAAGGCACGATGATGGCGCTGCACGTCGCGCCCCGCCGCGAGGATGCGGTGGCGGGGGTGGTGGCCTTTTCGGGCCGCCTGCTGCGCCCGGACCTTCTCGCCGACGAAACCCGCAGCCGCCCGCCGGTCCTGCTGGTGCATGGCGATGCCGATGACGTGGTGCCGGTGCAATCGCTGCCGCAGGCGGCCGAGGCGTTGCAGGGCGCGGGCTGGCGCGATGTCTATGCCCATGTCATGAAGGGCACCGGCCACGGCATCGCGCCCGACGGGCTGTCGGTGGCGCTGGCGTTCATGCGCGACAGGCTGGGGCTTTAGACCAACACGCTCCGGGCGGCGCGAAATTGCCGGATTGCGGTTTCACGCGCTCATTGCCGCGCCTTTCGACAGGTGCGTTCTGGCGCGCGGTGCGCGCCTCTTGGCAGCGCGGGGCCGACAGGGTAAGAGGGGCGAAAATCCGGCAGGGGGTGCGGCGTGAGCAATAGCGACAGTTTCATCGACGAGGTGACCGAAGAGGTGCGCCGCGACCGGCTGTTCCGGCTCATGCGCCGCTATGGCTGGATCGGGATTCTCGCGATCGTGCTTCTGGTGGGTGGCGCGGCGTGGAACGAATGGCGCAAGGCGCAGGCGCGCGCCGAGGCGGAGGCCTTTGGCGATGCGGTAATCGTGGCGCTGGCCGCGCCCGAGGGCGCGGGCCGCGCCGCCGCGCTCGAGGCGGTCACGGCACCGGGGCCGGGGGCAGAGGCTGTGGCCCGACTGCTGGCGGCGGCAGAGCGCGCGGCGCAGGATGCGCCTGGGGCGGCCACGCGGCTGCTTGCGCTCGCCGATCGCGGCGAGGTGCCCGCCATCTACCGCGATATCGCCACGCTCAAGGCGGTGGCCCTGCCCGGCGCGGGGCTGGACGCCGAGACGCGCCGCGCGCGGCTTGCGCCGCTGGCCGCGCGGCAGGGACTGATCCGGCTTCTGGCCGAGGAGCAACTGGCGATGATCGACATCGAGACCGGTGCCCGCGCCGAGGCGCTCGAGCGGCTGGGCGCGCTCGCGGTGGATGCCGAGGCAACACCGCCCTTGCGCCGCCGCGTGGCGCAGGCGATTGTGGCGCTGGGCGAGGATGTGCCGGACATTCCGGGCCAGACGGTGGATGCGGGCATGGATGCGGGGAACACGCAGTGACCCGGCAGCCGGTGCAAGGTGACAGATGGGGGCGGCAGTGGTGACGGCGAAAACGGTTCTTCTGGCGATGGCGGCGGCGCTTGCCGTTGCAGGCTGCTCTAAAAAGGAGCCGATCCTTCCCGGCCCGCGCGAGAATGTCCGCGATGTGCTTCAGAGCGAGACGCGGCGCGCGCAGGGTTCTGAGGCCCCGGTCAATCGCGCCCTGCCGCTGTCTTTGCCCGCGCCCGTGGTCAACCCCGACTGGCCGCAACGCGCGGGCACGCCCGCGACCCGCACCGCCCATCCCGCGCTGTCGCAGGCCCCCGCGCTGGTGTGGTCGGTGAATATCGGCAAGGGCGATGGCCGCCGCGTGCGCCTGACCGCCGATCCGGTGGTGGCCGAGGGCCGCGTCTTCACCCTCGATGCCGAGACCACGGTTTCGGCGGTCTCGACGGGGGGGGCGCTCTTGTGGTCCACCGATCTCACGCCCCCCAATGACAGCCCCGACAATACCAGTGGCGGCGGGCTGGCCTATGGCGACGGGCGGCTTTTTGTCACCACCGCCTTCGGCGCGGTCACCGCGCTGGACGCGAAAACCGGCGCGGTGCTCTGGCAGCAGAAGATCGACGCGCCCACCTCCACCCCACCGTCATTCTACGAGGGGCTGGTCTACGCGGTCGCGGGCGACGAGGTGGCCTGGGTGCTCGACGCCGAGACCGGGCGCGTGCGCTGGCAGCTCTCGGGCACGCCCGATATCCACAACGTTCTGGGCGGGCCTGCGCCTGCGATAACCGACCGCTACGCCGTCTTTGCCTTTGGCGCGGGCGAGGTGCAGGGCGCGTTCCGCAAGGGCGGGCTGCGGCTTTGGGATGCGCAGATCGCGGGCGAGCGCGGCGGCCTGGCCAGCGCGCGGGTGCGCGACATCACCGGCGATCCGCTGGTGGTGGGCGACCGCGTCTATGTGGGCACGCATTCGGGCCGCATGGTGGCGCTCAGCCTTGGCAGCGGCAAACGCCTCTGGACCGCCGAGGAGGGCCCGCTCAACCCGGTATGGCCCGCCGGCGGATCGCTGTTTCTGGTGAGCGACCGCAACGAGCTTGTCCGCCTCTCGGCCGAGGATGGCACCCGCATCTGGGGCCACGCCCTGCCGCTTTTCACGGCCAGCCGACCCAAGCGGCAGGCCGGGATTGTCGGCCATTACGGGCCCGTTCTGGCGGGCGGGCAGCTTGTCGTGGCCTCGGCGGATGGCAAGCTGCGGCTGTTCGATCCGGTCTCGGGGCAGCTTGTCCGCATGGTCGATCTTCCGGGCGGGGCGGCGAGCAACCCGGTGGTGGCGGGCGGCACGCTCTATGTGCTGTCGAAGAAGGGGCAGCTTCTGGCTTTCCGTTGACGCCGCGATCGGCTATCACGCATCTCTGACCGTGAGCGGAGCCGCGACATGTCCTTTACCCTCGCTATCGTGGGCCGCCCCAATGTGGGCAAATCCACGCTGTTCAACCGCCTTGTCGGCAAGCGCCTGGCGCTGGTCGATGATCGCCCCGGCGTGACGCGCGACCTGCGCGAGGGGGCGGCCCGGCTGGGCGATCTGCGCTTTACCGTGATCGACACGGCGGGGCTTGAGGATGCCACCGATGACAGCCTGGAGGGACGGATGCGGCGGTTGACCGAGCGGGCGGTGGCGATCGCCGATGTGTGCCTCTTTGTCATTGACGCGCGCGCGGGCGTCACCCCCACCGACGAGATTTTCGCCGATATCCTGCGCAAGCGCTCGGGCCATGTGATCCTTGCCGCCAACAAGGCCGAGGGCGCGGCGGCCGAACCGGGTATCTTTGAAGCCTACGGTCTGGGTCTTGGCGATCCGATCGCGCTTTCGGCAGAGCATGGCGAGGGGATGAACGACCTATACGCGCGGCTCATGCCGCTGGCCGATCTCCATGCCGCCCGCGCCGAGGCCGAGATGCCCGAGATCGACGTGGCGCTTGACGAGGACGAGACCGGGGATGACGAGACCGTGCCCGCCTATCGCCGCCCCACGCCCGAGCGCCCGCTTCAGGTGGCGGTGGTGGGCCGGCCCAATGCCGGGAAATCCACCCTCATCAACACCATCCTCGGCGAGGAACGGCTTTTGACCGGCCCAGAGGCCGGGATCACCCGCGATGCGATCTCGCTGCGGCTCGATTGGGACGGGCTGCCGGTGCGCCTTTTTGATACCGCCGGGATGCGCAAGAAGGCCCGCGTGCAGGACAAGCTTGAAAAGCTGTCGGTCGCCGACGGGCTGCGCGCGGTCAAGTTCGCCGAGGTGGTGGTGGTGCTGCTCGATGCCGAGATCCCGTTCGAGACGCAGGATCTGCGCATCGCCGATCTGGCCGAGCGCGAGGGCCGCGCGGTGGTGGTGGCGGTCAACAAATGGGATATCGAGGAGGACCGGCAGGGCAAGCTGCACGCGCTCAAGGAGGCGTTCGAGCGGCTCTTGCCGCAACTGCGCGGCGCGCCGCTGGTGACGGTCTCGGCCAAGACGGGCAAGGGGCTGGACCGGCTGCGCGCGGCGGTGGAAAAGGCCCACGAGGTCTGGAACCGCCGCGTGCCCACGGCGCAGCTCAACCGCTGGCTCGCGGGCATGATCGAACAGCACCCGCCCCCCGCGCCCGGCGGGCGGCGCATCAAGCTGCGCTACATAACCCAGGCCAAGACCCGGCCGCCCGGTTTCGTGGTGATGTGCTCGCATCCCGACAAGATGCCCGAAAGTTATCGCCGCTATCTTGTGGGCGGGTTGCGCACCGATTTCGACATGCCCGGCACGCCCATCCGCCTGCACCTGCGCAGCCAGTCCGACAAGAACCCCTACAAGGGCAAGAAGACCCCGGGCCCGTCGCGCCTGCGCAAGCATCTGTCCTGATAGCATTTCAGGCGTCAGGCCCGCCCGCCACCCTCAGCGCCGCGAGAGCCGCCACGCGCCGCTGTCATGGTCAAAGCGCACGAGACGGCGGGCGGTCTTGCCGGGGCGGGCGCGTTTCTCGTATTGGCGGCAGAGCAGCGCCGCCAGCCGCTCCCACAGCGCCGGGCGGCGGCGCAGCGCGCGCAATTCGCGCCGATAGGCCCCCGGCTCCTGTTTCGAGAGCTGCCCCGGCTCGACCGTGAAAGAGCCGATATGGGTGTCGATCACGTAAAGCTCATGCGCGCGGGCAAAGCTGCGCCACAGCAGGTAATCGCCCGCCAGCCGACAGGTGGCGAGGCGGTCAAGGTCGATCTCGGCATTGAGCGCGCTGCGCCACAAGGTGCTTTCCTGCTGAAGCACGGTGAGCCGCGTGCCATACATTCCGCAATCAAAGAAACGACGCCAAAACGGGTGGGGCAGGCGGCAATTGATGATTTGCCCGGCGGCGTTGCGCGTCACCTCCTGCCCGGTGATCCACTGGATTTCGGGATGGCGCGCCAGCACCTCGGCCACCACCGCGAAGGCGTGCGGGTCGAGCACCTCGCCCGCAGGCAGGTAGCCGGTGACATCGCCGCCCGCGCGCGCCAGCCCGCGGGCGAGCGCGTCATACATGCCACGATCGGGCGCAGAGTGGATCGCGATGCGCGGATCGTCGAGGGCCGCCACGCGCGCGCAGGTCTCGTCGGTGGAGGCCCCGTCCATCACCAGCACCGAGAGCCGCGCCGTGCCATCCGCGAGCGCGGTTTGCGCGCGCAGGCTGTCGAGAGTGCGGGTGATCTTGCCTCCGCCGTTGAAGACGGGGATGACGATGGTGAAATGCATCGCGCCGCCAGCCACCTGCGTCACGCGCCGCCCGTGATGCGGTCAAGCACCGCCGTGTTGGCAAGCGATGTCTCGCGCAGGACGCGGCGGATATGGATGCGCGCGCGCGGCATGAGATGCGCGACGAGCCGTGCCTCGACCTGCCGCGCGAGGTTGGTGCCATAGGCCCCGCGCCGGATGCGGCGAAGCCGGGCTACGTGGTCGCTCACCCACGGATCGCGCCGCATATCGGCCGGCACGGCATCAATCAGCCGCAGGAATTCCTGCCCCGAGCGGATATATTGCTTCTTGTTCCAGCGCCCGTCATGATCGAGATGCCATGCCAACGCGCCGCTTCCCGGTGCCACCTCGGCCCCGCGCCAGAGCAGCATCAGCGGCACGAAGTGATCCCACCACGGCATCCCGAAGACCAACGCGCCCGCGTCGATCCCCTCAAGCGCGCTGCGGCCAACGCCCAGAAGATCAACCCCGCTATCATAGGGCACGGTGTCGAGGTTTTTTTCGCCATTGTGGTCGCGGCGGCGCAGGGCCAGCGCCTGCATCGGCCCGAGCCGCGCCACCCGCGCGCTTGCGTCGGAGGTCATTTCAAGCTCGATATCGGCGTTGGTGATGAATACCCGCTCCCCGCAGACGCGGCGCGCGGCGTCGAGAAGGTCTTGCAAAAACACATGCGGACGCCCGGTAATGGCGGCGGCATCGCGGGGCACGCGCTCGACCCTGATCCCGAGCGTGGCAATGAGCGGGTGCAACGCCTCGTTGACCGAATTGACGGTGACGGGATCAAAGCCGCAGTCGCGCCATGATTGCACGCAACGCGCAAGATAGGCCTCACCGATCTCGCGGCCCTCGGCATCCTTGCGCGAGAAGACGGGCGGAATCGACGTGACGATGGGGGACGGCATGGCACATATCCGGCTACTACGCCCGTGGCTATGACAGAACCCGCCCCCCCGTTCAAGCCGCCCCCGCCGCGCGCATCAGCATCCCGAACAGGTCGCGCGGGTTGTCGGGGTCAAGCTGCTGTATCTCGCCCTCCATGCGGGTCTGTTCGGGATATTCCATGAAAATCGACGACCGGTGCAGGATCGCGGGGGCAAGCTCGGTCTTGCCGGGGCAGTCGCCGCCGATGGCGTTGATATGCACGCCGTTGCCGACCATGTTATCGGTGAGGATCGTGGCATATTGCTTGTCGGCGGTGCAGGTGGTGACGATCTGCGCGCCCTCCATCGCGGCCTCGGCGCTTTGGCATGTCACCATCTCCAGCCCCATCCCCGACGGGTTGCGCGCGCCCGCCTCGGCAAGCCCCGCCGTGCGATAGGCATCGGGGCCCATCAGGCAGCCGCGCCTTGCCGCTGTCCACCGGCGCACCGACAGGCAGGATATCGCGGGATTGGGGGATGGGGGTCATGGGGCTCCTGTGATGGTCACGGGGTGGCGTCGAATCGAGTTGATTTGAAGCGGGCATTTTGCATTGTTCGGGGGCATTTGTCGGGCAGGGCAACCGGGGGCGGCCCCTGCCGTGGTCTGTCAGGTCAGCAGAGCATGATTTCGCGGCAGCGCCCTGCCGGAAACGGGGCAGGCCTGTGGCGGCTCTGGCGGTCATGTCATCCACGACCATCCCCCCCGCGCGGCCACAACTCTCCATGCCGGCACGCGCCGCGTGCAGGTCTGACAGACCGATCCGACGGGTGACAAGGCGCGCGGGGACCACAAAATCACCGTGCAATGAGCCCCGGCACCATGCCGATGCCGAAGAACACGATGGCGGGGATGAGAAAAACGAAGGGCGGCAGCGTCTGCATCAGGCCCAGAACGGGCCGCATCCCGTCATAAAGCCGTGGGCGGTGGGCGGCGGCGATGCCGATGGGCACGCCCATGGCCATGCAGAAGATGCACGACGACAGCACCAGCGTCAGGCTTTCGGTGGTCTCCTCCCAATAGCCCTGATCGAGGATGAAGAGAAACCCGAGGAGAACGAAAAGGCAGGTCTTCCCCGTGGCATTGCCCGCCGCTGCAAACGGCCAGCGAGCGACACATGCGCAACCACATGGACCTCAGCGTGCCGGAGCAAAACAGCGTTTTCCGCGCGGTGAATGACATGGGGCGACTGATGGCTTCATCTTGCCAGAAATACTCGAAATCCACCATGAGCCACGGTCGGGGCCGCTGATGGAGGCCGATTACGTCATCGTGGGCGCGGGCGCAGCGTTAACCATTTGTTCACCTTTCGTCTTGAAACGCGCCATATTTTCCCGCCATAAGGCGGAATGTTAAGGATTTCTTTACCCGTCGTTCTTATCCTGTTCCCTGTCATGGTCATGGCGCAGGGGTTTGGCGGGCCTGTGCGCGTGATCGACGGTGACACGTTCGACGTGGGCGGCATCCGGGTGCGCCTGCACGGCGTTGACGCGCCCGAACTGGGGCAGGGCTGCACCGGTGCTGATGGTGCGGCATGGGATTGCGGCACCTGGGTGGCCGATCAGCTGCGCGCACGGATCGGCGGGCGCATCGCGCGCTGCGAAACGGTAGAGACGGACCGATACGGCCGCACCGTGGCCACCTGCACGGTGGCGCGGCAGGATGTGGGGCGGATGCTGGTGGCCGAGGGGCTGGCGCTGGCCTATCGCAAATATTCGATGGCCTATGACCTCGACGAAAAGCGCGCCGTCATCGCCGGGCGGGGGCTGCACGCGCACCGCTTTGCCCGCCCCGAGGATCATCGCCGCGCGGTGCGCGAGGAACGCGCGGCGCAGAACGCGGCCCCCGATCAGGGCTGCGCGATCAAGGGCAATATCAGTGGCTCGGGCACGCGCATCTATCATATGCCGGGGCAGGCCGATTACGCGCGCACCACGATCCGCCCCGATCAGGGCGAACGCTGGTTTTGCTCCGAGGCCGAGGCGCGCGCGGCCGGCTGGCGACGCGCCCGGCGCTGATGCGCGCGCAAGCGCCTCTCAAACGTCAATGGCATCGCCCATCACGGCATCGTCTTGGTGAAATACGTATGTTTCGGCACGGATCACAGTGCGCGCGTGCGGTGAACGCGACAGACGGGATGGCGATGCGGCCCGCCCTTATTGATCCGCGTCAAGGTGCCGGGTGCCGTCCCCACCTAGGGTGACCGGATCGATAATGACAAGGAGGCACGAGATGTCACATACCCCCCACGAGCTTCACGAGGAATTCCCTGATTTTGCGTCTAAAATCAGCGAGTTGAAACAAGATAACGCGCATTTTTCCAAGCTTGCCGATGCCTATCACGAGGTGAATCGCCAGATCCATCGCGCCGAGACGCTGGTAGAGCCGATGGACGAGCAGGCCGAACGCGGCCTGCGCAAGGAGCGCGCGCGCCTCAAGGACGAGATATACCGCCTGCTGAGCGCCTGACCATGCAGCGCTGACGCCACGAGAAGGACAAGACCGGGCGCGGCGCGGTGAGATCCCGCGTCAGGCCGGTTTGGCGGTCTGACGCGACGCTTTTCGGCATGAAGGGCGCGCATGGAGCGTGTCTGTGGCACGACGTATGCGCTGCCTGAGGCATTGGGACATGGCTGGCCTGTTACAGCGCCGAGCGGCCCCACCCGACCCATGGCATCTGGTCCCCACGACCTCCATGCCAGCAAAACCGAACACGTGAGACCGGCAGCCTGATGTGAAGCCCTGATCCGGGTGCCGCAGAGGCAGACCTCATCACGGCAAGGGGGCTTGCCCCGGATACTGGGCTTTCCAGATTGGATAACATAATAATTCATCTATTCAATATGTTACGCCGCCATCATCACAATTTCATGAAGTATCCGGGCCAGGATCGTTCCGGCGCGTCAGAACCATTGCCCCGGCTCCATCAGCCCCAGATCGAGCAATTGCCGTGAATGCCACTCAAACGGCACCGAATTGTGCCAGGTGAAGGTCTCGATATCGAAGGTGGAGCCGGGATTGCGCTTGAGCGCCTTGGCGGTGCGAAAGGATGCGATGGCGGCGGTCAGGTTGTTGTGCCAGGGGCAGGCATAGGTGTTGTATTCCTCGTCCGTGAACGTGTGATCGGCGCGCAGGCGCACGCCCTTGCGCGCGCGAAAGAGCGCGATCCGGTCGATCTTGCGGCGGTTTGGGGGGATATGTTCCTCGAACCGCCAGCGCAGCCCGCCGAAAAAATCAAGCTGCCGCTCCTTGGTGTGGTTTGGGTTGTCGGGGTCAGGCCGCCCGAGCGCGTAATAGCCAGAGCGGTCAAGATGCGCCTCTTCGAGCGAGACGGCATCCGGGTGGCGGCCAAGATCCGGGGCGTAGATGTCGATCACATAGGTCAGCATGGCGTCGCGCCGCTCCTCGGTGTGGAAGGCGAGCAATTCGGCGATGCTGCGCGTTTCGCAGAACGGGTAGAACAGGTATTCGGCATTGAAACAATAATACATCCAAATCCCCGGCGCGGCAGCGGCCACGGCATTCACGGCGGCAATCGGATCGTCGCCGCCGGGGGCGTCGAAACGGATGCGATGCAGCAATGGCTCTGCCAACACGTCGGGCGCGGCGGCAAAGCTGTCGGGCGCGAGAAACAGCACCGATTTGAACCCGAGATCGAGATGGTGGCGCAGGGTCGAGGTGAGTTCGCTCTCATCCTCGGCAAAGATCATCGCGAGCGGCCCCTTGGCCAGCGCCGTTCCGGGCCGGGCGAGAAATTCGGTGAGCGTGGGTGTCGTCATGTGCTGTCCTGCCCGGTTTTCCACAGGTTCGACAAAACCGGCGGGCATTGCAAGAGGGGGCGGCCCTGATGTAGGAGCCGGGGGTGATTTCTCAGGCAGGAGCCGGGCGCATGGCCGATCCGAAAAAGCTCTATATCCGCACCTATGGCTGTCAGATGAACGTCTATGACAGCGAGCGCATGGCCGAGGCGCTGGGCGGTGCGGGCTATGTCACCACCGAGGATGCGGCCGAGGCCGACATGATCCTGCTCAACACCTGCCATATCCGCGAGAAGGCCGCCGAGAAGGTCTATTCCGAACTGGGCCGGCTGCGCGCGCTCAAGGGTGCCAGGCCCGATCTGAAAATCGGCGTGGCGGGTTGCGTGGCGCAGGCCGAGGGCGAGGAAATCATGCGCCGTCAGCCGCTCGTTGATCTGGTGGTGGGGCCGCAAAGCTATCACCGCCTTCCCCAGATGGAGGCACGGCTGCGGGCGGGCGAAAAGGCGCTCGATACCGAGTTTTCGCTTGACGACAAATTCGACACGCTGCGGCATCGCCCCAAGGCGCGGCGCGGCCCGACGGCGTTTTTGACCGTGCAGGAGGGCTGTGACAAGTTCTGTGCCTTCTGCGTGGTGCCCTACACCCGCGGGGCCGAAGCAAGCCGCCCGGCGGCGCGCGTGCTGGAGGAGGCGCGCGACCTGGTGGAACGCGGCGTGCGCGAGATCACGCTTCTGGGGCAGAACGTCAACGCCTATCACGGCGCGGGAGAGGGCGGCGACTGGTCGCTGGCGCGGCTCATATGGGCCTTGAACGACATCGACGGGCTGGCGCGCATCCGCTTTACCACCAGCCACCCCAATGACATGAGCGATGATCTGATCGAAGCGCATGGGACCTGCCCCAAGCTCATGCCCTATCTGCATCTGCCGGTGCAATCGGGAAGTGATCGCATCCTCAAGCGGATGAACCGCAAGCACACCGCCGAAGCCTATCTGCGCCTGATCGAGCGCATCCGCGCGGCGCGGCCCGACATCCTTGTCTCGGGCGATTTCATCGTGGGCTTCCCCGAAGAGACCGAGGCCGATTTCCAGGCCACGCTCGACCTGATCGAGGCGGTAGGCTACGGGCAGGCGTTTTCGTTCAAATATTCGACCCGCCCCGGCACCCCGGCGGCCGAGCGTGCGCAGGTGGCCGAAGAGGTCAAGGCAGAGCGGCTGCACCGGTTGCAGGCGCTCGTCACCCGTCAGCAGCGCGCCGTTCAGGACGCGATGGTAGGGCAGAGGGTGGGCGTGCTTTTCGAGAGGCCGGGGCGGATGGCCGGGCAGATGGTGGGTAAATCCGACCACCTGCACGCCGTCCATGTCAGCGATCCCGGCCTTGCGGCGGGCGATCTGGCACAGGTCGAGATCATCGAGAGCGGGGCCAATTCGCTGGCGGGGCGGGTTGTTGCGCGGCTCGCCGATTAAGGCGGCATTGTGACGATCTATGCATTGTTTCGCGATGATCTACAATATACGGGTCAAAATTGCTTCACATCCAATCAAAATCCGTTAAACTACAGCCAAATATAAACAGATGGCACGCCGCAAAAGGCGCGAAAGTTTGATAACGAGGGAATGGGATAGTGGTGAGCAAGGCATCGGACATGCTGTGCCGGATCGCGGTGGGGGTCGCGGTGGCGGCGCTCTCGGTTTCGGTCATGGCGGGGGCGGCAAGCGCGCAGCAGGGGCAGCGCACGGTTGTGGGCGAGCGGTATATCCCGACGATATGGATTGATCCCGACGGCTGTGAGCATTGGGTTATGGATGACGGGGCCGAGGGCTACATGTCGCCGCACCTGACCCGTCAGGGTCTGCCCGTCTGCCGCGAGATCAACCTGTGCGGCGTGGTCAATACCGATCAGCTTTTCGCCACCGACAGCGCGCGAATCCATCCCGCTGGCCAGCAACGCCTGCGCGAATTTTTTCAGAGCGCGGGGGCGGTGTCCTACACCATCGTCGGCCATACCGACAGCCGCGCCTCGGATGAATACAACATGAACCTGTCCTATCGCCGCGCCAACGCGGTGGCCTCGGTGGCGCGCAGCGTGGGGGCGCGCATTTCGGATGTGCGCGGCTATGGCGAGCGGATGCCCAAGGCGTCGAACAACACCGCCGAAGGCATGGCGCAGAACCGCCGTGTCGAAATCATGTGCTGGCGCTGAGGGGTCCCGGTTATGAGCATTGTCAAACTCGTTTTTGCGCTGCCGGTTGTCGGCCTCTTGGCTGCCTGCGGAGAAGGTGCCGTGGGGCCGGACAAGTCGCACGACCGCGGCACCGATAGCAAGCATCTGAGCCAGTTGCAGGCGGGGATCTGGGTTGATCCGAACGGCTGCGATCACTGGATCATCGACGACGGGCTGGAGGGCTATCTTTCGCCGCGGCTCGACCGGTATGGCAAGCCGGTCTGCTCGGGCGTTGCCCCGCCGACGGTGGCCACAGGGCCGTTCAAGAAAGGCAGCGGCGTTCCCGACCTTCTCTGAGCGTGCCGGGGCGAAACAGGCAAAAAGGCGCGGGGCCGGGTGGTGTCGCGCCTTTTTGCTTGGTTGGCGCTTGCACCGGGGCGCGCATCTTGGCAGGGTCGGGGGGCAATCCTGATTTTGGGAGACCTGTTTGGGTAACACCGCACCGCCCCCCGCCCCCGAATCGCCCCCCGAGGCGGCGATCGAATTCCCCGATAACAAGCTGCTCATTGACCTGTGCGGCGAATACGACCGCAACCTTGCCGAGATCGAGCGCGTGCTGGGCGTGCAGATCGTGCGGCGCGGCAATCTTCTGGCCGTTCTGGGCGAGGCCGGCCCCGCCACCGAGGCGAAAGCCGTGTTGCGCGCGCTCTATGCCCGGCTTGAGGGTGGCAAGGGGGTGGCCTTTGCCGATGTGGACCGCGAATTGCGCATGGGCGGTGACGAGGGCGGCGCGGCGCTCGATGGCGACCAGCTTGAGATGTTCAAGGGCGGCGCGGTCGAGATTCGCACCCGCAAGAAGCTGGTAGAGCCGCGCACCGACGCGCAGAAAGCCTATGTGCGCGCGCTTTTCGCGCATGAGCTGGCCTTTGGCATCGGGCCTGCGGGCACCGGCAAGACCTATCTGGCGGTGGCGGTGGGCGTGAACATGTTCATCGAGGGCCATGTGGACCGGATCATCCTGAGCCGTCCGGCGGTGGAGGCGGGCGAGAAGCTGGGCTATCTGCCCGGCGACATGAAGGACAAGGTGGATCCTTATATGCAGCCGCTTTACGATGCGCTCAATGATTTCCTGCCCGGCAAGCAGGTGCAGAAGCTGATCGAGGAAAAGCGCATCGAGATCGCGCCCCTGGCGTTCATGCGCGGGCGCACGCTGTCGAATGCCTTTGTCGTGCTCGATGAGGCGCAGAACGCAACCTCGATGCAGATGAAGATGTTCCTCACCCGGCTGGGCGAGGGCTCGCGCATGGTCATCACGGGCGACCGCACGCAGATCGATTTGCCGCGCGGCGTGCCCTCTGGGCTCGCGGATGCAGAGCGGCTTTTGACGCGTATCCCGCAGATTTCATTCAACTATTTTACCTCGAAAGATGTCGTTCGCCACCCGCTCGTGGCGGCGATCATCGAGGCCTACGAGGCGGATGGCTAGGCCATGCCCATCGAGGTGATGATCGAGGATTCGCGCTGGCAGGCCCTGGGGCTGGAGGCGCTGGCCGCGCGCGCGATCCAAGCAACGCTGGCGCATCTTGGGCTTGATCCCGATATGTGGGAGGCCAGCCTTCTGGCCTGCGACGATGCGCGCATCATGACGCTCAACGCCGATTTCCGGGGCAAGCCCGCGCCCACGAACGTGCTGAGCTGGCCCTCTGACGACCTCTGTGCCGAGAGGCCCGGCGCGCTGCCCCGGCCGCCGGAGCCGGACGAGGACGGCTTTCTTGGCGATATCGCCATCGCCTGGGACACCTGCGCGCGCGAGGCCGCCGAGGCAGGCCGCCCGCTGGCCGATCATGTCACCCATCTTGTCGTGCATGCGGTGCTGCATCTGCTGGGCTATGATCACATCCGTGACCCGGATGCCACGCTCATGGAAACAACCGAGGTGGCGATACTTGGCAAGCTGGGGGTTTGTGACCCATATGGATAGCACAGGGGCGCACGCCCCATCACCTGAGACGAGACGGATGGACGACAGCATAGAAGGATCACCTGGCGCGGCGCGGAGCGCGCCGCCGGAGATACCAGCCGAAAACGAGGATACGGGCGGATTCTTTCGCCGGGTCATCGGCATTTTCAGTCAACATGACGAGACCGATGCGGGCGACGCGGCCCCCGCTGCATCGGGGGCGGCGATCTTTGGCGTTGACCGGTTGCGCGATGTCACGGTCGAGGATGTGGCCATCCCCACCGCCGAGATCGTCGCCGTGCCGGTCGATATCACCCTTGACGATCTGGTGCAGGTGTTTCGCGAAAGCGGCATGTCGCGCCTGCCGGTCTATGAGGGCACGCTGGATTCGCCGCTCGGGATGCTCCACCTCAAGGATTTCGCACTCGAATACGGCTTCAACGGCAAGAGCGGGCCGCTGGCGATCCGGCCCTTGCTGCGCCCGCTTCTCTATGTTCCGCCGTCGATGCCCATCGGCGTTCTGATGCAGAAGATGCAGGCAGAGCGGCGGCATATGGCGCTGGTGATCGACGAATATGGCGGCGTTGACGGGCTTGTGACCATCGAGGATTTGATCGAACAGGTGGTGGGCGAGATCGAGGACGAGCACGATACCGACGATGATGCCTATTGGCACAAGGAGGGACCGGGCTGTTACCTTGCCGCCGCGCGCACGCCGCTTGACGAATTCGAGGCCGAGATCGGCCTGTCGCTGACCGAGACCGACGAGGTTGACGAGGAAGAGATCGACACTCTGGGCGGGCTGGTCTTCATGCTGCTGGGCCGGGTGCCCGCGCGCGGCGAGGTGGTCGAGCATCCCGCCGGCGTGAGCCTCGAAGTGGTCGAGGCCGATCCGCGCCGGATCAAGCGGGTGCGTGTGCGCGTTCCGGGTCTTGCCGGTGANNGGGGGTGGTGCTGGCGCTCGGGGCTGTGGCGGCGCTGGGGCAGGCCCCCTGGGGGCTGTGGCCGCTCACGGTGGCGGCGCTGGCGCTGGCCTATGGGCTGTGGCGGCGCGCAGGGGGCTGGCGCGCGGCGGCGTGGCTGGGCTGGGGCCTCGGCACGGGGCATTTCCTGCTGGCCCTGCACTGGATCACAGAGCCATTCATGGTGGATGCCGCGCGGCATGGCTGGATGGCACCCTTCGCGCTTGTCGGGCTGGCGGCAGGCATGGCGCTCTTCTGGGGGGCAGGGCTGGCGCTGGCGCGCGCGGCGGGGGGCGGCGCTTTGGCCTTTGTCGCCGGGTTCGGGCTGGCCGAGGCCGCGCGCGGCTGGCTCTTCACCGGCTTTCCCTGGGCGCAGCCGGGGCATGTGCTGATCGACACGGGCCTGTTGCACTGGGCGTCTGTGTTGGGCGCGCCGGGGCTTCTGGTGCTGGTGCTGGCGGCGGCGGTGGCCTTGTGGCACCTGATTGCGGGGCCGCGCGCGGGCGGGGCCGTGGCGCTGGCGGTGCTGGCGGCGCTCTGGCCCCTGGGCGTGGCGCGCACGCCCGAGGCAGGGGCCGCGCCCGCTGCGCCACTGGTGCGGCTGGTGCAACCCAACGCGCCGCAGCACGAGAAATGGAACCCCGACAAGGTGCAGCTTTTCTACGACCGCCAGCGCGCCTTTTCGGCGGCGGGCGATGTGCGCCCTGATCTGGTGGTGTGGCCGGAAACCGCGGTGCCGGTGCTGCTGGAGCACGCCGGCCCGACGCTCGAGGCGGTCTCGGTAGCGGCGCGCGGGGTGCCGGTGGTGCTGGGTATCCAGCGCACCCAAGGGCCGCGCATCTATAATTCGCTTGCCGTGGTCGAGGCGGGTGGCGCGGTGACGGCGGTCTATGACAAGCATCACCTCGTGCCGTTCGGCGAATACATGCCGTTCGGTGACCTGCTGGCGCGGATCGGCATTCATGGCCTCGCGTCAAACGAGGGGCAGGGCTATTCGGCAGGGCCGGGGGCGCGGCTCGTGGAGATCGCGGGCCTTGGCCGGGCACTGCCGCTGATTTGCTACGAGGGGGTTTTCGCGCGCGACCTGCGTGCCGCGTCGGCGCGCCCAGATTTCCTTCTGCTCATCACCAACGACGCCTGGTTTGGCAAGGTTTCCGGGCCTTATCAACATCTTGCACAGGCCCGCCTGCGCAGCGCGGAAATGGGCCTGCCGATGATCCGGGTGGCCAATACCGGCGTTTCGGCGATGATCGACGCCACCGGGCAGGTGCGCGCGCGCATTCCGCTGGGCGAGGCGGGCTGGCGCGACGCCCCCCTGCCGCCGCCCTTGCCAGAGACGCTCTATGCCCGGTTCGGGGATGCGCCGATGCTGGTGCTTTACATCGCCGCACTGGCGCTGTCGCTCTGGCGCAACAGGGCGCGCACCCGCCGTATTTAGCGATTGACGCCGGGGGCTTGGCGGCTTAGGCACGGCCAATCCCGTCACAACGGCTTCCTGGCGTGGCGGATGTATTCAGCGGAGCGTTTTCCATGTCCCGACAAAACTATCTCTTCACCTCTGAATCCGTGTCGGAGGGGCACCCCGACAAGGTTTGCGACCGGATTTCGGATGCGGTGCTCGATGCCTTCCTCAGCGAAGAGGCCAATGCCCGCGTCGCCTGCGAGGCCTTTGCCACCACCAATTGCGTGGTTGTCGGCGGCGAGGTGGGGCTGTCGGACAAGTCGCGGCTGGCGGAATTCATGGGCCGGATCGACGGAATCGTGCGCGATTGCGTGCGTGATATCGGCTATGAGCAAAAGGAATTTCACTGGAATACCTTGCAGTTGCACAACATGCTTCATTCTCAGTCGGCGCATATCGCGCAAGGGGTGGACCGTGACGGCGCGGGCGATCAGGGGATCATGTTCGGCTATGCCGTGGATGAGACGCCGGAATTGATGCCGGCACCGATCCTGTATTCGCACGCGATCCTCAAGCGGCTGGCCGAGGTGAGAAAATCGGGCAAGGAAAAGGCCTTGGGCCCCGATGCCAAATCTCAGATCACGCTGCGCTACGAGGATGGCGTTCCGGTCGAGGTGATGCAGCTCGTGCTCTCGACGCAGCATAGCGATGAGGCGCAGACGAGCGACGACATCCGCGCCATCGTTGAGCCGTATATCCGCGAAGTTGTTCCAAATCAATGGCTTACGAATAATACCGAATGGCATGTCAACCCCACCGGCACCTTTGTCATCGGCGGGCCGGATGGCGATGCGGGGCTGACGGGGCGCAAGATCATCGTCGATACCTATGGCGGCGCAGCACCGCATGGGGGCGGGGCGTTTTCCGGCAAAGACCCGACAAAGGTTGACAGATCAGCGGCTTACGCGGCGCGCTACCTTGCCAAGAACATCGTCGCGGCGGGGCTGGCGCGTAAATGCACGCTGCAACTGAGCTATGCAATCGGGGTGGCGCGGCCGCTGTCGATCTATGTGGATACGCATGGAACCGGGCAAGTGCATGAAACGGAAATAGAAAACGTTATTCCGAAAATCATGGACCTGACCCCGCGCGGCATTCGCGAGCATCTTGACCTCACCCGCCCGATCTATGCGCGCACCGCCGCCTACGGGCATTTCGGACGCGCGCCCGAGGCCGATGGCGGCTTTTCCTGGGAGCGGACAGATCTTGTGGATGCCTTGAAAAAACACGTTTGACCAAGGTGTTACCGCGCGCTCTTGATGTATTGCATGAGGGAACATGACCGCAGGGATTGACCCCGAGGGCGCGCGTTGGCGCAACTTTCACGGGCGGATCAAGGGCAAGGCGCTGCGCCCCAATCAGGCGGCGTGGCTCGACCAGGACCTTGGCCGCCTGTCGCCGGGGCCGGTTGACCGGGACGTGAACCCCGAGCGAAAACCTATTGATCTCAAACGGGTTTTCGGGAATCGCGAGGTCTGGCTGGAGATTGGTTTCGGCGGTGGCGAGCACATGGTGCATCAGGCGGTGAGCAACCCCGAAGTGGGGATCATCGGCTGCGAACCTTATATCAACGGCGTGGCGATGCTCCTGGGCAAGATCCGCGCCGCCAATGCACAAAATATTGCGGTATATCCGGGCGATGCCCGCAACATGTTTGATGTTCTGCCCGAGGGGTCGATCTCTCGGGCCTTCCTGCTCTACCCCGATCCCTGGCCGAAAAATCGCCATCACAAGCGGCGTTTTGTCACCGAAGATCACTTAAGACCGCTGTCCAACTGCCTGAAAAAAGGTGCTATTTTCAGGATAGCGACAGATATTCCCGACTATGTGCGCCAGACCTTGCAAGAGGTGCCGCGCCATGGCTTCGAGTGGCTGGTAGAGGGGCCGCGCGATTGGCGTGAGCCGTGGAATGACTGGATTTCAACGCGTTACGAGAAAAAGGCCCTGCGCGAGGGGCGCGTGCCGCATTACCTGACCTTTCGGCGGGTGTGACGGGCGCGCTGCGCCCCCCTCAGGCGTCGAGCTTGTCGCCAAGCCGCCAGAGCATGTCGATGCAGTGCTGCACCTGGTCGAGGGCGATATATTCGTCGGGCTTGTGCGCCTGCTCGATCGAGCCCGGCCCGCAGACCACCGCCGAGGTGCCGTAGGCCTGAAACAGCCCCGCCTCGGTGCCGAAGGGGACAAGCTCGGCGGTATCGGCACCGGTCAGCTCCATCACGATGTCGCGGGCCTCGTTGAGGGCGGCGGGCTCGAGCCCGTCCACCTCGCCCACGATCTCGGTGGTGATACTGGCCTCGGGGTGGATCTTGCGCATCCGGGGCAGCAGCATTTCCTCGCAATAGCGCGCAAGGTCTTCCTTGACGAAACGGGCATCGGCGGCCTGCACGGGGCGCATTTCCCATTCCACGGCGGCGTTGGAGGCGATCACGTTATGGGCCACGCCGCCCGAGATAGAGCCAGTATTGATCGTGGTCCAGGGCGGGTCATAACGGCTGCTCTCGGGTGCGCGGGCGCGCAGCGCCTCTTGCAGCTCCAGAAGCCGGTTGACATAGCGCACCGCGTATTCGACCGCGTTGACCCCGCGCGCGGGCGCAGAGCCATGCCCGGCAAGGCCGCTAAACCGCGTGGTGTATTCGTAACAGCCCTTGTGGCCCTCGATCACGCGCATCATCGTCGGCTCGCCGATGATCGCCACGCCGGGACGGATGCCGCGCGCGCGCAGACTCTCGATGAGGGCCTGCCCGCCGAGGCAACCCACCTCCTCGTCATAGGTAAAGGCGAAATGCAGCGGGCGGGTGGTGGCGCGTTTGGCCAGCAGCGGGGCCATCGACACGGCGGCGGCGATGAATCCCTTCATGTCGCAGGTGCCGCGCCCGTAGAGCTGCGCGTCATGTTCGATCAGCTCGAACGGATCTGACGCCCAATCCTGCTCGGCCACGGGAACCACGTCGGAATGGCCCGAAAGCACGATGCCGCCATCCCTGTCCGGGCCGATGGTGGCAAAGAGGTTGGCCTTGTGGCCGATCTCGTCGTGGAAGATTTCGACCCGCGCGCCGCAGGATTCCAGCCGGTGGCCGATATAGGCGATCATGTCGAGATTGCTCACCTCGGAGATGGTGGGAAAGGCGACAAGCTCGCGCAGGAGGGCGACGGTATCGGCAAGCTGGGTGCTCACATGGGGCCTCGTGGCTGGGGGCTGTTGAAACCGCGCCAGAGTGAAACCGCTGCTGCCCGGCGTCAAGGCCCTGTCAGCGGGTGAAAATCCGCGGCACCGGGCGCAATGCGCGCAGGGCCTTAAGCTTGCCGGATTTCCGCTGTAGGCTGGTCGCGAGTGGCACGAGTGCGGGCGATCATGCAAAGCGGGCAAGAACGGGGCCGTCAGACGGCGCGGGCGACGGGGCGCGTGCACCGCCGCCATGTCTTCTATATCCCCGGCTATGACCCGATCCCGCCGCGCCGCTATCGCGAGCTTTACCGCAAGGAGGCCGCCGCGCAGGCGCATATCTCGGGCCATGAGATCGCGCTGGTGCCCGCGCAGGGCAAGGCGCGGTTCGGCTGGGGGGTGGCGGCGCGCATCGAAGGGCAGGCGGTCGAGGCCGAGGTGACGGTGCTGGTCTGGTCCGATATCGTCAAGGGCAGCATGGCGCAGGGCATCCTTGCCACCTATGCGCAACTGATCCGCACGGCGGCGGTCTATATCGGCACCGGTGCGCTTTTCCGGCTGATGCGGCTCAGGAAAGGGCCGGTGATCGCGGCGCTTTACCCGGTGGGGTTTCTGCTGGCGCAACTGGCGCTGGCGCTGCTGGCGGCGTGGCTGGCGGGCCGCGCGCTGGCGCTCTGGCATCCGTGGGTGGCTTGGGGTGGTCTGCTGGCCGTGCCTGTGGTGCTGGAAGGGTTCCGGCGCGTGGATGGAAAGCTCTTTGCCTATTACCTGATGCACGATTACGCTTGGTCGGCGCGCTGGCTCGGGGCCAACCCGCCCGAGTTGGAGGCGCGGATGGCGGAATTTGGCGAGGCGATTGCCGGGGCCTTGCAGGGTGACTGCGACGAGGTGCTGGTGGTGGGCCATTCCTCGGGCGCGCATCTGGCGGTCATGGTGCTGGCCGATCTCATTCGCGCAGGCCGGGTGCCCGAGGGCGGCCCGGCGCTGGCGTTTCTGAGCCTCGGGCAGGTGGTGCCGATGGTGTCCTTCCTGCCGCGCGCCTGGCGGCTCCGGGCCGATCTGGCCTATCTGAGCACGCGAGGCGAGCTGTTCTGGCTCGACGTGACGGCCCCCGGCGATGGCTGCGCCTTTGCGCTGTGCGATCCGGTCAGCGTGAGCGGGGTGGCCCCCGAGGGAAAGCGCTGGCCGCTGGTGATTTCGGCGGCGTTCACGCAGACGCTGAGCGCGGCGCGGTGGCGCGCCTTGCGCTGGCGGTTCTTCCGGCTGCATTTCCAGTATCTGTGCGCTTTTGATCACCCCAATGGCTATGATTATTTCGCGATCACGGCAGGGCCTGCGACGCTGGCGGCACGGTTTGCGGGCCGCGCGCCCTCGCCCGCGCGGATCGAGCGGGCCGTGTCGGGCTATCGGAGTGTGCGCCCATGATCCCGCCCAAACCGCCCGCGCGCGAGGATCGGGTATCGCTCTGGCGGTATTTGCGGATGTTTCGCGCCGATATCCTCTCGGCGCAGCCCGCGCGGCTTTACCGGGCGTGGATGGCGGAATTCCGCACGCCGTTCTTTCGGTCATATCTGTGCAACGATCCGGCGCTGATCGATCTGGTGCTGAAGGAACGGCCCGGCGATTTTCCCAAATCCGAGCGGGTAAGCGAGGGGTTGCGCCCGCTCCTGGGGCGGTCGGTTTTCGTGACCAACGGCGAGGTCTGGCGGCGGCAGCGGCGCATCATCGACCCGGCCTTCGAGGGCGGGCGGCTGCGCGACACCTTTCCGGCGATGGTGGCGGCGGGCCACGGCGCGGTGGCGCGGCTGGCGGCCATGGCAGATGGCGCGCCCGTGGAGATCGAGGCGCAGACCAGCCACGCGGCGGCGGATGTGATCTTTCGCACGCTCTTTTCGCTGCCGATCGAGAACGCGACGGCGGCGCGGGTCTTTGCGGAATTCAAGGCGCATCAGCGCACGCAGCCGGTGCTGAACCTTGCCGCCTTCATCCCCCTGCCGCGCTGGTTTCCGCGCTTTCACCGATCCGAGACGCGGGCCACGGCGCGGCGGATTCGCGCGCTCATCGAGGGGCTGGTGGCGGCGCGGATGGACGAGATCGCGGCAGGGTGCGCGCCCGACGATCTGGCCACCAAGATCATGACCACGCCCGACCCCGAAACGGGCGAGCGGTTCGACACCGCCGAAATGGTCGATCAGGTGGCGATATTCTTTCTGGCAGGGCATGAAACAAGCGCCTCCGCGCTCGCCTGGGCGCTCTATCTGCTGGCGCTTTTCCCCGATTGGCAGGCGCGGCTGGCGGCGGAGGCGGCGGAGGTGCTTGGCGACCGTGCGCCGGAATTTGGCGATATGGGGCGGTTGCGGGTGGCGCGGGATGTCTTCCGCGAGACGCTGCGCCTTTATCCGCCGGTGCCGATGATGGTGCGCGAGGCGGCCTGTCCCGAACAGTTTCGCGGGCGCGACGTGGCGCGCGGCGCGCAGGTCGTGCTCAGCCCCTGGCACCTGCACCGGCACGAGCGGCTGTGGGAGCGGCCCGACGCATTTGATCCCGCGCGCTATGGCACCGGGAACGGGCGGGACGGACTGCGCCGCGCCTATATGCCCTTCTCGGCGGGGCCACGCGTCTGCACCGGGGCGGGGTTTGCCATGATCGAGGGGCCGCTATTGCTCGCCATGCTGGTGCGCGGCTTCAGGTTCGAGATCGTCAAGGGTCGTCCGGCGATGCCGGTGGCGCACCTGACAGTGCGCGGGCGCGACGGGATATGGCTGTCGATTTCGCCGCGCTGACCCCTAGCCAAGCGCGGGCAAAGCCCCTATATTCACCCTGTTCCCGGCAACGGGGACTATGGACATAAACGCGCTCGTAATAAGCGGATCGGACCCGGGGGCGGTACCCGGCGGCTCCACCAAAATCCCTGCGTTGGGGGACCAAGGGGCCGAAACAGGATCGACGAACGTCTAAAGGGGTTTGCTTTGTCTCGGTGAGGTACCACCGTTATCGGTCCGAAACAGCATAATTGCCAACGACAATCGTGCTCCGGTGGCCGTTGCTGCGTAAGCAGTAACCAAACCGAAACCTTGAAGCCCTTGTCTTTAGCAAGGCAAGGCGGGGTCCGCAGGCACCTGGCAACAGAAGCCTGCACTTTCCCACTCCCCAAAATTTCCCACTCCCCAAAAACGGTTTGCCGCAAGACAGGCACGGGCAGGTTTTCTCTCAAGGTTTTGTTGAAGGTGGCGCAAACTCGGGTATGGTAGGGTCATCAGTCCGGCTCACGAACCGGGCCTGCCAACAGGGAGACGACCATGAAAAAGACACTTCTGCTAACCGCCGTGCTTTTGGCAAGCACGACGATCGGTGCCTCGGCCGAGACCTTGCGCTGGGCGCGGGCGGGTGATTCGCTCACCCTTGATCCACATGCGCAAAACGAGGGGCCGACCCACACCCTTGCGCATCAGATCTATGAGCCGCTCATCATCCGCGACACGACCGGGGCATTCGAGGCGGCGCTTGCCACCGATTGGGCCCCCAAGGCGGATGACCCGAACGTGTGGGTGTTCAACCTGCGCCAGGGCGTGAGCTACCACGACGGCTCCGCGTTCACCGCCGAGGATGTGGTGTTTTCGATCAACCGCGCCAAATCGGAACAGTCGCGGATGAAGGAACTGCTGTCTTCGGTCGTGGAGGTGCGCGCGGTTGATGACCACACCGTGGAATTCGTCACCGACGGGCCGAACCCGATCCTGCCCTCGAACCTGACCAACCTGTTCATCATGGATAGCGGCTGGGCCGAGGCCAATGGCGTGGTCAAGGTGCAGGACATGGATGGCGGCGAGACGACCTTTGCCGCGACCAACGCCAACGGCACCGGGGCCTACAAGCTGGTGAGCCGCGAGCCGGACGTGAAAACGGTGCTGGTGCGCAATGAGGATTACTGGGGCAAGGGCCAGTTCCCGCTGGAGGTGAGCGAGATCGTCTATACGCCGATCCAGAACGCCGCCACGCGGGTGGCCGCGCTGCTTTCGGGCGAGGTGGATTTCATCCAGGATGTGCCGGTGCAGGATCTGGTGCGGGTGGCGGGCACCGACGGCCTTGTCGTCAAGACCGCGCCGCAGAACCGGACGATCTTTTTCGGGCTGAATCTTGGCCCGGATGATATCGCCAACGACAATGTCGAGGGCAAGAATCCGCTTGCGGATGTGCGCGTGCGCCATGCGATGAACCTTGCGATCAACCGCGACGCCATCAAACAGGTGGTGATGCGCGGCCAGAGCCAGCCTGCGGGCATCATCGCGCCGCCCTTTGTCAATGGCTGGACTGCGGAGATGGACCAGATCGCGACCGATACCGCGCAGGCCAAGGCGCTGATGGAAGAGGCGGGCTATGGCGACGGGTTCTCGATCCAGCTTGATTGCCCGAATGACCGTTATATCAACGACGAGGCGATCTGTCAGGCCGCTGTCGGCATGTTCGGCCAGATCGGCATCAAGGTGAACCTCGATGCCAAGCCCAAGGCGCAGCATTTCCCGCTGATTTCCTCTGGCGGCACCGATTTCTACATGCTGGGCTGGGGTGTGCCGACCTATGACAGCGAGTATATCTTCAACTTCCTCGTGCATACGCGCGGCAGCGAGCGCGGGAGCTGGAATGCCACCGGCTATTCCAACCCCGAGCTTGACGCCAAGATCGTGAGCCTTGCCTCGGAAATCGATCTTGAGGCGCGCAACGCGACCATCGCCGAAATCTGGCAGGTGGTGCAGGACGAGGTGCTCTATCTGCCGATCCACCACCAGGTTCTCAACTGGGGGATGAAGGAAAATGTCGGCATCGAGGTCAGCCCCGAGGACGATCCGAAGGTGAAATACTTTACCATGAAGTAATCGCCAACGGGCGGCGGGCGATGTGCCTGCCGCCCGCTGTCTGTCCCCCGAGGCGGAGCATGACATGCTGGCCTATATCATCCGACGCGTCGCGCAATCGGTGCTGGTTCTGCTGGTCGTGGGGCTGGTGGCCTTTGCCATGTTCCGGTTCATAGGCGATCCGGTCGATGCGATGCTGGGACAGGAGCGCACCCAGGCCGATATCGCGCGGCTCACCGCCGAACTGGGCCTTGATAAACCCTTTCCGGTGCAATACTGGCGCTTTCTCGAACAGGCGGTGCAGGGCAATTTCGGGCTGAGCTACCGGCAGGGGCGGCCCGTCTCGGATATCCTCGTGGAGCGGCTTCCTGCCACGCTGGAGCTTGCCTTCGTGTCCGGCGTTCTGGCGCTGGCGGGCGGCATCGCGCTGGGTATCTTCACGGCGATCTGGCGGCGGGGGATTTTGGCCAATATCATCATGACGGTGTCGCTTATCGGCGTGTCGCTGCCCACTTTCCTCATCGGCATCCTGCTCATCTACCTTTTCTCGGTCGAGCTTGGCTGGCTGCCAAGTTTCGGGCGGGGCGAGGTGACGCGCATCGGCTGGTGGACCACCGGGTTCCTCACGACAAGCGGGCTCAAGGCGCTGATCCTGCCAGCGATCACGCTGGGCCTTTACCAGATGACGCTTATCATGCGGCTGGTGCGCACCGAGATGCTCGAAGTGCTGCGGATGGACTATATCCGCTTTGCCCGCGCCCGCGGCATTCGCGAGAGATCCATCAATTTCCGCCACGCGCTCAAGAACACGCTGGTGCCGGTGATCACCATCACCGGGTTGCAACTTGGCTCGATCATCGCTTTTGCCATCATCACCGAAACGGTGTTTCAATGGCCGGGCGTGGGCCTTCTCTTCATCAACGCGGTCCAGTTCGTGGATATCCCTGTAATGGCCGCCTACCTGATGCTGATCTCGGTGATGTTCGTGGGCATCAACCTGATCGTCGACATGCTTTATTTCGTGATCGACCCGCGCCTGCGCGTCGACCGCACGGCAGGGGGGCACTGACATGGCCGAGACCCATATCGACACGCCCGCTGCCCCGCCCCCCTCGCGCCTGAGGCGGATATGGGAGAGCGACCTCATCTGGTCGTTCCGCCATTCGCCGGTGGCGGTGGTGTCCTTCGCGGTGGTGCTGCTGATGATGCTGAGCGCGCTTTTCGCGCCGCTGATTGCGCCGCATGATCCGTTCAACCCGGTCACGCTCAACCTCATGAACGGCTTTACCCCGCCGGGACAGGCCAACCAGTTCACCGGCGAATTCTTTGTGCTGGGCACCGACGATCAAGGGCGCGACGTGTTCTCGACCATCCTTTTCGGGATGCGGATATCGCTTTTCGTGGGGCTGTCGGCGGTGTTTCTGGCAATGCTCATCGGCGTCACGGTTGGCCTGATGGCAGGCTATCTGGGCGGCTGGACCGAGACCATCATCATGCGCTTGGCCGATGTGCAGCTGACCTTTCCCGCCATTCTGGTGGCGATGCTGATTTTCGGGATCGCCAAGGGCATCACCCCGCCGGAACACCGCGACGCGATGGCGATCTGGGTGCTGATCCTCGCCATTGGTCTGTCGGACTGGGTGCAGTTCGCGCGGGTGGTGCGCGGCGCGACGCTGGTGGAAAAGAACAAGGAATATGTGCAGGCGGCACGGCTGATCGGGCGCACGCCGTTTGCGATCATGCTGCGCCATATCCTGCCCAACGTCCTCAACCCGGTGCTGGTGATCGCGACGATTTCGCTGGCGCTCGCGATCATCGCCGAGGCGACGCTGTCGTTTCTGGGCGTGGGTGCGCCCCCCACCAAGCCGTCGCTGGGCACGCTGATCCGCATCGGGCAGGAATTCATGTTCTCCGGAGAGTGGTGGATCCTGGTCTTTCCGGCCATGACATTGCTGGCGCTGGCGCTCTCGATCAACCTGTTGGGCGACTGGTTGCGCGACGCGCTGAACCCGAGGTTGCGATGAGCAATACCTCCGTCCTTTCCGTCCGTGATCTTGTCGTGGAAATCCCCACGCGGCACGGCATTTTGCGCCCCGTCGATCATGTGAGCTATGATATCGCGGCCGGTGAAATCCTTGGCGTGGTCGGCGAATCCGGGGCCGGGAAATCCATGACCGGCAATGCCGTGATCGGGCTGCTCGATCCGCCCGCGCGCATTACCTCGGGCCAGGTGCTGCTGAGCGGGCAACCGGTGCATTCCCTCAAGGGCGAGGCGTTGCGGCGGCTTCGGGGCAAGCGGATGGGGATGATTTTCCAGGACCCGCTTACCTCGCTCAACCCGCTTTTGACCATAGGCGATCAGCTGACGGAAACCATCCTTGAACACCTTGACGTGAGCCAATCCGAGGCGCGCCGCCGCGCCATCGCGGCGCTGGACGAGGTGGGTATCCCGGCGGCGCGCCAGCGGATCGGCAGCTATCCGCACGAGTTTTCGGGCGGGATGCGGCAGCGGGTGGTCATCGCGCTGGCGCTCTGTGCCGAGCCTGATCTGGTGATCGCCGACGAGCCGACCACCGCGCTTGATGTCAGCGTGCAGGCGCAGATCATCGTGCTCTTGAAGCGGCTTTGCCGCGAGCGGGGCGTGGCAGTGATGCTGGTCACGCATGACATGGGCGTGATCGCCGAGGCCGCCGACCGGGTGGCGGTGATGTATGCCGGGCGGCTGGCAGAGCTTGGCCCGGTGCGCGAGGTTCTGGGCCGCGCGCGCCATCCCTATACCGCCGGCCTCATGGCCTCGACCCCGCTGGCAAGCCAGGGGCGCGCGCGGCTGCGGCAAATCCCCGGTGCGATGCCGCGGCTTGACGCGCTGCCGCCCGGCTGTGCCTTTGCGCCGCGCTGCGAGCGGGCGCAGGCGCGTTGCCGCGAGGAACCTGGGCCGATGCTCGACACCTGCGATGGGCGCGCCGCCTGCTGGTTTCCGCTTGAAACGGGTGAAAAAGAAGAGGCCGAGGCATGAGCGCGATCATCAAGGTGGAAAACCTCACCCGCATTTTCGACGTCTCGAAACCCTGGCTCAACCGCGTGATCGAGCGCCAGCCCCGCGCGCTTCTGACCGCCGTGTCGGAGGTGAGTTTCGAGGTGCCCGAAAACAGCGTTTATGCGCTGGTGGGCGAGAGCGGGTCTGGCAAATCCACCATCGGCAAGATCATCGTCGGTCTGGTGCCGCCCACCAAAGGCAGGGTCGAGATCGAGGGGGTCGATCTGGCGAGCGAAACCGATAAGGCCAGGATTGACGCCGTGCGCGCCGATATCCAGATGATTTTCCAGGATCCCTATGCCAGCCTCAACCCGCGCTGGCGGGTGCGCGACATCATCGCCGAGCCGGTGGCCGCGCGCGGCGGCAAGACCGAGGGATTGGCCGAGCGCCTGCTGGAGCAGGTGGGCCTCTCTGCGCAGGATGCGGGCAAGTATCCGCATGAATTCTCCGGCGGGCAGCGGCAGCGCATCTGCATCGCGCGGGCGCTGTCGTCGGAGCCGAAGATCATCGTCTGCGACGAGCCGACATCGGCGCTTGACGTGTCGGTGCAAAGCCAGGTTCTCAACCTCATGTCGGACCTGCGCGAGGAATTCGGCCTCACCTATCTGTTCATCAGCCATGACCTTACGGTGGTGCATCACATGGCCGATGTGATCGGCGTTCTTTATCTGGGTCGGCTGGTGGAAGAGGCACCGCGCGACGTGCTCTTTTCCAATCCCAAGCACCCCTATACCCGGATGCTGTTCGATGCCGCGCCGCGCATGGATGCCTATGGCCGTGAGGTCGATCCGCCCAAGGGCGAGATCCCCGATGCGATCAACCCGCCTTCGGGCTGTGCCTTTCATCCGCGTTGCCCGCTCGCGGTGGCGCGGTGCAGTTCTGAGCGCCCCGACATGCGCCGCATCGGCGAGACGCGCGTGGCCTGTCACTTGGCGCAATAGGGCAGGGGCCGGATGACACGAAAAATGCCCGCCGTTTCCGGCGGGCATTCCCGTTCTACACGCGTGGTGTCCGGCGGTGCCGGGGTTAGTTGATGCAGGCCCGCAGGGCGTCGGCGTCCGGCCCGTTGGGCGTGCGCCCGAGGTTGAACGGGGCCGAGGCATCGCGCCATTGCGCATAGTCGTTGAGATATTCGACCATGCTGAGATAGACCTTGGCCGAGTTGGGGTTTTCGCAGGCGGTCTCGACGATCACCTCGTTGGCCAATTCCTGAATACGGGCCAGCGTCTCGTCGTCATAGCGATTGATCTCGACCGCCTCGTCGAACTTGGCATAGGCTTCGGTGGCGCGCTTTTCGGTGAAGGCGAGCGACCACAGAAGCGTCGCATCGGCGGCGATTTTCAGTTTCTCCTGCGTCTCGGCGCTGAGCGCGTCCCAGGCGGCTCTGTTGATCATCACGCCAAAGACCGAGGCCGACTGGTGCCAGCCCGGCGTTGCCCAATACTTGGTCACCTGCTGAAAGCCGCCTGACCAATCGACATTGGGGGTCGAGAATTCGGCACCGTCGATCACGCCACGTTCAAGCGACTGGTAGATTTCGCCGCCCGCCATCGAGACCTGGTTGCCGCCAAGACGTTCCAGAAGCCTGCCCTGTTCGAGGCCGGAGAGGCGCAGGCGCTTGCCTTGCAGATCCGCGAGGCTGGTGATCGGCTCGTTGGTGCGAAAGCCGGATTCGTTGTTGGTCACGCCGTAAGGCAGGTAGACCATGTCAAACTGGCCGTAGATCTCGTTATAGAGTTCGGCCCCGCCCCATTGCTGGATCCAGTTCACGTAATCCACGGCGTTGAAGAGGCTTGGCGTGGTGGACAGCGGCGAGAAGGCCGAATCGCGCCCGGCCCAGTAACCGGGCCAGTCGCCCCCCGCCTGGATGGTGCCCGATTCGACCGCGCCGAACACCTCGCCCGCGGGGACGAGCGAGCCGCCGTCGAAGAATTCGATGGTCAACTCGCCCTTGGTCAGCTTGTTGGCGAGTTCGACGAAATGCCTGTCGGTTTCGATCAACTCGAACGAGGATGGCCATGTCGAGGTCATGGTCCAGCTTTCCTGAGCAACGGCCTGCCCGGCCAGTGCGGCCGCGGTGCCTGCCGCGAGGATATATGCCTTGATGGTCATCGAGTCTCCCTTTCCATGGTTGTGGTTACTTGGTGTAGAGCACATCCGGCAGCCAGGTGACCAGCGCCGGAAACAGCGCGACGAGCACGCACATCGCGATGATGAGCCCGATGAACGGAACCACGCCGCGGACGATCGAGCCGGTGCGCAAATCGCTTGGCGCGATGGCGCGCAGGTAAAAAAGCGCATAGCCGAAGGGCGGTGTGAGGAACGAGGTTTGCAGCACGACCGCCATCAACACGACGAACCATAGCAGGTTCACATCCGGCATCTCCTGGATGATCGGCAAGAAGATCGGGAAGGACAAAAGCACGATCCCGGTCCAGTCGAGAAACGCCCCGAGGATGAACACGATCACCATCATCATGGTTATCAGCAGCCACGGTTCCATCTCGAGCGCGCGAATAAGCTCTTGCGTGGCGCGCAACCCGCCGGTGATGTTGAACACGCCGGTAAAGGCGGTGGCCCCCACCACGATGAAGAGGATCATCGCCGAGGTGCGCCCGGTCTCGATCATGGCACCGTAGAAGGTGTCGAGCCGGAACCGCCCGCGCGCGATCACGATCAGGAGCGCCAGCGCCGCACCGATGGCCGAGGCCTCTGTTGCGGTGGCGATACCCGCCAGAAGCGAGCCGAGAATGCCGAATATGAGCACCAGCGGCGGAAGCGCCTCGACCGCCAGCATCCGCATCAGCGCCGCGCGCCCGACCTTTTCATCGGGTTCCACCGCCGGGGCAAGATCGGGGCGCAGCACCGAGATGACATAGACGTAAAGCGCATAGCTGAGCCCCAGAAGCACGCCGGGGATCATCGAGCCGGCAAACAGTTCCCCGACCGAGAGCGGCGAATAGCTGGCCATGAGGATGAGCATGATCGAGGGCGGAATGAGAATGCCGAGACAGCCCGAGGCGGCGATCACCCCGGCGGTGAGCGAGGGCGCGTAGCCGTATTTCAGCATCGGGCGCAGGGCCATCACCCCCATGACGGTGATCGAGGCACCGATGATGCCGGTCGTCGCCGCCAGCAGGATCGAGATGAACACCACCGCCAGCGCAAGCCCGCCGCGCACCTGGCTAAGCATCAGGCGCAGGGTTTCGAACATCCGGTCGGTGACGCCTGAATCCGACAGAAATCGCGCCATGAGAACAAAGAGCGGAATCGCGATCAGGGTGTAATTGTCCAGCACATCGCCGAAAATCCGGTTGATGACGATGCCCAGAACCATCGGCTTGCCCGCGATGATCGCGGTCAGAACGGCTGTGCCGCCCAGCACAAAGGCCAGCGGATGCCCAAGAAACAGGCCGGCCAGCAGCAGGCCGAACATTACGACGGCAATCAGATCGGGGCTCATTCGGTGGCCTCCTGCCGGTCAAGGACGATCTTGAGCACCTCGGCAACGCCCTGGATCAGCAACAGGCCGGCGGCGAGGCACATCGCCATCTTGAGCGGATAGACCGGCATCTGGATCGCCCCGTATGTCACCTCTCCCTGCGCCCAGGACCGCGATGCAAATTCCCATGAGCGGGTGAGGAATACCCAGGTGAAGGGAAAGAAAAAGACCGCATAGCCGACAAGATCCGCGATCCGTTGCCAGCCGGGCCCAAGTTTCTCGGTCACGATATCGACGCGCACATGCGCCTTGTGGCGCAGCGCATAGCCGCCAAGCAGCACGAAATAGAAGCCGAAAAGCTGTTTGGTGACGTCAAAGGCCCAGCGGGTCGGCTCGTTGAACACATATCGCAGGATCACATCATAAATGATGATGGACGCAAAAACGATCGCCAGAAGCACGATAACCCGGCCAACGACCTCGTTCAGCCCGTTGATTGCGCGCACGACCATTCCGGCCTCTCCCCCCTTTTGACCACTTCGCGACCGTCATCATCTGATGATCGCGCACCACTCCATAGACCTTCAAAGCTAAGCGTGTTTGGCCGAAAAGTTCAAGCCAGTGTCTGACTTCTTTTATGCGATTGATGAGAAGAATAATTTGTCATCTGTTCGTCTGTGGCTCCTGCGCCGGCCGGGCGGGGCGATCGCGCTGCAAGCCGGGATCCGAGCCACCCGGAGCGCGCGGTTGCCGGGGTCAGGGGGGGCCGCTATCGTCGTTCTCAAGGGCGGTCCGGTCGCCCTTGGGGCGATCGTCGTCGGGCATTTCGCCGGTGATGACATAGATCGTCTGCTCGGCGATCGAGGTGGCGTGATCGCCCATGCGCTCGATGTTCTTGGCGATGAAATGCAGGTGCATGGCGGGCGTGATGCTGCGCGGGTCTTCCATCATGTGGGTGAGCAGGGCACGAAACAGCGCGGTATACATCTGGTCCACGTCAAGATCGCGGGCGCGCACCGCCTCGGCCTTGTCGAGGTCGCGCTGGATATAGGCGTCGAGCGCGTCCGACAGCATCTCCTCGACCGCGCGGGCCATGCGGCGCAGCGCCGACAGGATATCGGCACTTTGCGCCGTTTCGGCGAGGACGGTCGTGCGCTTGGCGATGTTCTTGGCGTAATCGCCGCAGCGCTCCAGATGGGTGGCCATCGTCATCACCGCCAGCACGGTGCGCAGATCGCCCGCCGCGGGCGCGCGCCGGGCCAGCACGAGGGCGGCATCGGATTTGATCTCTTCGTCCATGCGGTCGATCACCCGGTCGCCGTCGCGCACCGCCTGGCCAAGGCGCAGGTCGCGCGTCTCCAGGGCGGTGAGCGCGTTCCGGATCGCGGTCTCGACAAGGCCGCCCATCTTCACCACCCGCGCCTGAAGCGCCTCCAGATCGTGATCGAAGGAGGAAACGATATGCTGCGACGCCATGCGGTGCCCCTTACCCGGTCCGGCCGGTGATGTAGTTTTCGGTCCGCTCGTCGCGGGGATTGGTGAATATCGTGTCGGTATCGCCGTATTCCACCAGGTTGCCGAGATGGAAGAACGCGGTTTTCTGGCTGATGCGCGCGGCCTGCTGCATCGAATGGGTGACGATCACCACCGAGAACTGTTGCTTGAGATCGTCGATCAGATCCTCGATCAGCGCGGTCGCGATGGGATCGAGCGCCGAACATGGCTCGTCCATCAAGAGCACCTCGGGCTGCGTGGCCACGGCGCGGGCGATGCAAAGCCGCTGTTGCTGCCCGCCCGAGAGGCCGGTGCCGGGTGTGTCGAGCCGGTCCTTGACCTCGTTCCAGAGACCGGCGCCGCGCAGGGCGGTTTCCACCACCTCGTCAAGCTCGGCCTTGTTGCGCGTCATGCCGTGGATCCTCGGCCCGTAGGCCACGTTGTCATAGATCGATTTGGGGAAAGGGTTGGGTTTCTGGAACACCATCCCGACCTTGGCGCGCAACTGCACCGGATCGACATCGGGGGCGTAGATGTCGTGCCCGTCGATGGTGATCTCGCCCTCGACGCGGCAGATGTCGATGGTGTCATTCATCCGGTTGATGCAGCGCAAAAAGGTGGATTTGCCACAACCCGAGGGGCCGATGAACGAGGTCACGGTCTTGTCGGCGATCTCGACATTCACATCCTTTATGGCCTGCGTGTCGCCGTAGAACACCTGCACGCCTCTCGCGGAAATCTTGGTTTTGGCCTGGTCCACATCGTGCTCCGGTTTTTTCAGATCATACATCTTCGTTCAGTCCTTTCTACCATTTCCGCTCGAATTTCTGGCGCAGGTAAATGGCGATGGCGTTCATGGCGATAAGGAAGGTCAGCAGCACGAGGATCGCCGCCGAGGTGCGGCTGACAAAGCCCCGCTCGGGGCTGTCGGCCCAGATGAAGATCTGCGTGGGCAGGGCGGTGGCGCTGTCAAAGGGCGTCGCGGGGGCCGAGGTGATGAAGGCGTTCATCCCGATCAGCAGAAGCGGCGCGGTCTCGCCCAGCGCCTGCGCCAGCCCGATGATCGTGCCGGTGAGGATGCCGGGCATGGCGAGCGGCAGCACATGGCCGAACACCACCTGCTGTCTGGACGCGCCCACGCCAAGCGCCGCCTCGCGGATCGAGGGCGGCACCGCCTTGAGGGCTGCGCGTGTGGCGATGATGATGGTGGGCAGCGTCATCAGCGCCAGCGTCAGCCCGCCCACGAAGGGCACCGAGCGCGGCATCCCGAACCAGCCGATGAACACCGCAAGCCCCAGCAGGCCGAACACCACCGAGGGCACCGCGGCCAGGTTGTTGATGTTGATCTCGATCAGGTCGGAGACGCGGTTTTTCGGAGCAAACTCCTCGAGATAGATCGCGGCACCTATGCCCACCGGAAACGACAGCAGGAAACATATCAGAAGCGCATAGGCCGACCCGATGATCGCGCCCTTGAGGCCCGCCAGTTCGGGAAAGCGCGAATCGGCATTGGTGATGAGGCCCCAGTTGAGCGGCTTGGACACCATCCCCGCCTCGGCCAGCCGGTTGAAATTGGCGATCTCGTCATCCTTGAGGCGGCGGTTTTCCTCGGGTGTGTCGGAATCAATCAGCCCCTTGGCCAGTTGGTCATAAGGGTCCGAGACGGGCACGGTGACGGTCACGGTCTGCCCGATCAGGCCGGGATCGGCCACCACCATGTCACGCAGGGTGAATTGCGCCCCGTTCGACAGGATGCTGGTGAGCCGGCGCAGCGCCGCGCGATCATCGGCCACGTCGGGGAATTGCGCCTGCATCGTGTTGGTCAGGATCTGACGGTAGTTGCCGCGCTCGGGCGCGTCGGCGTCGATCAGGTCGGCATCCAGCACCACGTCGATCCGCAGATGGGTCTGCGTGAAGGCGTGATAGCCCGTCGAGATAAGAGAGCCGACCAGAAGGAACAGCATGGCAAAGGCGATCAGGATCGCCCCGAGGCCAAGGCTTTTCAGCCACAATTGGCTGCGCTTGCGCTTGCGCAGTGTGGCCTGAAAGGCGGGCGCCGCCCAGTCGAATTTATCGGATGTCGCGTCGGTCATGGCCCAGGGATTCCTAGTCGTAGATTTCACGATATTTGCGCACGATGCGCAGGGCGGCGATGTTGATGACCAGCGTCATCAGGAACAGCACCATGCCAAGCGCGAAGGCCGCGAGCGTCTTGGGGCTGTCAAAGGCCGTGTCGCCGATCAGAAGGGTAACGATCTGCACGGTGACGGTGGTCACGCTGTCAAGCGGGTTGATCGTCATCTTGGCGATGAGACCGGCGGCCATGACCACGATCATCGTCTCGCCGATGGCGCGGCTCACGGCCAGAAGGATGCCGCCGACGATGCCCGGAATGGCGGCGGGAAACAGCACCTTGAGCACGGTCTCGGCGGGCGTTGCGCCCACCGCGAGCGAGCCGTCGCGCAGGCTGCGCGGCACCGCGCCCAGCGCATCATCGGCAAAGGACGAGATGAACGGGATGAGCATGATGCCCATGACACTGCCCGCCGCCAGCGCGGTGTTGGGCGCGATGGGCAGGCCCAGATCGGCCCCGAAAGAGCGGATCGCGGGCGCGATCACCAGGATGGCGAAAAAGCCGTAGACAACTGTGGGCACCCCGGCGAGGATTTCCAGCACCGGCTTGACCACCGCGCGCACCCGGTGGGAGGCGAATTCGTGCAGGTAGATGGCCGATAGCAGGCCGATGGGCGTGGCCACCACCATCGCCACCGTGGCGATGACCAGCGTGCCAAGAAACACCGGCAACATGCCGAACGCGCCTTCGGCCGCGATCTGATCCTCGCGCAGCGGGATTTGCGGCTCCCACGAGGTGCCGAGGATGAAATCCCAGAACGGCACCATGTTGAAAAAGCGTATCGTCTCGAACAGCAGCGAGGCAACAATGCCGATGGTGACGAAAATCGCCACCGTGGCGCAGGCCACCATCAGGCCGTGGATGATACCCTCGGCCCCCTGCCGCGCCCGGAAATCGGCGGCAACCTTGCGGCGCGCGATATAGAGCATGACCGCCGCCAGCGCCGCCGTCGCCGCCACCAAAAGCCCCCCCGAAGTCGCCCGCAGCGCCACCATGCGCTCGGCGGCGTCAAGCTTCCACGCCTCGGGTGTGCCAAAGATGCGCCCCCCCGCGATGGAGCGAATCTCGGCCATGATGAGCTGTATTTCGCCCGTGCCCTTGCCCTCCAACTGATCCTGCGGCAGGCCGCTTTTGACCAGATATTCGATGACCGTGCCCTGGAACAAGAGCCACGTTATGATGAGCATGAAGGTCGGGATCAGCACCATCAGCGCGGCATAGCCGCCGTGAAAGCCGTCGAGCGAATGCATCTTCGCGCCGCCATGTCGCAGCGCGCGCGCGCTGCGCAGGTTGAGCACGTATCCGATCACCACGGCGGAAATCAGGATCAGGAAGGCGATGAGCGTCATGGCGTGGCCTGCTGCTTTCGTATGTGAGACGCCCCCGCCAGTATGGCGGAGGCGTCGGGATCATGGAACCCGTGCCGGGCTCAGTTCTTGGGGGCCATCATCGGCACCGCGTTGACAACCTCGTCCTGAAGCTTGGCGCGGCGGTCATCGGCGAGCGGCACAAGGCCACGCTCGGCGAGATATCCGCCGGGGGCAAGCGCGTCTTCGGTCATGTATTCGGCGATGAACTCCTGAAGGCCGGGGATCACGCCGCGATGCGCGTTCTTGACGTAGAAGTAGAGCGGCCGCGAGATCGGGTAGGATTTGTCGGCGATCGTGTCGGCCGAGGGCTCGACACCGTTGATGGCGACGCCCTTGAGCTTGTCGAGGTTCTCGTAAAGGAACGAGTAGCCAAAGATACCCATCGCGTTGGGATCGGAGACGAGCCGCTGGACGATCAGGTTGTCGTTCTCTCCGGCTTCGATGAAGGGGCCGTCGGTGCGCATCCGCGAGCAGTTTTCCTTGACCCATTTCCCATCGAAACCGCCGCTTTTGACGAAATCGAGCTTTTCGCAGCCCGCGTGCATGGCCAGTTCGACAAACGCGTCACGGGTGCCCGAGGTCGGCGGGGGGCCAAGCACCACGATCTCGGTTTCGGGCAGGGCGGGGTTGACGTCCGACCACTTGGTGTAGGGGTTGGCGACCCAGTTGCCATCCACCGGCACTTCGGCGCCCAGCGCGAGGTAGATATCCTCGAGCGACAGATCCCAGCCGAAATCATTCGTGCGGGAAATCGCGAGCGACAGGCCGTCAAAGCCGATCAGCGCCTCCGAGACGTCGGTCACGCCATTGGCGACGCATTTTTCCCATTCCGACGCCTTCATGGCGCGCGATGCGCCGGTCACGTCGGGATGGCCTTCGCCGATGCCTTCGCAGAAAATCTGCATCCCGCCGCCGGTGCCGGTCGATTCGACGATGGGCGAGGGCGAGCCGGTCATGTTCGAGAATTGCTCGGCCACGGCCTGAGTATAGGGGAACACGGTTGACGAGCCGACGATGCTGATCTGATCGCGCGCGGCGGCGGTCGTTGCGGACATCGCGGCCAGCGCGAGGACCGAAACCGAGAGTTTGGTGTAAGACATGAAAGCTCCTGCTGTCAGTTTGTCGTCAGAAATCCAACATCCCCCGGCTACGCGGAGTCGGTGACACGGATGCAACATTTATGTAACGGTTTTATGAAACCGGAGCGGGGGCTGGGGGCGCTCTGGATTTCCGGGCCGGCAAGCCTTTGCTTGATGCCCTTTTCCCTGATCATTGCCGCCAAAATGGCTTGACCCGGATGGATACCTGATTCCGCGCGGGGGCGGGCAGGGGGCAGGGGGCCCTTGGAGGCTGCCCACGGCCCGCCCCTTCACTCTCTCCGCGGGTCGCTCAGCGCTGGATCTCCTCCTCGCGCACGAACATGTTGGCCCAGGCGCGGTCGATCAGGTCGGGGGTCATCTGGTAGGGGATGCCCTCGAATTCGCAGATCGCAATCATCTGCTCGATCAAAAAGACCGGCTGATAATTGGCGTAGACGTTCTTGATCGTGGGGTATTTCGTCTTGATGAGGTGGATAAGCGCCGCCTCGTCCAGCGGCATCCCCTTCTTGCGGGCCACCATCGAGAAAATCTTGAGAAAATCGGCCTGGGACGGCCCGTCGATCTTGATCTTGAAGAAGATGCGGCGCAGAGCCGCCTTGTCGAAGATCTCGTTGGGGTGGAAGTTGGTGGAAAAGATCACCAGCGTATCGAACGGCACCTCGAATTTCTCGCCCGATTGCAGGGCGAGGATGTCCCGGGATTCCTCCAGCGGCACGATCCAGCGGTTCACGAGGCTCTGGGGCGGCTCTTTCTGGCGGCCAAGGTCATCGACGATGAAGATGCCCCCGGTGGATTTGAGTTGCAGCGGTGCCTGATACGTGCGCGCCACCGGGTTGTAGACCAGATCGAGCATATCGAGGTTCAATTCGCCGCCGGTGATGACGGCGGGCCGCTCGCAGCGCACATAGCGCGTGTCAAAGGTGCGGCGGCGGCGCAGGCTGCCGGGATCGTCGGTCTCGCTCTCGGCGGCGGAATGCACGATCGGATCATAGACGGTGATCACCTGACCGGCATATTCAATGGCGCGCGGCACGTATATCTTGTCGCCCATCGCGTCGCGGATGCCGTTGGAAATCGAGGATTTGCCGTTGCCCGGCGGGCCATACATCAGGATCGAGCGCCCGGCGCTTACCGCCGGGCCGAGATGGTCGAGCAGCGCGGGCGGCAGCACGAGATGGCCCATCGCCGAGGTGAGCTGCTCGCGGGTGATGGTGATATTGCGGATCGACTGGCGCTTGACCTGTTCGGCATAGACATCGAGCGGCACCGGCATTGGGCCAAAATATTCCGACTGGCTGAGCGCGTCGAGCGCGCGCGCGCGCCCGGCATCGGTAAGCCGAAAGCCCATCTCGCCACCCGAATTGGCGTGGAGCGTGCCGGTCGCCTCGATCAGCCTCTGGCTGCGGGCGAGGTCAATCAGTTCCTGCGTGACGGCGTGCGGCAGGCAGATCGCCGTGGCGATATCGCCCACAAGGTCAAGATTCTTGCGAAACATGGTCTTGAGTAGAATATCGCGCATCATCACGATGGGCAGGCGCATTTCCTCGATGCGGTTGGGTGGCGGCGGGGGCTGCACCCCGGTCATAGGCTGCATGTTCATGGTGGTTATCCTGCCCTCGATACCCCGGTTCACAGGGGGCATCATGGGCCGTGAACATGCGCGAAATATGGCCTGTGTCGGGCGGTTCTGCGGCGGGCCGCGCTCAGGCCCCGTGGATCGCGGCCAGCGCGAGATAGAGCGCCAGCGCCGGCCCCAGCGCCAGCCCCATCGGAAAGCGGCGGCCGGAATGCCAGCTTGCCCAGTCGGGGGCGAGGCGGCGCAGCGGGCTTTGGCGCGCAAGCCGGTGGGTGACATAGGCCGCGATCAGCACGCCCGCGAGAATGAGCATGACGGCCGAGGCATCGCCCGGCGCCACGAAGGGCGCGGCTGCGGCGATGAACTTGGCATCGCCCGCGCCCATCATCCCGGCGGCATTGGCCCCGATCCCCACCACCAGAAGCACCGCGAGATGGCTCAGCCGCCACAGGTAATCGGGCAAGGGCAGCACCGCGAGCCCCACCACGAGATAGACGCCCACCAGCGCGAGCACCGCCTTGTTGAGGATCTTCATCGAGCGCAGATCGCTATAGGCCACCCACAGGCAGATGGGCGTGACAAAGGGCAGGAACCAGAGCGCCGCCTTGGCCGGGGTGTCAAATTCCATGCCGTTCAGCCCGTGCCGCTTTCGAGGGCGCGCAGGCTGCGCACGGCCTCGTCGAAATGCTGTGGATGGGTCTCCACCGCCTCTTGCAACAGGCCCTTGCCGATGGCGACATCGCCGCGTTTCACCGCCGAGAGGCCCAGCGTATAGAGAAGCTGCGCGCGTTCCTCCTGCGTGGCGGGCAGCACCGGCAGGGCATAATTGCCCTGCGCCCCACGCGCGAGCACGAGGTTGTTCTTGGCGGTGAAAAGCCCCGGATCGTTGCGCACGGCATCGGCGAAAAGCCGCTCTGCCCCTGCGGCATCGCCGCGCGTGAGCTTGGAATAGCCCCAGTTGTTCATGACCGGGGCCGGTTTCGTGGTCAGGCCAACGGCGGTCTCGTAAAAGCTGTCGGCCTTGTCCCAGGCCTGTTCGCTATCGGCGACCATCGCCTCGAGGCGGTAGCGGTCATAGGTCTCGAAGGTGGGGGGCACCGCGTCGAGCACCTTGGCCGCGCGCGTCCAGTCATTGTTGCGGATATGCGCCCCGGCGAGCGCGACGCGATCGGCATCGGTGGCGTCGGGATGGGCGGTGACCTTGTCCCAGGCCACCACCGCCTCGGTGGCGCGCCCGGCGCGCATCAGCGATTTGGCCAGCCCGCGCATCAGGTCTATCCGGTCGGGATCACCGGCGGTGGCGCGCTGGAAATAGGCGACCGCCTCGGCCGGGTCCGACGATTGCAGCATCACGTCGTTGAGGTTGGTTTCGTCGATAACGTTGATGTCGCGCAGCGCGCGGTCAACCTCGTTTCCCTTGGTCTGGTCGCACGCGGACAGCGCGGCGATCCCTGCCACGCACAGGATAATCCGAACGGGATGGCGCATTGTTGCGTCCTTTTACTGCCTCGGCCTCGTCAGGGTATCTTGCGCAACAGGTATTTGCCGCCGCCGCGCCGCACCACTTTGTAATCTTGATCGTCTGCTTCAGCATAACCCGAATCCTGTGATTTTGCGAGAGCCAAACGCAGGTTGTCGCGGATCGCGTCACTTTCGCCGCTGTCGAGCGCATAGGCGCGGCGCAGCATCTGTTCGGCCTCGGCGTAATCGCCCTTTTCCACCAGCACCACGCCGAGATTGTTCCACATTTCCGGCGTTGCCGCCTCGGCCTCGATGGCGCGGCGCAAAAGCCGCTCTGCGGTGCCAAGCCGCCCCATCGCGAGATTGGCGCTGCCAAGGCCTGCGAGCACATCGGCGGTGAGGCCGCGATCTGCCCCGGCGCGGGTATAGGCGCGGTGTGCAAGCTCGTATTCGCCCGCATCCATCAGCCGGTGACCCACCAGAAGCGGATCGACCGTTGCCGCTCCGGGCGCGGCACCGGGGGCATAGGGCCCTTGCGGCGGGGCGGCGGCGCAGGCCGACAGTATCAGCACACTCGCCAGACCCGCCGCTATCGCTTTTATCATGTCGCCCCGTCTAATTGGCACTCATCTCGAAAAGCTTCATGATCCCCAGCACCGACGGCCCGACCAGGATGATGAGCAATGGCGGCACTGTAAGCGTCATCGTGACAAGTGTCATCTGCGTGGGCAGCTTGTTGGCCTTTTCCTCGGCACGCATGACCCGTTTGTCACGCATTTCGGATGCATAGACGCGCAGCGCGTCGCCAACCGGCGTGCCGAAGGTCTGCGACTGGATCAGCACGGTGACAAAGCTCGAGATATCCTGCACGCCGCAGCGCTCGCTCATCTCGGCGAGCACCGACGGCTTGTCGCGGCCCGCCTTTATCTGAAGCGCGACGATCTCGTATTCCTCGGACAGCGCGGGATAGGAGGCGCGGATTTCCTTGGCCACCCGGATGATCGCCTGATCCATTGATTGCCCCGCCTCGACGCAGACCAGCATCATGTCGAGACTGTCGGGAAAGCCGTCCTGAATTTCCTCCTGGCGCTGCTGCTGGCGTTTGGTGATCCAGTATTTCGGCAGCATGTAGCCCACCAGGCCGGGGCCGAGGATATAGGCCAGCGAAGTCTTGAGATCGGTCTCGCCTCCGGCCTTGAACAGCAGGAAATAGACGATCCCCACGGCCAGGAGCCCCAGCGCCAGCCCGAGTTGCGCAGCGTGATAATAGCGCACCGCGTCACGGTGGCGATAGCCCGCCTGCATCAGCTTGAGGCGGATCTCGGTCAGCTCCTTCTTGTTCTGCGGCTCGAGAAAGGAGGCGTAACGATCAAGTTTCTTGTTTTTCGCGCCCGCGCGCAGCCTGTCCTTGCGCGGGGTGCCGGTGACGCCCTGGGCAGGTTGATATAGTTTGAGCTTGTCGAGCGGATCGGGCTTTTGCTGAAGCATGAAGCCGAGCGTGACCAGCATCAGCAGCACGCCAAGGCCGCCCATCGCGATCACCGGGCCGAACGGGCCGAGGCTGTCGAGAAGCAGGGAGAGGACGGCGGGGGGCAGGGGCATCGGAGACCTCTCAGACCTTGATGTTGACGAGGGCGCGCATGACGATGATGTTGAGCACGAGGAACACGCCCACGATCAGCGCCGCCGGGATGAACCAGGGATGTTCCATCGCCTCGTCGTAATAGTCGGGCTTTATCATCTGGATGGCAAAGATCGCCATGATCGGAAAGCCCGACAGGAACTTGCCCGACCATTGCGCCTCGGCGGTGATCGCCTTGACGCGGCGGAACAGGCGAAAGCGCGAGCGGATCACCTTGGCCAGCCCGTCGAGGATTTCGGCGAGGTTGCCGCCGGCCTGCTGCTGGATGGTCACCGCCACGGCGAGAAAGCGCAGATCCTGCATGTCGAGCCGTTCGGCCATGTCCTTGAGCGCCTCGCCGATATCGCGGCCATAGGTGGCTTCGTCCGCGATGACGCCGAATTCGGTGGCGAGCGGGTCCGACACTTCGGTGGCGACGATGCCGATGGCCGAGGAAAACGGATGCCCCACCCGCAGGCTGCGCACGATAAGCTCGATCGCGTCGGGGAGTTGCTCCTCCAGCTTTCCCATGCGCTTGGACGCCTTCATGGAAATCCACATATAGACGCCGCCCACCCCCATCGCCGCCGACACCAGAACGCGCACCGGCAGCGGCGTGACGGTGCCGACGGTCAGCCCCAGAAAGGCCAGAACGCCGGTGGCACCCATGATCATCACGATCTGTTGCGGCGTAAAGGCGATGGCGGCCTTTTGCGCCTTGACCGACAGGATCGCGTAGAGCGGCACGCGGCGCGCCTTGAGGTGCTGCTCCATCTCCTTGCGCAGGGTCTCCATCACCTGCTCGCGGCTGCCGTTTTTCTCGAGCATCTCGAGCCGCCGGTTCACCCGCTTGTCAAGGCTGATGGAGCGCCCGAAAACGGTGAGGTAAAGCCCCTCGACGAGCACCAGCACGCCGATGAAGATCAGCCCGTAAATGATCGGCTCGGACCCTATGTTCATGGTCTCGTTACCCCGCTATCGGCTCATAGATGGAGGGGGGCAGGTCATAGCCCCAGAGCCGGAACCGCTCGGTGAAGTGCGAGCGCACGCCGGTGCCGGTGAAATGGCCGAGGATCTTGTTGTCGGGGGAAATGCCCACGCGCTGGAACCGAAAGATTTCCTGCATCGAGATCACCTCGCCCTCCATCCCCGTCACCTCGGTGATCGAGGTCATGCGGCGCGAGCCGTCTTGCAGGCGGTTGGCCTGCACGATGACGTTGACGGCGCTGGCGATCTGTTGGCGCACCGCCTTCAGGGGCATTTCGATCCCCGCCATCGCCACCATGTTTTCAAGGCGGCTGAAAGCGTCGCGCGCGTTGTTGGCGTGGATCGTGGTCATCGAGCCGTCATGGCCGGTATTCATGGCCTGAAGCATGTCGATCACCTCTTCGCCGCGCGTCTCGCCGACGATGATACGGTCGGGGCGCATCCGAAGCGCGTTCTTGATGCAGTCGCGCGCCGTCACCTCGCCCTTGCCCTCGACATTGGGGGGGCGGGTTTCCATGCGGCCGACATGGATCTGCTGAAGCTGCAATTCGGCGGTGTCCTCGACGGTGAGGATGCGCTCGGCATTGTCGATGAACGACGAGAGCGCGTTGAGCGTGGTGGTCTTGCCCGAGCCGGTCCCGCCCGAGACGATGATGTTGAGGCGCGTCGCCACGGCGGCCTGAAGATAGGCGGCCATTTCCTCGGAAAAGGCACCGAAACGCACCAGATCGTCGATGCCGAGCTTGTCCTTCTTGAACTTGCGGATCGACACCAGGCTGCCATCGACGGCCACCGGCGGCACCATCGCGTTGAAACGCGAGCCATCGGCAAGGCGGGCATCGACATAGGGGTTGGATTCGTCCACCCGGCGGCCCACCGCGCTCACGATCTTGTCGATGATGCGCAGGAGGTGCTTTTCGTCCTTGAAGGTGACATCGCTCATCACGAGCTTGCCGTCGCGTTCGATGAAAATCTGGTGCGGGCCGTTGACGAGGATATCGCTGATCGTGTCATCCTTGAGCAGGGTTTCGAGCGGCCCCAGCCCCTTGACCTCGTCATAAAGCTCCTGTGTCAGGCGCGTTCGGTCCTCGCGGTTGAGCACGATCCCCTTTTCCTGAAGGATTTCGGCGGAAATCGAGGTGATCTCGGCGCGCAGGTCGGCCTCGGTCGCGGTGTCGAGCGCGGCAAGGTTGAGATTGTCGAGCAGCGCACGGTGCAGCTCGATCTTGATCTCGCCAAGGCGCTCCTTGCGCTTGCGCTCCTTGTCCTCGGGGGCGGGGGCGGCGGCGGCCTTTTGCGGCGGGCGGCGCAGGCTTGTGATCTTGACGGCAGGTTCGGGCCTTGCGTCCGGCGCGGGCTGGCTTGCGGGGGCATTCCGGACGGGGGTTGCGGCCCCGGCCTTCTTGTAACGCGAAAACATCTGGTGCGTCCTTTCCTCAGGCGGCCTCGAGCTCGTCGCGGCCGAGATCATGCAGCGAGCGGGCCAGTTTGGCGATTTCGCGTCGCAGCGGGTTCTTGGCCGCGGTCGAGGCGAGCGGCAGCCCGTGATCGGCGCTTTGCGACACCGCGCGCCCGCCATCGGGGAGCTGAAGCTCAAGCCCGATTTCAAGGCTGTCTGCCAGCCGCTTGACCCGCGAGCGCCCGCCGATATCGGTGAATTTCGGCGCGCGGTTCAGGCAATAGCGCAGCTTTTCCAGCGGCAGATCCTCGGCCTGGAGCGCGCGCTTGATGCGCAGGCAATTCTGCGCCGAGCGCATGTCAAGCTCGAGCGTGGCGAAATAGATCTGGCACAGGTTGAGCACGGTTTCGGTCCATTGCACCAGCGTTGTCGGCATGTCGACGATGACATAATCGAAGTGACGGCGCGCAAGCTCGAGCACACGGCTCACATCCTCGGGGCCGATCATGTCGAGCGGCAGGATATCGGTGGGCGCGGTGAGCACGCGAAGCTTGTCCTCGAAGGTCATGAGCGCCTGGCGGAACACATCCTCGTCAAGGCGTTCGGTGTCCGACCACATCTCGAACACGACATCGCGGCGGGGCAGGTCAAGGAAGGTGGCGGTAGAGCCGAATTGCAGGCTGAGATCGAGAAGGCAAACCTGGGGTGGCCTGGCCTTGTCGACATTGGCAAGCTCCCAGGCTAGGTTGACGGCGAGGGTGGTTGCGCCGGTGCCGCCCGCAAGCCCCTGCACGGCGAGGATCACGCCGCCGTCGGCATTGGCCTCGGGCAGGCGCGGCACCTTGGCGGCGGCGGGGGGCGGGGTCTCGTGAAGCCGCTCGATGGCGGCCTGCAATTCGCCCTCGGGCAGCGGGTAGGGCACGAATTCGTCGGCACCGGTGCGCAAGAGCTGGTGCAGGGCGGCGGGGCTGACATCCTCGGCGATCAGGATGCTTTTGATGCCGCGCGCCGCCGCGATGCGGATGATCTCGTTCATCAGCGGCAGGTCTTGCTCGTCGTGCTCGTCCATCGCCAGCGCGATGAAATCAAGGCTTTCGGCCTCGTCCTGGCCAAGAAAGGCCAGCGCCTCGGAAAAGCCCAGATCGCCCCAGGCCTCGCCAAGGGCCGCCTCCATATCCTCGATGAGCAGGTCGAAATTCTGCACATCCCGGCTGATCGTGCAGGCACGGATCGGGGTTGTATCGGACTGGGTCATCTTGTTACTCGCCATTCAGGTTACTTCGCGTGCCATCCACCCATCCGCAGCGCAGACCGCGCCTGACAGCGGGGCGGTTCCGGTGCGGTGACGGGCGCAGGGCATTTATCCATGATGCGAAGATGGCCGCTAATATGGGCGACATTTTGGCCAAAAGATCGTAATTGTAGGAAGCTCAGACACAAAGGCCCGCCTGTCCGGGCGGGCCTTTGACGGTGACGAACGGGTGCGACGGCCCGGTTATTCGGTGCTGCCTGCCACACTTGCGTCGAGCGATACCGCGCTTGCGGCCGTCGCGCTCTCGATATATTCGCGATAGACCACCTCGGCATATTTGCCGTCCATGATGATCGGGCTGGTATCGACAAATCCCGACACTTCGGTGACGGTGCGGCGGTTGCGGCGCTCGCGCCCCTGCGTGACGATGAGAGGCTGGGTCTCGCCGAAGGAGGCCACCGCCTCGAGCCGGTCGCGCCCCACTCCCTGGCTGGCAAGAAAGTCGACCACGGCCCGCGCCCGCCGCATCCCGAGCGCCTTGTTGTAGCTCGCCGAGCCGACCGCGTCGGTATGGCCGTAAACGCGGAAGCGCACCTCGGGGAACTGCCTGATCCACCGCGCCTGTTCGCGCAGCGTGTCGCGCGCCTCGGCGTCGAGCACATCGGAATCGAAGGCGAAATTCACCGTGCTCGGCACTTCGCTCGCAAAGCGGTTGGCGAGATCGAGGACATAGCCGCGCTCGCCGGTCATGACGAGATGGTTGTTCATCGCCGCCTCGCCGAAGGTGCCATTGTCGACGAGTGCGCCCGCTTCGCTGAAATAGGACCGCACGACATCGCCATCGGGCGGCGCGCAGGCCACCGTTGCAAGAAGACCGGAGATCGCCAGATACCGTTTCATCGCCCCGCCCCCTGTCATTCCATCACATAGCCGTAGGACCCGGTGAAATCCTGCCGGGCAACCTCGCCCGCGGCCCCGGATCGGGGCGCTTCGCGCATAACACGACCGTTGAGGAACAGATCACCCTCGGAGGGGATGCGCACCCGGTCGGTGGGCAGCGCCAGCGCTTCGCCGCGCGTCGGCGAGACAAGATGCGCCGAGACGATGATGACAAGCTCGCTTTGCGCGCGCAGGTAATCGGCGCTGCGAAAGAGCGCGCCAAGTATCGGCACATCGCCGAGCCACGGCACCTGGGCGTTGTTGTCGCGGAAATCATCCTGCAACAGCCCGGCGATGGCAAAGCTTTCGCCGTCGCGGATCGAGACCGTGGTAGAGGTATCGCGCCGCCGGAAGGCGGGAAGCGTAATGGCCCCCGTGGTAATTTGCTGCGACGGGTCGATGGACGAGACCGCCGCCGCCATTTCGAGGTTGATCACGCCATCGTCGAGCACGCGGGGAATGAATTTCAGCTCCACCCCGAATTTCTTGTAATCGACGGTGATGGTGCCCTGTTCCTGGGCGACGGGAATGGGGAATTCGCCCCCGGCGAGAAAGCTCGCCTCCTGGCCCGAGAGTGCGGTAAGGTTCGGCTCTGCCAGCGTGCGCACGACGCCCTTGGTCTCGAGCGCCTCGATCAGGATGCCAAGCTCGACCGAGCCGATATCAAAGCCGATAAAGGCCGTGCCGGCGGCGGTCTGGCCGGCGATCGTGCCGGGGTTGAGCCCGGTCACCGTGCCGGTGCCCAGCCGCGAGCCCGCAAGGGCCCCGCCCTCGCCGGTGAGCGACGACAGCCCGTCCACGGCAAGCGAGGTCGAAAGCGCCTTGGACACGCTGCGCTGCATCTCCGCGAAGCGGACCTTGAGCATCACCTGCTGCTTGCCCGAGACCGACATGAGATTGGACACCCGTTCCGGCGCATACCGTTCCGCGAGGTCGAGCGCGCGTTGCAGGCGCGTGGGGCTTGATACCGTGCCCGAAAGCACGATGCCGTCATTGGCGGTGCGCACGTCGATCTTTTCGCCCGGAAGGATCTGGCGCAGGCGTTCCTTGAATTCGGCAATATCGGTGCTGACATGCACGTCGATATTGGTGATGAGCCGCCCGCTATCGTCAAAGAGCGTCAGCGTGGTGCGGCCCGGTGTCTTGCCCAGCAGGTAGATGGTGCGGTCCGACAGCGTCGAGAAATCGGCAATCGCGGGGTTGGCGATGCTCAACTCGGCAAAGGAGACGTCGCTTTCGACCACGATGGCGCGGTTCATCGCGATGGCGATATGGCTGGACGCGTCGCCGCGCAGGACGCGCACCGTTTCGGCACGCGCAGCCGTGACACCCGCCGCAATGCCCAAAAGCGCGACCGCGAGGGCCGGGTATATGATGGTCCTGATGCTCATGTGACCTGCCTCTCCGATCACGCTTCTTGTCCGGGTCTTGCGCCCGCATTTCGTCGGACCCTGCGCGAGATTTCCGAATTTTGCAAGGAATCAATGAGATTCGCGGCGTCTTTCATCCCGGCTGTGCCGTTTGTGCCGCCCGATATGCCAAGGGCCGCCCCAAGGGCGGCCGCCCGATATGCCAGGGGCCGCCCCAAGGGCGGCCCCGGTCGGCGCGATGGGCCGCGCGGTCAGTTGGTGCAGGGGATGGGGGTCATCACCACTTCCGAGCCGCGGCGCGTGCGGATCATGCATTGCTCCTTTTCCTCGACCATCGGCGCCGGGGCCTCGACGGCCTGGAGGCCGAGCAGGCGGCGCTGATCGACCTCGATCACCTCTGCGGTGGTCTCGTCGAGCGCGCCCACGAGCGAGAGCGACAGCCGCCCGGTCGATTGCGCCTGTGCCAGTGCGGCCACCTGTTGCGGCGTGGCGGCGACGGTGACGGTGCGCGCGATGCGCGCCTCGTCGCGATCCATGTCGGCGCTTTGATCGACGCCAATGAGCGGCATCCGCGCCTCGATGAGCTTGGTCACGCTGCCGGTGGAATCGCCCTCGGTGCGGATGTTGCCTTTGCCGACCGAGCCGGTCCAGTAGACATCGACACGGTCGCCGGGGCGCAGGAAGCCAGAGACGCCGCTTTTTGCATCGACCTCGATGGCAAAGGCGCGCATTCCAGAGCCGAGGCGAGAGCTGATCCCGGCGGATTCGCCCGGCTTGGTCACCTTGCCGGTGAGGATCACCTCGCCCCTGACCATGCTGCGCAGCACCTCGCGCGGGTCGCGCGCATCTTCGGGGAAAAGCGCCGCCGCGTCGGTGAAAACACCCTCGGGCAGGGATGCCCTGGGATATGGCACGCTCAGCACCGCATCACGGGCGAGCTTTTCGCCGTATTTCAGGTCGCGCGCGGCGACAAGGACATTGACCGTCTCGATTGCGGGGGCGCGTTGCTGGCGCTCCTGTGCGAGCGCCTGCTGGTATTGGTTGATGTAATTCCTCGCCATGTAGGTGGCAAAGCCTGCAAGGCCGACGCCGACCAGCAGGACCAGTCCGAATATCAATCGCATGGGTCGTTCCTTTCCGATGCGCCATGAGGGGTGCCCTCGATGGCGGGCGCAGGATCGTGTGATGGCGGAAAATTGTGGCAATACGAGGGAGCCGATACGGCATCCTCATGCCAGACCGCGCTACGGGGAGGCGGCAAAAGGAAATGGCCGCGGGGATACCCCGCGGCCATGACCGGATCTTTCGCTGGCGTGATGCCAAGGAGAGAATTAGGTGCCGGGTTCGTCGGGGGCGTCGCCGGCGGGGATGCCCGCACCCACATAGTTGCCGTTCTGCAGATCCGTTGCGATCGCCCCGCCGAGTTGGCTCACGCCGCCGCTCACCGAAGCGATCGCGGCGATGCCGAGGCCCACGATGGCGGCGGTCAGGACAACCCAGTCAACCGTCACGGCACCGTCTTCGTCGTTGCGGAAGTTCTTGATAAAGTTCATCATTGTTTGGTCCCTCCAAAGGATCAGTTGCTACCTTGTCACATCCATCCCGGCTTGGACCCGTCGCGTTTTAGTGGCCCGTCACCGTCGTGGTGTGAGGCCCATATGCCCCCCGAATTCGGGCGCGATTTGGGCGGCATTGAAGCGTTTTCCGAGTATCGTAGAATTTTATCGAAAAAAATATCAAAGCATTGATTATCAAAGATATTAGTTACAATCCCCCCACCAAAAAACACCTTTAACGTGTAGAATTTGTCAAAAATCGCGCAAACCGTGCCCCGAAATCGCAACGATTCTGGCCATCGGGGGCGATTGTTGGCATAGTGCCGCAAAACGGTCCGGGGGCGGGGCAGTGCCGATCAACGGAATATTCAGGAATTCATGCGCCTGCGCGGCGCTGCTGGTCGCGGGCCTTGCGCAGGCGGGCGAGCGGGCGGGTGGCCCGCCGCCCTTCCCCGAATTCACCTTCAAGCGTGAAAAGGCCCCCGCGCCCGGTGAACGGCGCGGCCCTTTGGTGCAGATCGCGCCCGAGACCGCACCCCGCGCCGAGACCGCGCCCGCCAGCGGGGCGCAACCGCGCCTTGGCTGGTTCTGGGACGCGGTGCCCGCCGAGGCCGGTGCCGATGGGGCCGCCCGCCTGCGCGCGGCGATGCTGCGGCTGGCCAACCCGCC
>DISF01000056.1:0-11244 GCA_002421985.1 Roseovarius sp. UBA6217 | reverse complement strand
TCGCCCGCGCTGGCGCTGGCGGTGATCGCGGTGGAATCGGGCGGGCGCGCAGAGGCGGCATCAAGCAAGGGCGCGCAGGGGCTGATGCAGCTCATGCCCGACACGGCGGCGCGGTTCGGTGTGGCCGACGCGCTGGCCCCGGCGGCCAATATCGGCGGCGGGGTGGCCTATCTCGACTGGCTGATCGGGGAATTCGGCGGCGACGTGATCCTGGCGCTGGCGGGATATAACGCGGGAGAGGGGGCGGTGCGCGCGCATGGCGGCGTGCCCCCCTTTGCCGAGACGCGCGATTACGTGCCGCTGGTGCTCGCGGCCTTTGACGTGGCGCGCGGCCTGTGCAAGACGCGGCCCGAGCTTGTCACCGATGCCTGCGCCTTTGATCTGGCGATGAAATAAAGCATGTTGCTCAAAAGTGGGAACCGGTTTTGAGATCCTCGAACATGCGCCACCAATGAATAGGGCCGGGCGCGGGGCCCGGCCCCCGATATCAGGCGACGATGGTCGCCTCGGTGGCGGCGCGCAGCTCGTCCTCGGTCACGCCATCGGCACATTCCAGGATGCGCAAGCCGCCCTCGACCACATCGAGCACGCCAAGATTGGTGATGATGCGATTGACCACCCCCTTGCCGGTCAGCGGCAGGGTGCATTGCTTCAGGATCTTCGACTCGCCCGCCTTGTTGGTGTGGTCCATCACCACCACCACCCGGCGCACGCCCGCCACCAGATCCATCGCCCCGCCCATGCCCTTGATGAGCTTGCCGGGGATCATCCAGTTGGCCAGATCGCCGTTTTCGGCCACTTCCATCGCGCCAAGGATCGCCATCGCGATCTTGCCGCCCCGGATCATGCCGAACGAGGTGGCGCTGTCGAAATAGGCGGTGTGGGGCAGCTCTGTAATGGTCTGCTTGCCGGCGTTGATAAGGTCGGGGTCTTCGTCGCCCTCATAGGGAAAGGGCCCCATGCCGAGCATCCCGTTTTCCGATTGCAGCGTCACCTGCACTCCCTCGGGGATGTAGTTGCTCACCAGCGTCGGAATGCCGATGCCGAGATTGACATAGGTGCCGTCTTCAAGCTCCTGCGCGGCGCGTGCCGCCATCTGATTGCGATCCCAGGGCATCACTTGCGTCCTTTCTTGCGCGGTTTGGCCGGTGGTGCGGCCTCGGGCGCGTCATCTTCCCAGTCCATCTCGTCCATCTCGTCCATCGCCGCCGCGAGCGCCTCGTCGAAGCCGGCGGCCTGCATGTTGGCGGCGGCGGTCATGAAGGCGCTGAGGTTGGTGGCGCTGGCTTGCAGATATCCCGCCACCAGCGCCGGGTGCTGCCTGGCAAAGCCCGTGCCGAAGGTGGCGTCGATCTTGGCCACGGCGGCGTCGAGAAACTCATCGGTATAGGAACAGGCGGTCACGCCCGCGCTCATGCCATCGTCGTCGTCAAAGAACATCAGGCTTCCTCCCTCTTGCGAACGGTGCGTTGCTCGATCCGTTTCTCGTGCTGCCCCTGGATGAGGCGGTGCACATAGATGCCGGGCAGGTGGATGCAATCGGGGTCGAGCGTGCCCGGCTCCACGATCTCTTCGACCTCCATCACGCAGATGCGCCCGCACATGGCCGCCGGCGGGTTGAAGTTGCGCGCGGTCTTGCGGAAGATGGCGTTGCCGGTGGTGTCGGCCTTCCACGCCTTGACGATCGAGAGATCGGCAAAGATGCCGCGCTCCATGATATAGGTCTCGGGCTGGCCGTCCGCGCCGGTGGGAAAGTCCTTGTGCTCCTTGCCCTCGGCGATGACCGTGCCGACGCCGGTCTTGGTGTAGAAGCCGGGAATACCCGCGCCGCCCGCGCGCATCCGCTCGGCAAGCGTGCCCTGCGGGTTGAATTCAAGCTCCAGCTCGCCGCTCAGGTATTGGCGCATGAATTCGGCATTCTCGCCGACATAGGAGGAGATCATCTTTTTCACCTGCCGGGTCTGAAGCAGGATGCCGATGCCGAAATCATCCACGCCCGCGTTGTTGCTGGCGAAGGTGAGGCCCTTGACGCCCGAATCGCGGATCGCCGAAAGCAGCAATTCGGGAATGCCGCAGAGGCCAAAGCCGCCTGCGGCGATCAGCATATCGTCGCGCAAGAGCCCGTCGAGCGCCTCGGCGGCCGAGCTGTAAACCTTGGACATTGCGAACCTCCTCGTGAAACCTGTCAGAGGTGGTATGGCGGCGGCGTGGGCGCGAGTCAACGCGACGCGCGCGCCCAACGACGCGGATTAGGGATTACTACGTAAGGTGCGGCGCGCGGCTCAGCCCGCCTTCTTGCCGGTGGCGGGCTTGGCCGTGGTTTTCTTGGCGGCGGGTTTCTTCGCAGTGGGTTTCTTCGCAGTGGCTTTCACGGGCGCGGCTTTCTTCTTGCCGCCCGGTTTCGCCGCCTTGGCCGCGATGAGATCGAGTGCCGCCTCCAGCGTGATCGCCTCGGGGGGCGTCTCCTTGGGCAGGGTGGCGTTGACCTTGCCCCATTTGACATAAGGACCATACCGCCCCTCGAACACCTGAACCGGGCCACCGTCGGGATGCTCGCCCAGATCGCGCAAGGATTTCGCCGCCGCGCGCCCGCGCCCGCCGGGATTGGCGCGCTTGGCGGCAAGCAGTTCCACCGCGCGGTTCATGCCGATCTCGAACACGTCCGCCGGATCCTTGAGATTGGCGTAGACGGGTTTTGCCTCGTCGGGCAACTGATGCATGATATAGGGGCCGAAGCGGCCGAAATTCGCCTTGACGATGCCGCCCTCGGGATGCGTTCCCACCTCGCGCGGCAGGCTCAGCAGCGTCAGCGCCTTCTCGAGCGTCATATCCTCGGCTTTCCAGCCCTTGGGCAGGCTGGCGCGCTCGGGCTTCTTGTTGTCTTCCGTGGCCTCGCCGCGCTGCACATAGGGGCCAAAGCGCCCCGAGCGCAGCGAGATTTCGTTGCCATTCTCATCCTCTCCAAGGACACGGTCGCCATTTTCCGCCGCGTCCCCGCCGATAGGGCGGGTGTAGCGGCAGTCCGGATAGTTGCCACAGCCGACAAAACCGCCCGAACGCGAGGTCTTGAGATGCAACTGCCCCGTTCCACAAAGCGGGCATTGGCGCGGATCGCCGCCATCCTCGCGCGGCGGGTAGAGCGTGGGCGCGAGCGCCGCGTCGAGCACGTCGAGCACCTCGGTGATGCGCAATTCGGATGTCTCGGCGATGGCCGCCGAGAAATCGCGCCAGAAGCGGCCGAGGATTTCCTTGTAATCCGCCTCGCCCGCGCTCACCCGGTCGAGATCCTCTTCCAGATTGGCGGTGAATTCGTAGCCCACGTATTTGCGGAAGAAATTGATGAGAAAGACGGTGACGATGCGGCCCTTGTCCTCGGGGACAAGGCGGCCCTGATCCTTGCGGACATATTCGCGGTCCTGGATCGTGCCCAACACGCTCGCATAGGTCGAGGGGCGGCCGATGCCCAGCTCTTCCATCTTCTTGACCAGCGTCGCCTCGGTGTAGCGCGGCGGGGCTTGGGTGAAATGTTGCAGCCCGAGCACGGCCTCGTTTTGCGAGAGCATCGCGGCGGGGCTGTCCTTGCCGTCCTGTGCCTTGGCAAACTCCGCGCGCAGCGAGGATTTGGCGAAGGCGGCGGGCTCGCCCTGCATGATCTGAGGCAGGCGGCGGTCATCCTCGTCGGTCACGTCGTCGCGCCCTTCCTCGTAGACCTTGAGGAACCCGTCAAAGAGCATGACCTGCCCGGTGGCGCGCAGGCCCACCTGCCCATCCTCGCTGCCGATCTCGACGGTGGTGCGCTCCAGCCGCGCGGCCTCCATCTGGCAGGCAAGGGTGCGTTTCCAGATCAGGTCATAAAGGCGGCGCTGGTCGGTGTCGGTGAGCCTTAGCTTGGCCGCGTCGCGCGTCATGTCGGTGGGGCGGATGCATTCATGCGCTTCCTGCGCGTTCTTGGCCTTGTTTTTATACATGCGTGGCGATTTCGGGAGATACGCCTCGCCAAAGCGGTCGCAGATCGCGTCGCGCGCGGCCATCACCGCCTCTGGGGCCATGTCGATGCCGTCGGTGCGCATATAGGTGATGTGCCCGGCCTCGTAGAGGCGTTGCGCGGCGCTCATGCATTGTTTGGCGCCCATGCCGAACTTGCGGCTGGCCTCCTGTTGCAGGGTGGAGGTCATGAAGGGGGCAGAGGGGTTGCGGCTGGCGGGTTTGGCCTCGACCGAAACCACAGAGAGGGCGCGCGACGCGACCGCCTGCACCGCCATTTCGGCCTGCGTGGCGTTGGCGAGGTCGAACTTGTCGAGCTTGCTGCCCGCGAGCGAGACAAGGCGCGCCTCATACTCCTGCCCGCGCGGCGTGGCGAGCAGCGCCTTGACGGACCAGTATTCGCGGGCGCGGAACGCCTCGATCTCCATCTCGCGCTCGACGATGAGACGCAGGCAAACCGATTGCACGCGCCCTGCCGAGCGCGCGCCGGGCAGTTTGCGCCAGAGCACGGGGCTGAGGTTGAAGCCCACGAGATAATCGAGCGCCCGGCGCGCCAGATAGGCCTCGACCAGTGGCGCATCGACCTGACGGGGGTTCTTCATTGCCTCGGTGACGGCGGATTTGGTGATGGCGTTGAAGACCACGCGGCTCACGGGGGTGTCTTTGCGGATCGCCTTGCGCTTGCGCAGCGTCTCCTCGAGATGCCAGCTTATCGCCTCGCCCTCGCGGTCGGGGTCGGTCGCGAGGATGAGCGCGTTGTCATCCTTGAGCGCGTCGGCGATGGCCTTGACATGCTTGCGCGCGTCGGCACCCACCTCCCATGTCATGGCGAAATCATGCTCTGGATCGACCGATCCATCCTTGGGCGGCAGGTCGCGGACATGGCCATAGCTTGCCAGAACCGTGTAGCCGTCGCCCAGATACTTGTTGATTGTCTTGGCTTTGGCGGGCGATTCGACAACGACGACGGGCATGGACACTCCTTTCGGCTTTGCGGGCCGCTTATGGCGGGGGAGCATGTGCGCTGGCAAGGGGGTTTGTCAACGCGGGGCCGGAATGGGGTATTTCGGGGCCTTGGGCTGTCAGACAGCGAGCGAGACGAGGCCGCCGGGATGGCGGGTGATGCGCCCGTCCAACTCGAGCGTGACAAGCGCCGGCGCGATCGCCTGCGCGGGGCTGGCAAGATCGCGGATGAGCTGATCCTCGGCCAAGGGCGAGGGGCCGAGGCGCGACAGGATCTCGCTATGCAGCGCGGCTGTGTCGCGCAGGGACCGGGCGGGGCGCTCTGGCGGCGCGGGATCGGGCAGGGGGATTTCGGCCTGTGCGGGGGGCTGCGTTTGCGTCTGCGGCAGCGCCTCGATCACGTCGGCGGCACTGCGCACCAGCGTGGCTCCGTCACGGATGAGCATGTTGCAGCCCGCGGCGCGGGCGTCGATCGGGTGGCCGGGCACGGCCATGACCTCGCGCCCCTGATCAAGCGCCGTGCGCGCGGTGATGAGCGAGCCGGATTTCGCCGCCGCCTCGACCACCACGACCGCGCGGGCAAGCCCGCTGACAAGGCGGTTGCGCGCGGGAAAGTGCCGCGCCTGCGGCACAAGGCCGACGGGCTGTTCCGAGAGGCACAGGCCGGTTCTGGCGATCTGGTCGCAAAGCGCCTTGTTCTCGGACGGGTAGACCACATCCACCCCGCCCGCCATCACCGCGATGGTGCCGCTCTTGAGGCTGGCGTGATGGGCGGCGGTGTCGATGCCGCGCGCGAGGCCCGAGGCGATGACAAAGCCCTGCTCTGACAGATCGGCGGCCAGCGCGCGGGCCATGCGCAGCCCAAGCGAGGAGGCGTTGCGCGCCCCCACAATGGCGATGACGGGGCGCGCGAGCAAGGCCGGATCGCCCTTGATCCACAACACGGGCGGCGCGTCTGACAGATCGCGCAGCGCCGCCGGGTAGGCGGGATCAGCATATGTGAGAAGCCGCGCGCCCGCCTTGGCCCCGGCGCGCAATTCGGCCACGGCCACACCCTCGGGGCAGGGGGTGTAATCGGCCACACCTGCGGCGCGGGCCACCTCGGGCAGCGCGCCGAAGGCCGCGGCGGCGGTGCCGTGATCGGCGAGCAGGCGGTGGAATGTCGTCGGGCCGACACGACGAGAGCGCAAGAGGCGAAGCCACGTCACCCGGTCATCTTCCGTGGTGGGTGGGAGTGGGGGGTGAGTGGAAGGATGATTTCTATCGGGCATCCGTGACCTCGCCAACTTGCAAGGACAGGGATAACGCACGCAGGGTTAACGGGTGGTAAACCGAAACCGGGGGAGGCGTAAATTTTGTAGATACTTGATTTAAGAATATGATATATCGTGATAATTATTTTCTTAGGGCGATGCGACGCGCGACGTTACCGCCTTGAGGACAGAATCGCGCGCGGGGACGGGATGATGACCGGGGCGCGCGATGGGGTCAGGGGATGGTGAGGGTTGGGCGGTGTGGAATCGAGTAATTTTGGAACAGCCAGTTGATGGAGCAGATAGTGTCAACCTGCATTCAAAGGTGACCCGGCAGGATCATTCAAAAATGATCCACCCTGACGGGCGCTAGGCCCAAAGACGAGCGGCTTTCATACAGGCATGCCCTGAAAACCGGAGGTTTTGGTCGAGACAGCAGAAAAATACAGGTTGTCAAAAGGTTACGCTAGCATCATGACACCATCATGAATAATCTTGGCGAGGGTTTCTCACGGCAAACTCACGGCGAATTTCGCGTGGGATCAAGCCGTGCCTGCCGGGCAGCTTCAGGTTGAGATGACGGGCAAGACAGTAGAATGCGCTTCTGGTCCTGATGGAGAGCATTCACACGCGGTTGCCCGCGCCGGTCGCAGGGCGCGCCTGACCCAGCCGACTACTCCGAAAAAGCGGTTTCATAATGTGGGGCTTTATGTGGGGTATTCAGGTAAAGTCTTATTTTTATAAATAAAAAGGTGGCGGAAGGGGTGGGATTCGAACCCACGGATGCTCTCACATCGCCGGTTTTCAAGACTTGTGCCAGCGTCCCCGTAGAAGCCAGCAGAGCCCCGCACAACCCTTAAAAAGCATTACGAATCAGGTACTTGAATGACGTAGAGCCCTGTCGTAACCTGCCCTGACCCGTAGCTGCATGTTACAAATGCGCTACAAGTTACCGGAAGGGACATGACAATGCCGAAGCTCACGAAGGCCTACATCGACAAGATCGAGCCACCCGCCACAGGGTACGAAATTCACTGGGACGGCGGGCACGACAGCGCCGTCAAGGGGTTCGGGTTGCGCTGCTCCGCCCCCTCCAAGCACCACCCGAAGGGCAAGCGCGTGTTCGTCGCCACCGGGCGGGTGCGCGGGCGGCAGGTGAACCTCACCCTTGGACCCCTCGGGGAACTGACCGAGGCGGAAGCGCGAGACAAGGCGCGCCGTGTGCTGCAACGGATGCGCGAGGGGGTGGACCCGCGCGACGAGCGGAAGCACCAAGAGGCGATGGAGGTGACGCTCCGCGACGTGGCGGACAGCTACATGGCGCGCCCCGGCAAGCTCAAGGCGAGCAGTGCGGCGCAGATCGAGCGGCATGTGACCACAACCCTCGCCCAGTGGCAGCACAAACCCGTGGTCAGCATCACCGAGGACGGGTGCCGCAAGCTGTACCGCAAGCTCATGACGAAGGGGTTGCATGGCGACCGCAAGGGCGGCTCGCCGGGGCAAGCGAACCAGTCGCTCTCCGTGCTGAAAGCGCTGCTGAACTACGCCGGTCGCCAGTACCGCCGCGCTGACGGTAGCCCCCTCGTGCCCCGCAACCCTGTCGATGGCCTGCGCGACGACTGGGTCGAGCTTAAGCCCCGCACCAGCCGCATCCCCGACAACCGGGTTGGCGCGGTGTGGTCAGCCCTGCAAGCGTGGCGTGCCGAAGCCTACACCCGCGACAGCCTCGCCGGGATCGACCTTGTGTCGTTCCTCATGCTGACGGGATGCCGACTGAACGAAGCTGCCAGCCTGCGGTGGGAGCATGTCCACCTTGAGGACGACCCTGCCGCGTGCTGGTGGCACGTCCCCGACGCGAAGAACCGCAACAGCTTCTGGTTCCCCTGCTCGACCCAACTGGTGGAGCTGCTCAAGACCCGCGAGCGCGTCGAGGGTTCGCCCTGGGTGTTCACCACATGGAGCAAGAGCGGCCACATCGTCAGCCCACGCGACCTGATGACGAAGGTGAGCAAGGTGGCGGGTACCAAGGTGACAGCGCACGACCTGCGCCGCACCACCACGACCATCGGCATCGCTCAATGTGGCATCGACTTTACCAAAGTTGAACTGCTCACCGGGCACCTGCCGACGACCGTCACCGCGCGCCACTACCTTGAGACCGAACGGCTGGGCTACCTGTACCCCGAAGCCCAGCGCATCGCTGACTACATCGAGGAGCGGGCGGCGAAGGCTAACGGCGCGAACGTGGTGCCGCTGCGGGCATGAAGCCCGCAGCTAGCGCCTGCTCTCACTGACCGGACCGCAGCACGCCGTTCTTGCCGGGGTACTGCGCCTTCGGGTTCTGCCGCCACATAAACTCGACGGTGACGGGGATGCGCCACTTCTTGGCGAGGCGGTCAACCTCCTTCCACGCATCGGACGCCGACTGCCCCTGCACCGAAATGCCAAGGTCAGCTTGGTACTTGAACCCTTCTTCCTCGTACTTGGTCGCCCGCGTCGGGATGGCCAGTTCACGCACCAGCTTCTCGCCCTCAAGCCCCTTCCCCTTCACCTGCGCGAGCATGGCGTGGAGGATGGTGGCCCAGTTCGGGTTCTGGATCGCCTTGCCGTTGATCGTGGCGGCGAGGGGCTTCGTGAAGGTGAGGCTGGGGGCGCGCTCAAACTGCATCGCCCCGTCGCTGGCGATGGCGGTCGCTTCCTCCGCTTCCTCGTCGCGCTCCATACCGAGCTGCTCCATCACCTCTTGCACGACGCGATCAATCGTCTCGCTGGGTGACTTGGTGCCGAACCACGTCTTGAGGGCGCTAAGGTCGGCAAAGGTGGCGTCGTTGATCCTGACCACGGGCATCATGGTTGTCTCCTTCGGGTTGCTATAGGCGATATGTAACATCGACCCTATCTCGGATCAAGAGGGAATATGTAACCTATCGCCTTCCCGAGGCTGACGCATGAAATGACTTGTCATGTCGCTTGGCGGCGGGTATCAATCAGGTTCCCATGACACCGGGCGCCGCAGGGCGCTGGAAACAGTCCGCAAGGGCAGTGTGTCGAGCAACCAAGCTCGTACGCGCTGCATGTGCATGTCGTCGCGACGGGCAATCATGGAGACGACAATGAAACTTCTTGATGTTCATCACGGTCTTGTCGCCGACCCGGCAGGCGAGCGGAAGCGTAGGGCGGAACAGGTCGCTGGACTTGTCGAGCAGATCCTTCGGGCTCTGGACCTACCGCCCGATCACAGCTTCAGGCTCGACATTGATGCCGAGGGACAAGCCACCTACGGCTTCTGGCGAAAGATGCCCGTCTGACAACTGCCCGCCCGGCGCGAGTCGGGCGGGTTTCCTCAACGTGCAGGAATGGCTTGTGCTGGGCTGCACGTCGCGCTTATGTTGTGTACGAAGCTCGCTATCCGCCACTTCCACAAGGGGCGGGACGCCCGCGAGGGCGCATCCGGGAACAGCGTCATGGGGCGTGCGACCGGACACTAAGTTGACCACATGGGTGGTTCAGCGGGTTCACGCTCTGCCGGAAACGGACGGGCGCAGTTGGAACCGACCCCATGGATCACGAGAACATGAGCTTCGACCAGCTCTGCGAGCTGTTCGGTTACGAACCCCGCCGCCGTCCCCTCGACCCGAGGGAGGCCGCCGCGTTGCTGGGCGTCCACCCCAGCACGATGGAGGGCTATCGCCTGCGTGGTGGTGGACCGCGTTTCTTCTCGCCGCCCCGCACCCGCGTCGTGCGCTACGCGGAGAAGGACCTGTTGCAGTGGCTGGCCGCGAGCGCCCGCACCAGCACCAGCCAAGCCCTGTCTGCCTGACCGGCATGTAACAATGAGACTTGCGCGGGTGCTTTCGCTGAACCGCCTGTTTCCAGACCGATGCCGCGCGCTGCGGTGTCGGCGGGCAGGTCACGTCCAGCGCATGTGTAGCCGCGCTCACGAAAAGCGGCAGGGCGCACCAACACCCTGCCGCTGAGAGGAAAAGAGGGACATGGACAATGTAACCGATGCTGCCGGGGGCAGCGACAACGAACTGCACCTCGATCAATTCGGGCGTGATGACGACGATTGGTACATCATGCAGTGCGCCTACGAACATGGGCGCGACCCTTTCGAGGTGGTGCAGGTTGTGCGGCGCAGGCAAGCGGCGCAGCGCCGCACACAGCGGCAGCTCGCCCCCAGCCAAGGGGTTGGGGACGGCAAACCGCAGTCCCCGGCTGTTGCCGAGGCTACGGGCGCGGGGGTGCAGTGGCCGCCGGGGGTGGCTGGTGCCATCGCCCGCTTCATCTTTGCCAACAGCTATTCGCCCGTCCGCGAGGTGGCGACGGTGGCCACGCTGGCGCTGCTGGCGGGCGTCTGCGGTCGCGCGTACCGGACGTACACCGGCAAAGACCTGGCGCTGTATCTCATTCTTGTCGCCAAGAGCGGCATCGGCAAGGACAGCACGCATGACGGCATCCCCGCGATGCTGAAGCTGTCAGGGTCGCCGCTGGCGGATCGCTTCGTCAGGGCGCAGGACTTTGTCAGCGGCGAGGCGCTGCACAAGGAACTGTTGCGCGAACCGGGGTTCCTCGCGTTGCAGGGCGAGTTTGGACGCAAGCTGAAACGCATGTCCAACCCGCACGACACGCCAATGCAGAACCTCCGCACCGTCATGACGAACGCATATGGAAAGGCGTTCCTCGAAGGGAAGAGCTACAGCAACTCGGACAACAGCTTGAACGGGGTGGACTGGCCGTCGCTCTCGTTCCTCGGTGAGACGACCCCAGCCACGTTCCTTGAATGCCTCACCCCTGACATGATGGCTGACGGATTTCTCAGCCGGTTCCTGTGCGTGACCTACGAGGGCGACCGACCGCCGCCCAACCGGCAGCGCAACGCGGTGCTGGACCCCGGCCTGGTGCAGATGTGGAAGGGCATGGTGTCCGCGCTCCTCGTCTACCAGATGCCGCTCAACACGCCGCCGCCCGTGCCCGTCCAGCCCACCGACGACGCCCGCGCCCTTCTGGAACAGTTCGAGGTGCAGTGCATCGGGCACCTGAA